>PLAK01000150.1 GCA_003134115.1 Candidatus Changshengia sp.
ACCCGCGGGCGCTTCAGCACCCGCCGGTTTCAACCAGTCGGTGCAACGGGGCTCTCCAGAAGCTGGCTGAAGGCCTCAGCTGGCGTACGCCACCCGAGTGTACGGCGAGGCCGGCCATTGAGCTGGGCCGCGACAGCCTGCAGGGTGGCTGGGTCGCTCGGCATCACCGAAGCGCTGGGTAGGTACTGGCGGAGGAGGCCGTTGGTATTCTCGTTGGTCCCTCGCTCCCATGGGGATCGGGGATGAGCGAAGTACACGGCTACACCTGTGTCGACGGTGAATTGCCGATGCTGAGCCAGCTCAGTTCCTTGATCCCAGGTGAGCGATTGCCGCAGCGACGTCGGCAGAGTGACGATGGTCTCGGCGATGGCCAGGCGGGTGGGCTCTGCGGCGCGTCCTTGTGGCAGCGGGACCAGCATGGTGAACCGCGTCGTTCGTTCCACAAGTGTCCCCACCGCGGAGTGGGCCCCCTTGCCAATCATGAGATCGCCTTCCCAGTGACCGGGAACCTTGCGGTCGGCGACCTCGGCGGGGCGTTCGTCGATGCTCACCATGTCGGCAATCCGATGGCGTCCGTAGTGGCCGCGGCGCTCCAGGCCACGATGCTCCTTGCCCTGCCTCAAGCCAGCCAGCAAGGAACGCTTCAGTTCACCCTTCGGCAGAAGGTAGAACCAGGTGTAGATCGTCTCGTGAGACACGTGCATCGCCCCGTCGCTGGGGTTCTCCAGCTTGATCCTCTCCGCCACTTGCTGCGGTGACCAGCCCCTGGCCATGCCGGCACACACCTGGGCCCACAGCGGCGTCCCCTCTGCCAGCTTCCGCACCTTAGGCCGCCATCGTCGCCGGCAGGCAAGCTCTGCGGCCCTGACGGCACGGTAGCCCGACCTCCCTCCGCCAGATCGAACCTCCCGACTCACCGTCGCCGGGTCCCGGCCCAGCTGGCGAGCCAGCTGACGCATCGAGATATCGCGGGACATTCCCAGCGAGATCTCCTCTCGCTCCTGCAGGGTCAACCTGGTCCTCGGCACGGGGCACCTCTCATGGCGGCTATCCACCAGATCAGATCACCCCGTTGCGTTCACCGGTTGAAACCGGCGAGGCCGCCCGGAGGGGACCTTCGCGAGAGCCAAGGGTTTCCGGCACACGGAGATGTGGCCGGGCCTGGTTGCTGTCGCCCACACCCTGCCGTACGACATGGAGGTCGCCGGCCCGGGCAACCTCCTGCCCTCGGAGAGACTGGCCGCGATCCCGGTGCCCACCCTGGTCATCGTCGGGACGGCCAGCATGCCCTGGATGCTCCCCGGCACGCGCGCGGCCGCGGCGGCCATCCCCGGGGCCCGCCACCTGGAGCTGGCCGGCGAGGATCACGGCACCCCCGGTTCCCACCCCGACGCCCTCCTGCAGCCGCTTGTCGAGTTCTTCGGCTGAGCGGGTGCTGACAGGCGGCTGACCGGGTTGCTCAGTGCCTCCGCGGTGCGTCCTCGCCGTGACCGGATCCGGACCCGATCATCACCTGACGGACGCTCACCGAGCTTCCGGGGCTGGAGGATGATGGGAGGGTCGCATCCAACCCTGGCAGGCTGAGGAGTCCGCCCATGGCTCGCCCGATCCAGAGCACCATGCAGGAGGTGCCGCTCACCATCACCGACATCTTCCGGCGAGCCACCAGCCTCTTCCCGGCCAGTCAGGTGGTGACCTTCGAGGGGGGCAGCTCGCGTCGCGCCGACCTCGCCGATGTCACCGAGCGGGTGGCCCGCCTGGCCGCTGGCCTCCGCTATCTGGGCATCAAGCCGGGCGATCGGGTGGGCACCTTCTGCTGGAACCATCAGGAGCACCTGGAGGCCTACTTCGCGGTGCCGCTGCTCGGGGCCGTGCTGCACACGCTCAACGTCCGGCTCTCGCCGGCGCAGCTCGCCTACGTCATCAACAGCGGCGGCGACCGGGTGGTGATCGTCGACGCCGGTTTGGCACCCCTGTTCGCCGCCATCCGGCCGCAGCTGACGACGGTGGAGAAGGTGGTCGTGGTGGGGCGTGCCGACACCGCGGGATTGGGTGTCGCCGTCGACTACGACGAGCTGCTCCAGGGCTCGACTCCGCTCCTGGCCTTGCCGGTGCTGGATGAGCGACAGCCGGCCGCGATGTGTCATACGAGCGGCACGACCGGCGACCCCCGGGGCATCGTCTACAGCCATCGCTCCATCTGGCTGCACTCCCTCGCGATCGTCGCCAACTTCGCCCTCAACGAGCACGACCGGATCGGCCTGATGGTCCCGATGTTCCACGTCAACGGCTGGGGCAAGCCCTACGCCGCCTTCATGTGCGGTGCCGATCTGCTCCTCCCGGAGCGATTCCTGCAGCCCGAGCCGCTGCTCTCGTTCGTGGCGGCCGAGCGGCCCACCGTCGTCGTCGGCGTGCCGACCATCTTCCAGGGGCTGCTGATGGCGGCCCAAGCGGCCGGTACGGAGCTCGACTTCATCCGTATGGGGATCTGCGGCGGCGCCGCGGTGCCGACCACCCTGATGCAGGCCTACCAGCCGTGGTTCCCCCTCATCCAGGCGTGGGGTATGACCGAGACCTCGCCGCTCGGGATGGTCGCCTTCCCGCCGAGGGGAGTGGTCGAGGGCGACTCCTCGTACTGGTACTACCGGTCAAAGACCGGCCGCCCGGTGGCCGGTGTAGAGGTGCGCCTGATCGGGGACAGTGGCACCCCGCTGCCATGGGATGGCAAGTCGGTGGGGGAGGTCGAGGTCCGCGGGCCGTGGATCGCCAACTCCCACCTCGGCGGCGTGGGTCGCGAGCGGTTCCACGACGGCTGGCTGCGCACCGGCGACGTCGGCACCGTGGACGAGCTCGGCTACGTCCAGATCTCCGATCGGACCAAGGACATCATCAAGTCGGGAGGGGAGTGGATCAGCTCGATGGAGTTGGAGAACCAGCTGCTGGCGCACCCCGCCGTCCTGGACGCCGCCGTGGTGGGCATCCCCGACGAGCGCTGGGGGGAGCGGCCGCTCGCCGTGCTCGCGTTCCGGCCCGGGCACTCCGTTGAACCTGAGGAACTGCGCCAGTTCCTGACCGGGAAGGTGCCGTCCTTCTGGCTGCCCGAGTCCTGGGCCGTCGTGCTCGCCATCCCCAAGACGTCGGTGGGCAAGCAGGACAAGAAGGCGATCCGCCAGATCCAGGCCGAGGGGAGGTTGGAGGTCCGCCACCTGGTGCGTGTCGAGGCAGTCTGGGCCGATCGCCTCCGCGGGCCCAAGGGCGGGCGCTAGACCCGTCGGTGGCTGCCGGTCCGGAGGCGGACCGAGGCCGTCACCTGGTCAGGTGGTGACGAAATCGAACCCGAGAAATCACGCCGGCTCCATGAGTCTGCCGTTTCTCGACAGGTTCGGGTCAGTGCATGCGGCAAGGTTGAAACAGCATGGCCGTCGCTTCCCGCCGCTCATCTTCGAGATGCTCACTGCCACCCGTCGTTTGCGCGTTTCAGGGTTTTGGGTTGCATTGACCCAGCGAACCCATTCCCAACGCGCCATCGGCGTGATGTCCTTCCACAACTCTTGGATCTTCTCAGGGGCCGTTGCCAGAGCGGTCTCGAGATCCTGTGGCACGTTCGGCTCCGGCCAGTCTTTGAGTGGCGCGATTTCGAGCGTCGCGGTGTCGCCCGCGCCGAGAGTGGCGGTCCGCTGTAGCTTGTTATCAATCTCGACCCAGTGGCCAGAAGAGCCGTCCGGTTCCAACACCGTCTGGAACGCATGGCCATTGATCGTTCCCTGTACCGCCACCTGCCCGCGCGACGGCAGTCTCCGGCTTGCTCCCTCCGGCAAGCGCAGGACGGTCCGTTGGCCGATCGTGTACACGGTGGCGTCACAACGAATGGGCGGCACGCCGGTGGGCTGACTCATGGTGGTCACACATTCTTGCAGCCCGGACACTGGTCCGCGCCACAGCTAGGCGATCCCCGCGGCCTCCAGCGCGACCTGGTGGAGAAGGCCGTTGCTCGACACGCCCGCCCCACCCACCGGTGAGTCCCCGCTCCGGTCGGTGAAGCGTCCACCGGCCTCCTCGACGATGAGGGCGAGGGCGGCGAAATCCCAGAGGTTGGCTCGCGACGACCAGCCGATGTCGGCCGTGCCCCGGGCCACGGAGAGGTGGGAGAGCGAGTTGCCCATGCCGCGGCTGTCCCAGCAGCGCCCGGCCAGCAAGCGCAGGCGATCGTCCTGCCCGATGCGAACGAATCCGGACACACTGGTGTGGGCGAGCATCGCCGCATCCACCCGGTCGATGGCGGAGACGTGGATCGGCTTGCCGTCGACGGTCGCCCCCTCGCCCCGCGCCGCCGCGTAGCGCTGCCCGAGGGCCGGGACCGAGGCGATCGCGCAGACCGTGACCCCGTCCCGCTGGAGCGCGATCAGGCAGGCCCAGGTCTCGTAGCCCCGGATGAAGCTGCGGGTCCCGTCGATGGGGTCGACCACCCAGCGGGTCCCGGAGGTGTTGGCGAAGTCGCCGCCGAACTCCTCGCCGACCACCCGCTCCGAGGGGCGGTGGACCCGGACCTGCTCGCGGATCAGCTCCTCGATCTGCCGGTCCGCCTCGGTGACCTCGGTGAGGTCGGGCTTGCGTTCGACGCGGAGGTCGAGGCTGCGCCACCGGCTCATGGCGATCGCGTCGGCCATGTCGGCCATGCCGTGGGCAAAATGGAGATCAGGGTTCATGGGCTCAACCGTAGCAGCCACCCCGCCGGGCCGGGGGGCGGTGCCGGTAAGCTCTTGCTGCCCATACCATCCAGAGAGAGGACCTGCCCGATGGCACACCGCAAGCTCCCGATTCTCGACCCTGCCGGTTTCGTCGTCCTGGGCCCACATCGGGGCCCCTCGATCCCGCCCGCCGAATGGAACGGCCTGGAGTTCATCGACTGGAAGTCCGGTGGCGACACCAACTTCGCACCGCTGGCGTCCGCCCTCGGCGAGATGGAGTGCCACGGGTTCTGGGACCACGGCAAGCCCGACAAGGACGGCATCTGGACCAAGAACCAGGAGATCGCGCCCTCGCTGGTCCGCTACGTCGAGCAGATCGGGGCACGCTATGGCCGGGTGAGGGTGATCGAGCTCAACCCGAGCGACGAGGCCACGGCGCTCCGCCAGCTTCATCTCGACGACAACAACCGGCTGAATCCCGACGGTGAGGGCTGGGTGGTCCGCGCCTGGTTGGAGCTGGACGCGCCCCCCGGCTCGACCTTCATCCTGCGCGAGCAGAAGGATGACCCCGCGACCGAAAGCCGGATCCCTCTCCGCCCGGGGATGCAGATGGTGATCGACACCGAGAGGCTCTGGCATGTGGTCCACAACCCGGGGCCCAAGCCTCGACACGCGCTGATCACATCCTTCGAGTCCGGGGATGCCCTCCAGGCGTGGATCGACAGTCAGCTCCCCGTCGAGGTGGCCGCCCGGTAGTCGCACGCCGCGACCGCGGGCGCGATGGTGGCGTCGCTCCCGCGGTCGCGAGGCTCAGCCCCGGGCGGTGCTCGCACAGCCGGCGCAGGTGCCGGAGAACTCGAGGTGGTGGGCGACGTCGACAAAGCCGGCGTCCGCCGCGACCCGCTCCGCCCAGCGCCAGACCACGGTGTCCTCCACCTCCACGGTGCGGCCGCATTGGCGGCAGACGAGGTGGTGGTGGTGCCTGGCGGTGTCGCAGTGGCGATAGAGGAGCTCGCCGCCGTCTGAGCGCAGCGAGTCGATGAGCCCGGCCGTGGCCAGGGTGCGCAGCTGCTGGTAGACGGTGGTCAATCCCACCCGCTCCCCCCGGGATCGGAGGGCGGCGTGGAGCTCCTGGGCGCTCCGGAAGTGGTCGGTCTCGGCGAGCACCCCGGAGAGGGCGCGCTTCTGCCGGGTCGATCGGACGTCCGCGGCGGGACGGGCGGCCGGGAGGGGAGACCCGAGCGCGGGCAGAGGGACGCCGGTGCCAGGTCCCGCCCGTGGCTTGCTATCTGGAACCATACCGGATAAACTCCGTAACTGCATCCATTACCGATAAGCCTACCACGGACCAGGGGAACTGATGGGGCAGATGCTGACAAGACGCGCGGGAGGTCGGGGTCGGAGCGCCGTGACCCTCCTGACGGGCGCGGCCCTCATCTCCACCGTCGCCGCTGCCTGCGCTCCCGGTGCGGCCTCGGACCCCGGCAAGATTGTTGCCGTGGGGGCCGAGAGCGAGTACGCCAACGTCATCGCTCAGATCGGTGGGCCGTACGTGGCGGTGAGCGCGGTCATGAGCAATCCCAACACCGACCCGCACACCTTCGAGGCCAGCCCCCAGGTGGCACAGACGGTCGGGGCCGCCCGGCTGGTGGTGCAGAACGGGGCCGGCTACGACGGCTTCATGAACACCATCGAGTCGGCGACGCCCAGCTCAACCCGCAGGGTGATCGACGTCCAGAGCCTGCTCGGACTGCCGGCCACCATCGAGAATCCGCACCTCTGGTACAGCCCCACGACCATGCCCAAGGTCGCCCAGGCGATCGGGAAGGACCTCGCCGCGCTGGCCCCCTCTCATGCCGCGTACTTCACGGCGGAGGTCACGGTCTTCGACGCCTCGCTGGCACCCTGGACCAAGGCCATCGCCGCGCTGAAGTCGAGCTTCTCCGGCGCCCCGGTGGCGACCACCGAGCCGGTGGCCGACTACGTGCTCCAGGCCGCGGGCCTCGACGACCTCACCCCGTGGCCCTTCCAGGCCGACATCATGAACGGGGTCGACCCGTCCGCCCAGGACGTGAGCCTCGAGCAGGGTTTCCTCACGGGTCACCAGGTCAAGGTCTTCGTCTACAACCAGCAGGTGACCGACTCTCTGACCCAATCGCTGCTGACGCTCGCCCAGCAGGAGGGCGTCCCCGTGGTCGGCGTCTACGAGACCATGCCCACCCCCGGTTACGACTACCAGACCTGGATGGTGGCCGAGGTCGACGCCGTGCAGCAGGCGCTCGCGGGCGGCGCGTCGACGAGCCGGCTGTGAACGTCCCCGTCCCCGATCCGAGCGCCGACGACGCCATCCTGAACGTCGACGGCATCAGCGTCTGGCTGGCCGGGCGGGAGGTGCTCCACGACGTCCGCTTCCGGATCATGCCGGGCGAGTTCACCGGGCTGATCGGCTCCAACGGGGCGGGCAAGACCACCCTCTTCCGGGTCATCCTCGGGCTCCAGACGTCGAGCACGGGGAGCGTTCTGGTGGGCGGGCGGCCGCTCACCCACCGCAACCCGATCATCGGCTACGTCCCCCAGAAGGTCTTCTTCGACCCCGACATGCCGCTCCGTGCCCGCGACGTGGTCGGCCTCGGCCTCGACGGGCATCGCCTCGGGATACCGCTCGACTGGGGCCGGCGCCGCCAGGCCGTGGACGCCATGCTCGACGCCGTCGACGCGCGGCGCTTCGCCGACGCCCGCGTGGGCAACCTCTCCGGGGGCGAGCAGCAGCGGGTCCTCATCGCCCACGCCCTGATCAGCCGGCCCCGGCTGCTGCTCCTCGACGAGCCGCTCGCCAACCTCGACATCGGGGCCGAGGGCGAGGTCGTCGCGCTGCTGGCCCGCATCGCCCGGGAGCAGCGCATCGCCGTGTTCATCTCGGCCCACGACGTCAACCCGCTGCTCCCGGTGATGGACCGGCTGGTCTACGTCGCGGCCGGCAAGACGGCGAGCGGGACCACCGCCGAGGTGATCCGGGCGGAGGTCCTGAGCGCCCTCTACGGCCAGCACGTCGACGTGCTCCGTGTCCACGGCCGCATCCTGGTGGTGGCCGGGGCGGAGGGACCACCAGGGGTCACGTTCGAGGAGACCGACGGCGTCGCGGCCGGCCCCGGCGTCGTCTCCCTCTGATGAACCAGGTGCTCCGCGCGCTCTTCGCGCCGGGCTTCTTCGCGAGCGATCCGGTGCACGCCGCACTGGTGGTGGGGGCGGTGGTGGCGCTGGTCACCGGGGCGGTGGGGGTCTTCACCGTGATCCGGGGTCAGGCCTTCGCCGGGCACGCCCTTGGCGAGGTGGGCTCGGCGGGGGGCTCGGCGGCGTTCCTGGGTGGGGCCAACCCGCTCTGGGGTTTCATGGGCGTCGCGATCGTCGCCGCGGGGCTCATCGAGCTGCTCGGGCTGCACCGGCCGCGGGCCCGCGACGTCGCCACCGGGCTGGTGCTGGGAGCCGGCCTGGGACTGGCCGCGCTCTTCCTCTACCTGGACGCGACCTCCTCGAGCACCACCGGGGTGGCGGTGACCATCCTCTTCGGCTCCCTCTTCGCGGTGAGCCAGCAGATGCTGCCGAGCATCGTGGCGCTGAGCGCCGTCTCCCTGGTGGTGCTGGCCGTCTGCTACCGGATGCTGCTGCTCAGCTCCCTGAGCTCCGATCTCGCCGCCGCGCGCGGGGTCCCGGTGCGCGCTCTCGGCATCGCCTACCTGGTGATCATGGCCGTGGCGGTCTCGCTCGCCGCCGAGACCATCGGGGCGATCCTGGCCACGGCCCTCGTGGTCGGCCCTCCGGCGACCGCGCTGCGCCTGACCAAACGTCCCGGCGGGGCGCTGGTGGTCGCCGGGCTGATCGGCGTGGCGGCGGTGTGGCTCGGCATCGTCCTCGCCTACGACAGCTACTACTGGCCGCCGGCCGGGCACGGCTGGCCGGTCAGCTTCTTCGTGGTGGCCCTGGTCTTCCTCTTCTACCTGGCCGCGGGCGCGGTGACGGGGATGACGCAGGCGAGAAGGAGCCGCCGGTCTGAGCGCGCGGCGCGGCGGACCGCGAGCGGGTGCGCCGAGCATCCCGGCGACGCGGCGTAGAGGGGGCAGACGGTGTTCTCCGGCTTCATGGTCAACACCTGGATCGCGGCGACGCTGGTCGCGGTGATCGCCGGCGTCGTCGGCTTCTTCGTCGTGCTGCGGGGCGCGGCGTTCGTCGCCCACGCCATCCCTCACGGCGCCTTCGGGGGCGCGGCGGGCGCCGTCCTCATCGGTGTCAATCCCCTCGCCGGGCTCGGCGTCTTCGCCGTCGGCGGAGCGCTCGGCATCGGCTGGCTGGGGAGGCGCGGACGCCACGACGTGGCCACCGCTCTGGCGCTCGTGCTGATGCTCGGGCTGGGTGCCCTCTTCCTCTCCTTCAGCGTCGAGTACGCCGCGGCCATCTACTCGCTGCTCTTCGGCGAGGTGCTCGGCGTCCCCTCCGACGAGCTGCTGCCCATCGCCGGGTTGGGCGTCGCCTGCATCGCCGCGCTGGCCGTCCTCTACCGCCCGCTGATGCTCACCTCGATCGCTCCCGAGGTGGCCGAGGCTCGGGGGGTGAGGGCCCAGCGCATCGAGACCGGCTTCCTGCTGGTGGTCGCGCTGGCGGCGACCATGACGGTGCCGGTGGTGGGGGTGCTTCTGATGTTCAGCCTGATGATCGGGCCCGCGGCGACGGCGGGGTCGCTGACCCGCAGCCCGCGCAACGCCATCGCCCTCTCGGTGCTCATCGCCCTGGCCACGGTCTGGCTCGCGCTCGCCGTCTCCTACCTGACCAACCTGCCGGTCGGCTTCTTCGTGGGCACGCTCGGTGCCGTCTGGTACGGCGGGGCGCGGATCTGGACGGCGCGGCGCCGCGGGCGGACGGCGTCGGGCTGAGCGAGGCGGGGGCTGCCGGCCCTCCCGATCAGCGTTCAGCAGTCACGGGCCCGACCGCGGCCGCCGCCGACCTCCGATCAGAGCTCCGCGACCGCGGGCAGCACCTCCCGGCCGATGATCTCCAGCGGGGTGATCCGCCACACGTCCTGGACGCGGCCGTGGGCCACGGAGAAGCCGCGCCGGTGCAGGTCGCGCAGGTCCCCCACGATCTGGCCGACCCGCTCGCCCTTGGCGCCGACGTCGAAGGTGTAGCCCACCGTCTTCTCGATCTCGTCGTAGTCGCGGCCCTCACGCTCGCAGTGCTCGCGGAGCACGTCCAGCTTGTGGTCCAGCTCGGGGCTGGGAAAGAGGTTGCAGGCCTGGGCATAGCGGGCCACCAGACGGAGCGTCTTGCGCTCGCCGGCGCCGCCGATGAGTATCGGAGGGTGGGGCCGGCTCAGCGCCTGCGGCGAGTTGAGGGTCCGCTCCGCCTTGACGTGCGTGCCGGTGAACGGACCGTCGTCGCCGCTCCACATCTGCAAGCAGATCCGGAGCGCGTCCTCGAGCAGCTCGAACCTCTCCTTGATCGGCGGGAAGTAGAGCCCCAGGCCGCGCGCCTCCTCCTCGTTCCAGGCGGCGCCGATGCCGAGCATGGCCCGGCCCCCGGAGAGGACGTCGAGGGTGGTGACCGCNNGCCAGGAATCCCAGCGTGGTGTAGGCCTCGAGCATCTCGTGCTCCGGCGGCCCGATGTGCCCGATCTGGAAGAAGTGGTCCATCACGCTCACCCGGTCGAAGCCCGCCTCCTCGGCCGCCTGGCCGACCCTGGCCAGGTCGTGGCCGAGGCTGTCCGGCCCGCCGGGCCAGGTGAAGTCCGGGATGTGCAGACCCAGCTTCATGGCGCTGAACCTCCTGTGGCGAGAGCGGCGGCGTGGGCGGCGAACAGCCGCGCGGCGAGAGCTGGATCGACATTACCCCCGGATAGCACCACGGCGGTGCGGGAGCCGGCGGGGGAGGGGGGGATGCGCCCGGCCAGGAGCGCCGCCACCCCGACCGCCCCGGAGGGCTCGACCACCAGGTGGAGTCGGGTCCAGACCGCGAGCATCGCCTGCTCCATCTCCGCCTCGGTGACGGTCACCACCTCGTCGACCAGGCGGCGCCGGACGATGACCTCGAAGCCACGGTCGCCGATGCTCAGGCTGCGCAGCCCGTCGGCGATGGTCGCGGGCGCCGCGGCGAGGCTCTCGTGCCGGCCGCTCCGCACCGAGGCGGCGGCGTCCGCCGCCAGCTCGGGCTCCACCCCGATGACGCGGACCTCGGGACGGGCTGCCTTGATCGCGATGGCGCAGCCGGAGATGAGGCCGCCTCCGCCCACGGGGCAGACCACCGTGCCGAGATCGGCCAGGTCGTCGAGGAGCTCGAGGCCGATCGTCCCCTGGCCGTGGATGGTGTCCCAGGCGTCGAAGGGGTGGATCATCGCCAGCCCGGTTCGCTCCTGCAGCTCGCGGGCGCGCTCCTCGCGGTTGGCACCGGTCACCCCCTCGCTCACCACCCTGGCGCCGAGGGCGCGCACCGCAGCGACCTTGATCGGGTTCGACCCGTCGGGCATGACCACGGTGCAGTCGAGACCCAGGGTGCGAGCGGCCAGGGCGACCGCCTGGCCGTGGTTGCCGGAGCTGACCGTGATCACGCCGCGCGCATCCGGGGAGCTGCCGAGCAGCGAGAGTGCGGCGTTGAAGGCGCCCCGCACCTTGAACGAGCCGGTCGGCTGGAGCATCTCCGGCTTGACGGCCACGCCCGCGGCCATCTCCTCGGCCGGGAGGGCGGGGGTGCGGCGCACGTGGCCGGCGATGCGCGATGCCGCCACGCGGATCGCGGCGCNNGCCCCTTCTGCTCGCAGCACGGGTCCGCGTCTCCCGAGGGGGTGGTGGGTCAGTACCCGGGTACGACGGCGGCCGCCGACGGGGTGGCCGTGGAGCCGCTGCCGAGAGATGACGTCGCGACGAACCACACGCCGCCCTTGCCCTCGCCGTTGGCCTGATCGGCGCCGCTGTCACCGGCGTAGCGGTACAGCGGGTGTCCGTCGTACTCGACCTGGCGTCCATTCCCCGTCGTCGCCGTGGTCAGGCTCCCGGACAGCGAGGAGGCGCTGGTCGGCTGCCCGGAGGCGAGCACCAGCGGCGGCCAGGTGCCGGCGCATGCGCCGGTGCAGCTCGCGGTGGTCGAAGTGTCGTCAGTGTTGTAGTAGAGGGTGTAGCCATCGGGTTGGGTGAGGACCTGCTCGGAGCTGCCGCTCACCGTCGCCATCCCCACCTTGACCGTCGAGGTGGCACCGGAGGGGCTGCTGCTTCCCGCCGCCGCGGTCGCCGGAGGGTTGCCGCCTCCGCTCGACGCTGACGTCGACCCGCAGGCGGCGACCAGGAGGACGGCGGCGCCGGCTCCGACGAGCCGGGCGAGCTCTCGGTGGTGACCGAAGACGCCCAGGCGGCGCCAGGGGCCGCGCGGGTCACCCCGGCGGTCGGGCTGGAGGATGGACCCGGAGAGGGGCCCGTTCGGTGCTGGTGCGTTCATGATGTTCTCCGCTGGTCACCTCCGGCGAGCGAGCCCGCCTCGGTGAGGACCGTTCCGATGCCCATCACACGACCGCCCGCACCCCGCGGTTCATCCGCCGATGAACGGGGGACGTTCGTGGAGCGTGCTGGAGGTGTGCAGCCCACCGCCCCGTGGAGTGAGCGGATCGCCGTGAGCGCGGATCCCGGCGAGACCTTCGTGGCCGCACTGTGGGATGAGCATGGAGACGCGCTGCTCGGATACGTCACCCGGCTGGTCGGGGACCCGGGGCGGGCCGAGGACATCGTGCAGGAGGTCATGCTCCGGGCCTGGCGGCATGCCGGCAGCCTCGACACCGAAGGCCGCTCGCTGCGACCCTGGCTGTTCACGGTCGCCGGGCACCTGGCCGCCGACCACCATCGTGCCCGGCGCAGCCGGCCCGAGCTCCTCGGTGCCGAGGCGCTCGATCATCGGTCGGTGGGCGACGGCATCGACCGTGCCGTGGACGCCTGGGAGGTGAAGGCGGCCTTCGGCGCGCTCAGCCAGGAGCACCGCGGGGTGCTCCTGGAGACCTACTACCGTGGGCGCAGCGTCGCCGAGGCGGCGACGGCCCTCGGCGTCCCGGAGGGGACGGTGAAGTCCCGCACCTACTACGCGCTCCGCGCCCTGCGCCTGGCGCTGGAGGAAAGGGGTTGGAGACCATGAACGACGGCTGCGGCGAGCGCCGGATCGCGCTCGGTGCGTACGCGCTGGGCGCGCTCGAGCCGGAGGAGCGCGCCGCCATCGAGACCCACCTGGCCGGCTGCGCCGGATGCCGGGAGGAGCTGGCCGGGCTGGTCGGAATGGCCGCGGTGCTCGGTCGCCTGAGCCAGACGGAGGCGCTCGCGGCCGGCACGGGAGCCGCTGTGGCGCCGGGAGTGGGGGCTGAGGCTCCGGCTGGGGTTCGGGTCGGGCCCGCCGCCGGATCGCGGCCCTCCCTGCTGGAGCGGACCATCGCGGAGCTGGGCCGGCGGCGCCGGAGGCAGCGGCTGCGCCGGCGCCTCGGAGTGGCGACCGGCGCCGCGGCCGTCCTCGCCATGGCGGCGGCGGTCGGCGTGCTGGTCGTCCCCCGGCCGGCTCCGGCAGCTC
>PLAK01000120.1 GCA_003134115.1 Candidatus Changshengia sp.
CGGCGAACTTGTTGTCGTTGGGCGGGATCACGGTGCCGAAGTAGCGCTTGAAGAGCTCCTCATGGTCGCGGAGCCCGGTGTCACAGTCGCTGAAGAGCACCCCCAGCTTCTCGAGGTCCTCGCGGATGCTGTGGTAGACGACCTCGGAGTCGTACTGGGCCGAGACCCCGGCCAGGAAGTTCCGCTCGGCCTCGGGGATGCCGAGGCGGTCAAAGGTGTTCCGGATCGAGTCCGGGACGTCCTCCCAGCTCCGGCCCATCTCGTCGACCGGCTTGATGTAGTAGTAGATGTTGTCGAAGTCGATGCCGGAGAGGTCCGCCCCCCAGTTGGGCATGGGCCGCTTGAAGAAGTGCTCCAGCGCCTTGAGCCGGAACCTGAGCATCCACTCGGGCTCCTGCTTGTGATTCGAGATGGCGGCGACCACCTCCGGCGAGATCCCCTTCTCGGTGCGGAACACCGAGACGTCGATGTCGTGGAAGCCGTACTTGTAGTCCTTGGTCAGCTCGTGGGCCTGGACCGTCATCGTGAGGTCACCTCCGCTGCCGCGGCGCTGCCCGCGCTGATGTAGGGGTCGTAGCCCTCGCTCTCGATCAGATGCGCCAGCTCGGGGCCGCCGCTGTCCACGATCCGACCCTGGTGCATGATGTGGACCCGATCCGGGGTGAGGTTCTCCAGGATCCGGTAGTAGTGGGTGATGAGCAGCACGCCCATGCGCCCCTCGCTCTTCTCCATGACCCGTAGCACGCCGTCGGCGACGATGCGCAGGGCGTCGACGTCCAGACCGGAGTCGGGCTCGTCGAGGATGGCGAGACGGGGCTCCAGCATGGCGAGCTGGAGGGTCTCGGCCCGCTTCTTCTCCCCGCCGGAGAAGCCGTCGTTGATGTAGCGGGAGCGGAAGCTCGGGTCCATCCGGAGCGCCGTCATCTCCTCCCCCAGCCGGGCGATGAAGTCGCGGGCGGGGAGCTCCTTGCCCTGGGCGCGAAGCGCGGCCCGGAGGAAGTTGACGGTGGTCACCCCGGGGATGGGGATCGGATTCTGGAAGGAGAGGAAGAGGCCCAGCTTGGCCCGACGGTCGGGGCTCAGAGCCAGCAGGTCCTGGCCGTCGAAGCTGGCCGCACCCCCGGTCACCTGGTACTTGGGGTGGCCCATCAGGCTGTAGGCGAGCGTGGACTTGCCGGAGCCGTTGGGCCCCATCAGGACATGGACCTGGCCGACCGGGACGCGCAGGTCCACGCCGTCCAGGATCGGCTTGCCCTCCACCGAGACCCGGAGGCCGTCGACGTGCAGCTCGGCGGTGGGCGACGCGCCCTCGTCGGTCGCGGCCACCACCCGGGCCTCCTCGGCGATCTCAGACATGGGCCACCTCCTGAACCGCGCGCAACCCCATCCGTCCGGTGAGGAGGGGCAGCGGGGCGAAGCTGTCGACCAGGGCGTGGTCGGAGACCAGCTCCTGAAGGGTCGTCTGGCTGAGCACTGCGTCGATCGACTCCTTGAGCCGGCGCCAGAGCGGCTGGGAGGCGCAGTCACCCTCCCGAACGCAGGTGCCCTGGACGTAATCGTTGGAGACGCATTCCACCGGGGCCACCTCCCCCTCCACCACCTGGACCACGTCGAGCACCGAGATCGAATGGGGATCCCGCGTGAGGCGGTAACCGCCGCGGACACCGCGGGTCGAGTCGACGAGGCCGCCCCGTCGGAGCTGGGCGGCCAGCTGCTCGAGGTAGGAGAGGGGCAGGTGCTCGGTGCGGGAGACCTCGGCGAGGCTCATCGGCCCCTTCCCGTAGGCCCTGGCGAACTCGGTCATCATCCGCAGACCGTAGTGAGCCTTGGAGCTCACCCGCATGCTGAAGGAGGCCGACGCCGAAATCCCGACCGTCATACCGGGAATTGTACCCGGTGGGGGCGGTCAGCCGCCCTGGCGGACGCGNNCGCCCCAGGCTGAGGC
The DNA here is from genome assembly GCA_003134115.1 of Candidatus Changshengia sp. Lineage (GTDB taxonomy): Bacteria > Chloroflexota > Dormibacteria > Aeolococcales > Aeolococcaceae > Changshengia. Next base: position 1,946 of record PLAK01000120.1, read on the forward strand.
GGAGGGCGGAGCCGGCGAGATCGCCGAAACCCATGGCGTCGAGGACGTGGGAGGGGACGGGCGCCCCGCTGGAGCAGGCGCTTCCGGCCGACGCGCAGACCCCCAGCTCGTCGAGGACGGCGAGGAGCAGCTCGCTCCGGCACTCCCGGACCACGAAGCTGCAGAGGCCGGGGAGCCGCACCGCCGGATCGCCGGTGGGCTCCAGGCCGGGGATGGTCCCGGCCAGTAGGTCGGTCAGCCAACCAGCCAATCGGGAGAGCTCCGCGGCGTCCGTCTCCTGGCGGCGCCCGGCGAGCTCGGCGGCCGCGCCGAAGCCCACGACACCGGCGACGTTCTCGGTACCGGACCGGCGCTCACGCTCCTGGCCGCCGCCGGTGATCTGGGCCGCGGGGAAGACGCCGTGACGTGCCACCAGCGCGCCCACTCCCTGCGGCCCGCACGCCTTGTGCGCGCTGAGGCTGAGGAGATCCACCCCGAGCGCGTCGAGGCCGAGGGGGAGCCGCCCCAGGGCCTGGACGGCGTCGGTGTGCACCAGGGTCCGCGAGTTCCGGGCACGGACGGCTGCCGTGATCGCCGGGACATCCTGGACCGTCCCCACCTCGTTGTTGGCGAGCATGACCGAGACGAGCACGGTGTCGGGCCGGACGGCTGCGGCCACCGCGGCCGGGTCGATCCGCCCCTGCCGATCGCAGTCGACGACCGTGAGGTCCGACCGACCCGCCTCCGCCAGCCCCCGGGCGGTGGCGAGCACCGCCTCGTGCTCGACCGCGCTGACCACCAGGTGGCGGCCCCGCTCCGCCCCCCACCGCTCCAGCACCCCGCGGAGGGCGAGGTTGTCGGCCTCGGTCCCGCCCGAGGTCAGGATCACCTCCCGCGACGCGCAGCCGGCGGCGACGGCGACCCGGTCCCGGGCCTCGTCCACGGCGGCGCGGGCCCGCCGGCCGTGCCCGTGGGCGGAGGAGGGGTTGCCGAAGAGCTCCCCCAGCCAGGGCAGGACCGCCGCCCGCACCTCGGGGTCGAGGGGGGTGGTCGCAGCGTGGTCGAGGTAGATGGGGCTATTCATGCGTGCTCAGGGTGGCGAGAGGTCGGCGAGCAGGTTGCCGGGCCACACCATGATGGTGGTGCCGGCCACCGTCGTCATCTCGCTCGGCCGGCCCAGCGACGCCTCGACCACGGCCCG
>PLAK01000137.1 GCA_003134115.1 Candidatus Changshengia sp.
CTCTCCCAGGCGAGCAACGTCACCACCGGTCGCATCTACGCGAGCGTGATCGCCAAGGAACGGCGTGGCGATTACCTTGGGGGGACCGTCCAGGTCATTCCCCACATCACCAACGAGATCAAGCAGCGCGTACTCCGGGTCGCCGAAAACGAGCTTCCGGAACCGGATGTCGTGATCGTCGAGGTCGGCGGGACCGTGGGCGACATCGAGTCGCTGCCCTTCCTCGAGGCCATCCGCCAGTTCAAGAACGACATCGGCCGCAGCAACGTCTGCTACGTGCACCTCACCCTCGTTCCCTACATCGCGGCCAGCGAGGAGTTCAAGAGCAAGCCGACCCAGCATTCCGTGAATGAGCTCCGGTCCATCGGCATTCAGCCGGACGTCATCGTCGCCCGCAGCGACCGTCTGATCGGTGAGGGCCAGAAGGAGAAGATCGCGCTCTTCGGCGACGTTCCCCTGCGAGCCGTCATCAATGTTCCTGACGCGCGCTCGATCTACGAGGTGCCGCTGATGCTCGAGGCGGCCGGGCTGGGCGATTACATCGTCGAGCTGTTGGGCATCTCGGCCGGCCCTCCCGATCTCGACGACTGGCGCCGGATGGTGGCTCGTATCGAGGCACCGAAGCCGGCGGTGAGCGTCGCCCTGGTCGGCAAGTATGTGGCCATGCCCGACGCCTACATCAGCGTCGCCGAGGCGCTCCGCCACGCTGCGGTGCACTGCGGCGTCGACCTGCACCTGGAGTGGGTCAACGCCGAGGAGATGACCCCGGAGAGGCTGGAGGGTGTCGACGGCGTGGTGGTGCCCGGCGGATTCGGCCATCGGGGGATCGAGGGCAAGGTGCTCGCGTCCCGGTTCGCGCGCCACCACGAGGTGCCCTTTCTCGGCCTTTGTCTGGGCATGCAGTGCGCGACCATCGACATCGCGCGCGAGGCGCTGGGCACCGAGGACGCCAACTCCACCGAGTTCAACGCCTTCACCGCCAACCCCGTCATCGACCTGCTCCCCGAGCAGCGTGACATCGAGAACAAGGGCGGGACCATGCGCCTGGGCGTCTACCCCTGCAAGCTGCAGCCGGGCACCCATGCCGCGACCGCCTACGGCGAATCGGTCGTGTACGAGCGTCATCGCCATCGCTTTGAGTTCAACAATCAATACCGGGAGCGCCTGGCCGAATTCGGCGTCGTCTACAGTGGGACCTCACCGAATGGGCGCCTGGTCGAGATCATCGAGCTGCGCGACCATCCGTTCTTCGTCGGATCGCAGTTCCACCCCGAGTTCCGCTCGCGGCCGGGCCGGCCCCACCCGCTCTTCCGGGACTTCATGGCCGCGGTCTGCCGCCGGGCCGGCGTCGACGCCGAGGCGAGCGGCGCGGGGGCTGCCGGGGCCTCCGCTGCTCCGGCACCGGCCGCCGACGAGATCCTGGGAGCCGTGCGGGGCGTCCTCTCGTCGCGCGCCGACCCGGCCATGGAGGCCGCTGAGTCCTGACTGCAGCAGAGCATCGAGCGGCCACGGTTTCGCCGGCACGGTTGAGCCGCGAACGGCATCGCGGCCTCGAGCTCCTCCGCGCCACCGAGGCCGCCGCCCTGGCCGTCGGCCGCTGGCTCGGCCGCGGGGACAAGACGAGCACGCGCGATGTCGGGGAGCGCGCCATGGAGGAGGCCCTCCTGGGCATGCCCTTCGACGGCCACATCGTCATCGATGCCGGTGGCGTGGCCGACCCCCTCAGCCCGGGACGGCGCATCGGGGTCGGACGCGACCCGGTGGACCTGGCGATCGACTCGGTCGATGGTGTGAGCCTGGTGGCCAAGGGCCTCTCGCAGGCACTCTCGATCGCCGCGGCCGCCGAGCCCGGCGGGATCGCCAAGCCGCCCCCCTGCGCCTACATGCACAAGCTGGCGGTGGGGCCCCGGGCGCGGGGTGCCATCGACATCGCCGACACTCCCGAGAACAACCTGCGCCGCATCGCCTTCGCCATGGACGTGCAGGTCCCCGACCTGACCGTCATGCTTCTCGACCGCCCCCGACACCAGAGCCTCATCGAGCGGGTGCGCGTGCTGGGCAGCCGGCTCGTGCTCATCAGCGACGGCGATATCGCCGCGGCGCTGATGACGGCGTGGCCGGGCAGCGGCATCGACGTCTTCATCGGGTCCGGGGGCACCGCCGAAGCGGTCCTCGCCGCGTGTGCGCTGCGGTGCCTCGGTGGCGAGATGCAGTGCCGGCCCTGGATGCGCAACCAGGAGGAGTCGGCGGCGCTCCGTGCCGCCGGTTTCGATCCCGAGGCGAAGCTCGGCATCGCCGATCTGGTCCCAGGCAAGGATGTCGCGGTTGCGGTNNCACAGCCTGGTGATGCGGGCGCAGAGCGGCACGGTGCGCGACATCCGGACCAAGCACCATGTGGCCCTCGACTCACGGGACGCCCACCGCCTGGTCTGAGGGGCGGCCCGGGCGCCGATCTGGACGCCCTCGGCGCCGCCTGGCCTTTGTCGAGGCGGCTCAGGCGCGGCGACGCGCCGTCCGCCAGACGCTCCAGGGCAGCAGGGCGAGGATCGCTGTGGGCAGCAGCCACCAGCTCGGGAACGCGGTCCGGCTGATCGCGGCGGTCACGGCCACGGCCATGGCCAGCCCCAGCGCCACCCTCCAGTCGTCGCCGATGACCAGGTCGCACACGAACGCGGCCAGAGCGCGCAACCCCCGGTGCATCAGCTCGCCCGCTGGGTGGGCGACGCGGCTGCGGTCCGGCGATCCCGGGCGCCATCCTGCCGGAGCAGTCCGGCGACGAGAAGCAGGCCGAGGACCGCGATACCAGGCAGCAGGACGAGCAGCGCTGCATCCGAGCCCGGCCAGCGCGCCCCCGCCCCCTCCGCCGCCCAGAAGGCACCGAACCCGGTCAGCATCACCCCGACCAGGAACTTCAGGGCGTTCTCGGGCACTCGGGCGAGCGGCGCCCGCACCGCGAAGCCGGCCGCGCCCACCAGCAGGATCGCAGCTCCGGCGGCGGCCGAGGCCAGGGGGATGGCGTGCTGGTTGCTGCCGAAGGTGAGCACGATGAATGCCACCTCCGTCCCCTCGAGGAGCACACCCTGGAAGGCGAGCGTGAACCCGTACCAGTCCGGGACGGTGCCCCTCCGCTGCGAGGCGGCCCGCTGTGCCACTGCCAGCTTCCTCTGGAAGATCGCCTCCTCGTCGTGCAGGGCGGTCACGCCACCGGCGCGCAGCACCGCTTTGCGCAGCCACTGCACGCCGAACACCAGCAGGACCGTGCCGATGACGAGGCGCAGGGCATTCGTCGGGATCGCGGTGAGCGCGGGCCCGAGCGCAGCCACCACGACGGTGAGGACGGCGACCGCCGCCACGGCGCCGTATCCCGCCGACCTCCAGCCGCGGGCGAGGCCGGCCGCCAGGACGATCGTGGTCGCCTCGACCGCCTCCACGGTGCAGGCGAGGAACACCGCGATGAACAGCGCTCCCGCGCTCATCGGCTCTCCTTGGGTGATGTCACCGGCAATGATGGCGTGATCTCGCTGGCGCGGGGGCGAGCCCCTTCCCGCCCGGGGCGCGTGGGGCCGCCGGGCCGTCCCGTCCAGCGCTCCCCTGTATCGTCGGCACATGCCCGCCGCCGCCCCGCCGCCCGCCGACCTGGGCGACCTCCTGGCCCGCGTTCCGGAGCTGGATGCGGCCTTGCTCACCCGTGCCCACACGATCGCCGAGCGCGCCCACGCGGGGCAGCCCCGGCGCCAGGGGACCCCGTATATCGACCACCTGGTGGAGGTGGCGCTCATCCTCCGCGAGCAGTTGGGGGTCACCGATCCGGCGATCCTCGCGGCCGGGCTCCTGCACGACGCGGTCGAGGACTCCGAACTCACCGTCGACGAACTGGTCGACTTCCCGGAGCGCACCCGTCAGCTCGTCGCCCTGCTCACCGACCCGGCCTCCGCGATGACCGGCGCGATGCGGCGGGCTCACTACCGCGAGATCTGGAAGGACCGCGACGCCACTCTGCTGAAGGCCGCCGACCGCCTCTCCAACATCCGGGACGTGGTGGCTCATGGCGATCCCGAGTTCACCCGCCGCTACGTCCGCAAGACCCGGCGCGACATCCTGGGGAAGGGGATGCCGCTGGCGGCGGACCCGGTCGCCGGGCCGCTGCTCCGGGCAGCCCTGGAGGACGCCGCCAGCAGCCTTCCCGGCTGAGCCGTCGGGGTTTGACACCGTCGCTCCCCGCCTGCGAGCATGCCTTGTATGAAATTCGGTCGCCGCCAGTCCCCAGAGCCCGAGCCCGTTCCCGTTCCACCGCCCAGCTACTCCCCGCCCTCGGGCGGTGCGTCCCTCTTCGGCTACTCCCCGAATGCCCCGGTCGACCAGCCGGCGAGCGTTCCCCCGGCCGCGGCGGATGCCCTGCCCCCGGGGTTCGCCCCGGCCGCCATGCCTCCGGGTTTCCCCCCTGCTGCGGCGGACGCCATGCCTCCCGGCTTCCCCCCCGCCTTCGGCGGCGGCGTGCCCGGGGGCTTCCCTCCCGGATTCGGTGGCGGCATGCCCGGGGGCTTCCCGGGCGGTTTCGATGGCGGCATGCCAGGGGGCTTCCCCGGCGGCTTCGGTGGCGGCATGCCCGGGGGCTTCCCGGGCGCGGACGGCCTCGCCCAGCTCTCCGCCTCCGCGCAGAATCCGCGGGTTCTCGACGCCCTGGTCAGGTCCGGGAAGTTCAGGACCCGGGAGGACGCACAGGCCTGGCTCAGCCAGATGGTCGCGAAGGCCACCCAGAGTGCAGCCCAGCGGGGCGCGATGGGCGGGATGCAGCCCGGCTGGGGCGCTGGACAGCAGCTTCCCGGAGCCGGCCAGCAGACTTTCCAGGACCTCATGGACCAGTCCAAGAAGAACCGCGACAAGGGTCGCGGCAACTGATCCTCCAGCGCTGAGCCCTGGGCGCGCTCTCGGACGCGGTCTCCGAGCGTTGCCCGGCTGCGCATCGCCGTCCCGGACGCAGTCTCCGAGTGTTGCCTGGCCGGCTTCCCCATGGTCGGGGAGCGCGGTCTCCGGGGTGTTGACTCTTTCTGCTTCCCTTGTAATTATGTAATCCATGAGATTCGAACACCAACACCCCCACCACCAGGCCGAACCCACCGCCGCCCCCGCGCTCACTGACGAGGAACTGCAGGGCTGGTTCGCCGGCCGGCTTCCCGAAGGGCTCTTCACCGGCGCCCCGACCATCACCGGGGACCGTGACGAGATCCTCGTCGTCGGCGAGATCCCCGATGTCGAGCTGGCTGCGGACACCGGAGACTCCGCCCGAGCCACGGCGCGCGCGGCGCGCGTCGAGCGCTTTCGCGCCGACACCAAGCAGGCGCGGATCGCGGTCGCCCGGGATGCCGAACGCCTCTTCGGTCGCACCATCTCCTGGGGCGCCCGATGCGGGGACGTGACCCAGCACTTCACGACCCTCGGCGTCCCCGTGATGACCCGGCTGCGGCTCGCCGATCGCCGTGTCCTCGACACCCTGATCGACGCGGGCGTCGCGCGGAGCCGGAGCGAGGCTCTGGCATGGTGCGTCCGCCTGGTGGCCCGCCACCAGGGCGAGTGGATCGACAGCCTCCGCGAGGCGCTGGTCCACGTCGAGAAGGTGCGCAGCGAAGGGCCGGACGCCTGAGGTTCGCCCCCCCGCCGCTCAGGGCAGGGGCGCAGCCTCCAAACCAACCGGGGCGGGAGAAACCCCGGTCGCGGAGGGTGCTGAGCCGCTGTGCAGCCGGATGAGCGCGGCCAGGGCCAGAAGGCCGCTCAGGCCTCGCGGCACCGCGACGTCCCGACTCTCCCAGCTGGTGGCGAACTTCGCCTTGAAATGGGAGAGCCCCCGGTAGCTGTAGCCCCAGGCGCCGTGCTCATAGAGGTAGGCCCGGGTCTCACGCGCCAGACGGCCGTCCGGAGGGTCGCCGAGGGTTTCGCGGAAGGGTACCGAGCCCAGCGACACCTGGGCCCTGCCGTCGACCCGGCTCCGCTCAATGGCGGTGACGATGCAGAGGTCGACGGCGCCCGCCGCGGCGTCGGGCCGGCGCCGGATGAGGTCGAGGGCCATCCCGTCATCGCCCATCTCGATCCACGAGCAGAAGGCGTGCACCCGTCCACTCCGATCGCGGGCGACGGTGTAGCGAGTGCTGCCGTCGACGTCCCGCAGGCGCCCCAGGGAGAACCCCATCTCGCGGCCGCCCCGCACCTGGAGCCAGTCGCGGGACACGTGCTCCAGCTCGGTCCACAGCCCCCCTGGCGGCTGTGGATCCCAGACCGTGACGACCTCCAGGCCCGCGCGCCGCGCCCGGGCGACCTCGTGCCGGGCATCCGCCCGCGCCGGCGCGGCCAGGTCGAATCGGTCGATGTCCACCACCGCCTCCTCGCCGAACTTGAGGAGGCGAAAGCCCGAGGTGCGGTACACCTCCCGGAGGGTGCCGTCCGTCTGGAAGAAGCAGGGTACCCAGCGCCGCTCGGCACACATGTCGAGAAACCCGGTCACCGCGATCCGGCGGAGGCCCGGCGCGACCAGGGGATCCCCCACCGCCACCGCGGCTCCCCAGCGCTCCTGGAAGCCGATGACCCCCCCGCCGGTATGGAGGACGCTCTTGGCTCGGTCCCCCGCAAAGCAGGAGATGTGGGTCCGACCGTGGAGGAGGCGAAGCCGCTCCGTCTCACCGGGGATCCTGGTCTCGCCCGCCGCACCGCGGGTCGCGAGCGCGAAGCCGACCTCGAATCCGATCGCCGCGGCGAGGGCGACCAGACCCAGCCAGTCGGCGAGCGGGCTCCTTGGCACCACGAGGCTGAAGGCGCCGGCCAGGACGGCGAAGGTCGCGGCTGCGACCACCGGCCGCGCATGCCGGACGCTCCCTCCGAGGGCGGCCAGCAGCCCCAGGGCGATCACTACGGGTCCCAGCAGATGGCCCAGTAGGAACGGTCCCTGGCCCGGGACCGCATGCTGGGCGAGCGCTGCGACGAACCTCACCGCGGGCATCATAGATCCCCCCTTGCGGTCCCGCTGCCGGCCGCCGCCACCGCTGGCGACGCCTGCAACGGGCTGACCGGAGTCAACCACGGTTCAGGACCCCACAGCTGCCCGAGCATGGTGAAGCTCTGGACCATCTCGGGCGTCCAGGCCACCCAGCCGTGCCCACCCGGCACCGTCTGGAGGTCGACGTCCGGCCAAGCCAGCGCGGTCACGGTGGCGGCGAACTGCGCGGTGTCGGCCTTGAAGGTGTAATCCGTGCTCCCCGCACCCAGGTAGAGGGGCATGCGTTCCGCGGCGGGGACGCCGGCAGCGGTGTAGAGCGGGCTGTTGGCCCTCCACGCCGACCCGAAGGTCGCCTGATGGCCGACGAAGTACCCGGAGTAACTGCCCGCCCAGCTGAACACCGTCGGATTCTGGAGGGCGATGTTCACGGCTCCGTAGCCGCCGCTGCTCAGCCCGGCGATGCCGCGGTACGCGGCTCCGAGGGTGCGGTACTGGAGGTCGATGCTCGGGACGACCTGGTTCACGATCCAGGCCTCGACGTCCCCGGACGAGCTGTTCCCCCACTCGGTGTCCGTGCTCCGGGGTGTGTTCCCGTTGGGAAGCACCACGATGGTCGGAGGCATGGTGCCGTTCCCGATCATCTGATTGAGGACGGCGGCCAGTTGAGCGCCGCTGAGCCAGTCCGCCTGCTGTCCGGGCGTGCCGTGCAGCAGATAGACGACCGGGAGGCTGAGGCCGGGGACCGCGTCGTAGACGCCGGGGACGTAGACGTCGACCTGGCGGGTGGCGATGGTGAGGTACGAGACCTCCCCGGGGAGCTGGCGGAGGATTGAGATGTCGGGCGTGGGGTCTGGCACGACGGCGGAGGGTCCGGCCGAGACCGTCGCGGTCGGGGTGTTCGGAAGGACGGCCGTCGGTTGCGAGTAGTTGCGGAGGGCGCTGAGCGGGCCATCTTGGAGTGCGGTAACCGCCGCCCCCCCCGCAAAGATGACCAGCGCGATCGGCACCGGGATCGCCGGCCAGAACCGGCGTCGGCGAAACCAGGAGGGGAGGTGGACGGCGTCCCGGGCCAGGCCCACGCCAAGAGCGGCACCCACGACCACGCCGATCACCGCGAGGAGGAGCATGCCGAGCGGCTGCAGGATCCAGCCCAGGATGTTCTGCTGGTACTTGAGCCCCGGGACGGCAGGTTGGTTGGCGGCCCGCACCAGGAAGGGCACGATCTGGATGCACGCGAACCCGACCAGGCCACCGACCCTGGTCGGCGCCGGGCGGCGCGAGGCGGCTCCGACCACGGCGGTTGCCAGGATCACCAGGACCATGGCGGTGAGCAGGTAGGCGCGCTCGTCGTCCATCCCCTGGGCTTCGAAGTACTGCGCCAGGCCGTTGCCCAGGAGCCACGCCAGGACGGCGCAGAGGGCGGCCGAGCCGGCGGCGGCCGTGATCCACTGGCGGCGGCCGCCGAGGCGGATGGGCGCCGGCAGGCGGCTCGGGGTGTCCTCCGCGACGACGCCCCCGCCGGATTTCACGGTGACCTCGCTCGCCGGCTCGGCGGCCGTGTCGGTGGCAGCCGTCTCCGCATCCTTTCGGTGGCCTGGGCGCGCGGGTTCGACTGGCGGGCGGCGGATTCGCATTGACCGACTGTTCCCCTATCCCTCGTTATCCAGCGACGTCGGACGGGCGGTCCCCCCTCCCTGTGTATATACGTTGGGGGCGGAGCCGCCGTTACGGTACGCGAAGCGATGGGGGGCTGTGCCGCGTTCGGTTAACAGGAGGTTGTCGCCTGCCCGCCTTCCTGCGCCGGGCCGGCTCCCGGCGTTCCCCGACACCCCCCGGGCCCGCGGCCTCCCGACTGCCCCCATCCGGTCTGCGGCGACCCTGTCCCCGCTGCTGCGCCGGGGCCGACCCGGACACAATGGGTCCGTGCGCCTCTGTGTTGCCCATCCCGACGGCTCGCTCGACGTGCGCGAGGGGCTCCGGCCCGCCGCCAGGTCGGGCCACACCCTGGTTCCCCTGGAGGATTCGGACGTCATCCCACTTCCGGAGGGCGCCACCATCGCCCACCTCCCGGGACGGCGCGCCCAGGGCGTGGACCGCCACGGGAGCTTCGCTGCGCTGGACGACCGGTGGGTGCCGGTTGCCGCAATCCTCCCCGTCGGGCATCTGAGGACCCTGCTGCCGGCGTCCCAGCCCGTCGCGGGCAGCCGCCGCCTCCCCCTCTTCGGCTACACCGCAGTCGCGGAACGGGACGGGGAGCTGGTGGTCGCCGCCATCTCGACCGATGCATTCGAGTGGTGGCAGCCGAGCCGGCACACCGCGGCGGGTCTCCCTGAGGCGGTCGACGCTGCCCGCAGCGCTCTCCCCGGCAATCGTCTGGTCGAGCACCTGGCCCGCTGCGCGCTCGAGTACCGCTGCTACACCGCCCAGAACACCTTCCTGCGCCGCTACGAGGCCGCCCTGCCGGCGTCACCCGCCTGCAACGCCGACTGCCTCGGCTGCATCTCCTTGCAAAGCGACGGCGCCGTGCCCTCGCCCCAGGAGCGGATGGGTTTCGCGCCCACGCCGGCGGAGCTCGCCGGGCTCGCCGACCACTTCCTGGGGGGAGAGGAGGCGGCGATCGTCTCCTTCGGCCAGGGCTGCGAGGGGGAGGCGCTCACCCGGGGCCGAGCCCTGGTGGAGGCCACCGCCGCCATCCACGAGCGCCATCCCACCGCCACCATCCATGTCAACACCAATGGGAGCCGGCCCCGGGTGCTGGAGCGGATGGTGGCGGCCGGCTGCGACAGCGTCCGGATCAGCGCCATCTCCTTCACCGATGCGATCTTCCGCGCCTATTACCGCCCCGTCGGGTACGGGCTCGCCGAGGTGCTCGAATGCGGTCGGATCGTCAAGCGGGCGGGAGGCCAGGTCTGTCTCAATCTGCTCGCCTTCCCCGGCATCACCGACACCCCGCGGGAGCTGGAGGCGACCGTCGCGGCCTGTACCGAGATGGGGGTCGACCAGATCCAGTGGCGGAGCCTCAACGTCGACCACGACTGGCTCGTCGAGGAGCTGCCGGAGATGGAGCCGGGAATCGGGATGGGGGCCGCCCTGGAGACGGTTCGGCGGCGGCTTCCCGCCGTGGCCCACGGCAACTTCACCCGGCCGGTCGCGCACCAGGGCTGACCGGGACGAGAGCGGGCCTGGGTGCGGGCCGGGGGGGGCTGGAGCGAAGCACCACTCCATGGCTGCTTCGATTCGCGGGTCCCGTGGTATCCTCGGTGCGTTCCGTTCCCCTCAGTACGAGCCTGTCCATGAAAGCTGCCCTGCACCCCCAGTTCCACACCGACGCCGTCGTGACCTGCGTCTGTGGCAACACGTTCCTGACTGGCTCGACCCTCCCGGAGCTCAAGACCGAGGTCTGCTCGCTCTGCCACCCGTTCTTCACCGGGACCCAGAGGATCGTGGACACCGGCGGCCAGGTGGAGCGCTTCCGGCGCCGAGCCGCCGCTCGCACCGCGACCCGCTAGGGCACCTCCGGGCGAGGTCGGCCTCGCCCAGGCCAGGATCGGTGATCAACCCCTGAGGTCGGTCGCGGCCAGGTTCGTCGCCCCTCACCGTCGCGCGGTCTCGGTCGGTCGGATCCCCTCCATCCTGGGGCTCCTCGGGCAGTCCACCTCTCGGCGCACAGCGCCGTCGCCAGCTGCAGCCTTCATCCCACCCTCGGGGTCGGTGCCGCCGCCGCAGCCTCGCTGACGCCCCCCGACGGGGCCAGCCTGGCCTGCCGGGGGACCGACCACCCTCTGTGGGGGCTTTAGGACAGAAGTGTCCTTAAGGGGTACAAAGGTGGTGGGGTACACAGCCTGCGCCGTTCGACGCGTGCAGCACTTTCCTCATCCGAACCCGCCCGGATGATTCCCCAGGGCGTTCCTCCGGCGCCTCCGCCTCCGATTGGCACGCCCGCCCCGATCGCCGAGTACGATGGGCGCGGTGAGAGAGCGCGGCCCCTCCGTGGGCGACATCCTCCGCACCGCGGCCCTCAACGCCGCCGCGGCGCCGCCGGCCACCTTCTTCTACGGCGGGCAGGCCGTCATCGAGGGTGTCCTGATGCGCGGCCGGCGCCAGTACGCGGTGGCCGCGCGCCGTCCCGATGGCAGCATCACCGTGCTCTCGGAACGGCTGCGCTCCCGGGTCTACACCGGCCGGCCGTGGTCGCTCCCCTTCTTCCGCGGGGCGGCCGCGCTCTGGGAGATGCTCGCCCTCGGCATGCGGGCGTTGCAGTGGTCGGCCAACGTCCAGCTCGGCGAGGATGCGGAGATCAGCCCGCGCGCGATGCGGACGACCATCGGCATCTCCATCGTCTTCGGCCTCGGCCTCTTCATCGGTCTGCCCCTGCTCGCCTCGTCCCTGATCCACCATGGCGCCCCCCAGTCGGTGGGTTCGGTCCTCATCGAGGGGGCGGCCCGCGCCGTGATCCTGCTCGGATACCTCTTCCTGATCGGCCTGGGCAAGAATGTGCGCCGCGTCTTCGAGTATCACGGAGCCGAGCACAAGGCGATCAACTGCCTGGAGTCCGGCGCTCCCGTGGAGGTCGAGAACGTGCGCTTCGCCAGCCGGCTCCACCCCCGTTGCGGCACCGGGTTCCTGGTGGTGGTGGCGCTGGTCAGCGTGATCGTCTTCACCCCTCTCGGCTGGCTCTTCTGGCCGGTGCGGATCGCCTGTCAGATCGCCCTCATCCCGGTGGTCGCAGGGGTCTCGTACGAGGCGATTCGGGGCCTCGCCCGGATCCGCCACACCCGCTTCGGACGCATCGCCCTGGTGCCAGTCCTCGCCGCCCAGCGGCTGTCCACCCGGGAGCCGGACGACTCTCAGATCGAGGTGGCGATCGCCGCCCTGGCCGCCGCTCGTGCCGGCGACACCGGTGAGGTCGGCGAGAACTACGCCACGGTCCCGTGAGCGGTGTGGGGTGACCGCCCGCCGGAGGGTCGCCTGGGCCACAATCCCCTGAGCCATGGAAAGCCTGGAGGAGCGGGTCGCCGCCATCACGGACCACTACCGGGAGCTGGAGGCCGAGCTCTCTGATCCCGAGATCTACGCTGACCAGCCGCGAGTCCAGCGCCTCTCTCAGGAGCGGGCTCGGATGAGCGAGGTGGTCGAGACCGCCCGCCGTTGGCGGGCTGCGGTCACCGCCGCCGACGCCGCCGCGCAGGAGCTGCACGGAGAGCACGACCCCGAGATGGTCGCCCTCTTCCAGGACGAGGAGCGCACTCAGCGCCAGGCCGCCGAGGCCGCCGAGACCATCCTCGTCCGCCTGCTGGTCCCGCGCGACCCCAACGACGACCGCGACGTCATCGTCGAGATCGGGGCCGGGACCGGGGGCGACGAGGCGGGGCTCTTCGCCGCCGACCTGCTCCGGATGTACAGCCGCTACGCGGAGCGGCGCCGCTGGTCGGTGGAGCTGATCAGCGAGAGCCCCTCCGGGGTGCGCGGCTTCAAGTCGGTGGTGATCGAGGTGCACGGCCACGGCGCCTACTCCCGGCTCAAGTTCGAATCCGGCGTGCACCGCGTCCAGCGGGTGCCCGAGACCGAGGCCAAGGGCCGCATCCACACCTCGGCGGCGAGGGTGGTCGTGCTTCCCGAGGTCGACGACGTTGAGGTCAACATCGACGAGAACGACCTCAAGGTCGACATCTACATGAGCACCGGCCACGGCGGCCAGAGCGTCAACACCACCTACTCGGCAGTCCGGATCACCCACCTTCCGAGCGGATTGGTGGTCACCTGCCAGGATGAGAAGTCGCAGATCAAGAACCGGGCCAAGGCGCTCCGCGAGCTGCGCGCCCGCCTCTACGACATCGCCCAGGCGGAGCGCGACGCCGAGCTGCGCGCCACCCGCCGCTCGATGGTGGGCAGCGGCGATCGCAGCGAAAAGATCCGGACCTACAACTTCCCCGAGTCGCGGGTGACCGACCACCGCATCAACCTCACCCTCTTCCAGCTCCCCAGGATCATGGAGGGCGACCTGGACATGCTGGTCGAGCCGCTGATGCAGGAGGACGAGGCCCGGCGCCTGCTGGATCCGGACGGCGGGGACGGCTGAGCGCGGGCGAGACGGACGCCGCACGAGACGGATGCCGCGATGAGAGCGGAAAGGGAGGTGTGAGGTGCGCTACCGGCAGCTGGGCCGCACCGGGCTCACGGTCAGCGAGATCGGGTTCGGATCCTGGGCGATCGGGGGTGATTGGGGTGGCGTGGATGACGCGGCCAGCCTGCGCGCTCTCCATGCGTCCGCCGACGCCGGGGTCACCTTCTACGACACCGCCGACGTCTACGGCGACGGACGCAGCGAGCGGCTGATCGGCCGCTTCCTGCGCGAGCGATCCGGCGAGCGCATCGTCGTCGCCACCAAGATCGGGCGGCGCGCGCCCCTCGACCTGGCCGAGTACACGCGCGCACACTTCCGCGAATGGGCGGAGCGGTGCCGCGAGAACCTGGGCGTCCCCACCCTCGATCTGGTCCAGCTCCACTGCCTGCCCACCGACAGCTACTACCGCCCGGCTCTGTTCGAGTATCTCGACGAGCTGATCGACGATGGGGTGCTCGCCCATTACGGGGTCAGCGTCGAGCGGGTCGAGGAGGGGCTCAAGGCGATCGAGTACCCGGGCGTCGAGACCGTCCAGATCATCTACAACATCTTCCGCCAGCGTCCCGCGCAGCTCTTCTTCCCTCAGGCGCGCGCCCGGCGGGTCGGGGTCATCGCCAGGGTGCCCCTGGCATCCGGCCTCCTGACCGGGAAGCTGCGCCGGGACACGGCCTTCGACAGCTCCGACCATCGCAGCTACAACCGCCATGGGGAGGCCTTCGACGTGGGCGAGACCATCGCTGGGGTCGACTATGAAACCGGGCTGGCGGCGGTGGAACGGCTCCGGGGCATCCTGCCGGGCGGCACCCCGATGAGCTCGTGGGCCCTCCGCTGGATCCTCATGGACGGGGCCGTCAGCACCGCGATCCCCGGCGCCAAGACCGACGAGCAGGCCGTCGCCAACGCCCGCGCCTGCGACCTGCCCGCTCTGGGGCCGGAGGTGATGGAGGCGATCGCCGAGCTCTACCGCGCTCAGATCTCGCCCCAGGTGCATCAGCGCTGGTAGGGGCCGGCGTCAGCGGCAGAGCCCCTTGCATCCGGCGCGTCCTTAGCCTAGGATTACATGCTATGCAATCCGAGGTATTGAAGGGCCATCTGGAGATGCTCCTGCTGGCCACCGTGGCCGCGGAGGCGGCTCACGGCTACCGGCTCGTCGAGCGCCTTCGCGAGCGCAGCCAGGGTGAGTTCGACCTCGCCGAGGGAACCGTCTACCCCGCGCTGCACCGGCTCGAGGCGGGCGGCCTGTTGAGCAGCCAGTGGTCACGCGAAGCTCCGCGGCGCCGGCGTGTGTACCAGCTCACCGACCGCGGCCGGGCCGCCCTCGCCGCCGAGCGCCAGGAGTGGCGCGGGTTCGCCCGCGCGGTCGAGGCGGTGCTGTCGTGATCGAGGAGTACCTCGCCGATCTGAGCACCCAGCTGGCCAGGCTCGGTGTGCGGGGGGCGCGCCGGCGGCGCATCCTCGCCGAGACCGAGGACCACCTGCGCTCCGACGCCGGGGCCACCGCGCGCTTCGGCGAGCCCGCCGAGATCGCCCAGGCCTTCGCCAACGACATCGGCACACGTGGGGCGCTGCGCGCGCCGCTCTGGGCGTTCGCGGCGCTCGCGGCTGCGGGGGTGTTCTACACGGCCATGCTGGTCGCTTGGTCGGGCTTTGGGGCGGCGAACTTCGGCGGGTCGGCCCAGAGTGCCTCCGGCGCCTTCCAGATGGTCGCCTCCGGCAGGGTCTCGGGGCTTGCCGTGCTCGCCGCCGCCGTCATGGTGCTGGCACCCCAGGTGGCCTTCGCCGCAGGTGTGCTGGCCCTGCTGCGGGCGCTGCGGTTCCGCGGCCGGCGGTCGGTCCCGGCGGCGGAGGTGCGCACGCTCCGGCGCCGCACCGCCACGGCGGTCGGATTCGGGGTGATCAGCATGGGGGCCGTCGCGCTCTTCGCCCTGCAGCTGGGTGATCGCATCCCCTCGTGGTCGGCTGGTGTGCTCGGCTGGGGCGTGGTCGGTGCAGCCGCCTCGGGGGTGCTGCTGGTCGCCTCCGCTGCGGCAGGCCTGCGGTCCTCGACGGTGCGCGTCGCGGTCGCCGGCACGGCCGGTGACATCTTCGACGACGTCGGACCGGCCGTCCCCGCGCCGCTGCGCGGCCATCCGTGGGCCTTCGCCGCCACCGTCTCCGGCGCTGCCGCCCTGCTGGTGTGGGTCGCCGGCATCGCCGCGTCCGACCCGTACGACGGCGCCGTGCGCGGCATCGCCGAAGGCGCGGCCTGCTTCATCGGCTTCGCGATCCTCGGCCGCTTCCTCGCGCTCCGCTCCTCGCGGTAGCGCCCAGGGCCCTCCCGGACGCTCCGGGACGGGCGCGCCCTCACGCGGCGGCCTTGACGGCCGGCCTCCTCCGGCGCCGCTCCGGCTCGACCACCGGCAGGACCAGGAAGATGCCGACCACGAAGTAGACGACAAACATCCCGAACACCACGGGGTAGCCGCCCAGCTCGCCGAGGACGTGGCCGCCGGCATTGAAGTGGTCGAGGATCGGTCCGGCGATGAAGCGGGCGATGATCCCGGCTCCCGCGGTCGCGATGTTGGAGAAGCCGAGGAAGCGGCCAAACTCGGCGGCCGGGATCAGATCGATCATGAAGGCCCAGTCGACGGTGAGGAAGCAGCCGACCCCGACGCCGATGGGGACCCCGAACCAGAGCACCTGGGCCAGGCCGCGCGGGATGTGGAGCAGCGACGCCACCGGGGCGGTCATCGCGCCGGGCAGCAGCGCGTAGTGGGCAAACACCAGGCCGAGGGCCCCGAGGGCGCCGAGGACGCCGCAGATGACGACCATCGGCTTGCGGCCCCAGCGATCGGAGACGCGCCCTGCCGGGTAGCAGACGGCTATGGCGAGCAGCGCGATGATGGCGAGCAGGTCGGTGGTGGCACCGTTGGCGTGGTTGGTGAGGGCCGTCCCGCTGCCCGGGTAGAAGACATCCTTGAAGAAGAATTGGGCGTAGGTCTCGAGGCCGACGACACCCATGAGGATGAGCAGCCGTGACCCCATCAGCCAGAGGAAGCTGCCGTACTGGCGGGGACTGATGGTGAAGGTGCCGAGGGTGATCGCGCTCAGCCCGTGGCGGAGGCTCGCGTCCGGCCTCCCCCGGTCCGGCACCAGGGTGACGGTGAGCGCCATGCTCACCAGCAGCATCGCCGCCATCGCGTAGAGGGCGAGGTCATACCGGCCGTGGCTCGTGAAGATGCCGGTGACCACGAAACCGATCAGGGTGCCGAGCAGGTTGCCCATCCCGTAGAAGGCGCCGAACCTGCCGAACTCCTTCTCGGGGATGGCCTCGGGGCCGAGCCCCTGGTAGGGCGCCTGCGCGGTGTTGGAGGCGACCTGGAGCAGGAAGTAGACGAGCAGCAGCCAGAAGTAGGCGCCGACGAAAGCCATGATCACGAGGAAGAGCGAGGAGCCCAGCGCTCCCCCGGTGATGTAGGGACGCCGGCGTCCCCAGCGCAGCCGGGTCCGGTCGGAGACGGCGCCGACCACCGGCTGCCAGATCACCGCGACCAGGGTGCCGACGCCCTCCAGCACCGAGAGTGCCGTCCCCTGATGGGCCTGGCCCACCATCCTGGTGATGATCGGGGGGAGCACCTGGGCTCCCAGCGCGTTCCAGAGCCAGCCGATCGCCACCCAGTAGATGCTCAGCAGGGCGAGCCGCCCCACCCCGATGCTGCTCCACGCTGCTCGCGCGCGCGCCGGGGCCATCGCGTCGGGGCTCGACATTGCGCCACTCTACCGGGCGGGTACCGGGGCCGGGGAGGGGGAAAACCCCGAGCGCCGCCACCCCGATACAGTCCGGTGATGGCCTCGACGAGCCCCGGCGGTCCCGACGGCGCGCGCACCGTCCTCGACGTGGTGCGGCTGTCCACCACCTACCTCTCGGACCACGGCAGCGACTCGGCCCGCCTCGACGCCGAGCTGCTGGTGGCGCACGCGCTGGGCATCGAGCGTCTCGGCGTCTACCTCCAGTACGACCGCCCCCTCGCCGACCACGACCTGGTCACCATCCGCACGATGCTGCGGCGGCGGGGGAGGGGTGAGCCGATCGCCCACCTGACCGGGCGGCGCGAGTTCTACGGCAGGAGCTTCCGGGTGACCCCCGCGGTGCTCATCCCCCGGCCCGAGACCGAGACCCTGGTGGATCGCGCCCTCAAGGTGGCACGGGAGCTGGGGGGCGAGCTGAGGATCGCGGACCTCGGCACCGGCAGCGGCTGCCTCGCCTGCACCCTCGCCGCGGAGCTCCCCGGAGCCACCGTGATCGCATCCGACCTGAGTGCGGCCGCGCTGGCCGTGGCTGCGGAGAACGCGGAGGCCCTGGACGTCGCCGGTCGAGTCCTCTTCGTCGAGGGCGGCTGGGCGGAGGGCTTGGTGGCCGGCCTGGACCTGGTGGTCAGCAATCCCCCCTACGTCACCTCCGCCGAGATGGACGAGCTGCCCCGCGACGTGGCCTTCGAGCCGCGGCTGGCACTGGCCGGCGGCACGGACGGCCTGGACGCCTATCGGGACCTGCTCCCCGCGGTGGCCGAGCGCGCCGCCGGGGTGGGCTGGGTCGGACTGGAGGTGGACAGCCGCCGGGCGGCCGCCGTCGCCGAGCTCGCTCGCGGCATCTGGCCGGCCGCGTTGATCGGCATCGTCGAGGATCTGGCCCGGCGCCAGCGGGTCGTAGAGATCCGAGCCGAGACTCCGTGATCACCATCGAGGCGGCGGCGGCGGCGATCCGGGCGGGCGAGGTGGTGGTCATCCCGACCGACACCGTCTACGGTCTGGCCGGAGATCCGTCGAATCCCGGGGCGGTCGAGCGCATCTACGCCATCAAGGGGAGGCCTCCGCAGCTCGAATTGAACCTGCTGGCCTCCGACATCTCCCAGCTCGACGGCCTGGTGGAGATGGACGGGGTGGCGCGCTCGCTGGCGGCCGCCTTCTGGCCGGGGCCGCTCTCGCTGATCTGCCCGGTGGGGAGCCGGCGGCTCGCCATCCCGCGCTCCGGGACGACCCTGATGGTTCGGGTCCCCGGCCACGCCCTGCTCCGGCGCCTGCTCGACGAGACCGGTCCGGTCGCCTCCACCAGCGCCAACCGCCACGGTATGCCTCCCGCGGCCACCGGGCCCGAGGCCGAGGCGGCGCTGGGGGTCGAGGTCAGCGGTGTCATCGATGGCGGTCCCGGCACCGGGATGGCCTCGACTATCATCGACGCGTCGTCGAGGCCTCCGCGCCTGCTGCGGGAGGGGCCGATCACGCGGATCGCCCTTGGCCCGCACCTCGGAGGCTGAACCCCGTACCCATGAGGGAGGCAGGGACGTGACCGAGACCGCCGAAGCGCCCGCCGCCGCCGCACTCCCCCCGGGGACCGCCCCCGGCTCCTTCGCCGACAAGCCGCACCTGCGCGCCACCGACCCGGTGGTCGCCCGTCTCATGTACGACGAGCTCCGCCGCCAGGAGGAGACGCTCGAGCTGATCCCCTCCGAGAACCTCGCCTCGACCGCGGTCCTGGAGGCGCTCGGCTCCTGGCTCAACAACAAGTACGCCGAGGGCATCCCGGGCAAGCGCTACTACGGCGGCTGCCAGGTGGTCGACCAGATCGAGGACCTCTGCCGCGAGCGGGCCAAGCAGCTCTTCGGCGCCGAGCACGCCAACGTCCAGCCGCATTCGGGCTCGCAGGCGAACATGGCGGTCTACGCGTCGTGCCTCCAACCGGGGGACACCGTCCTCGGCATGGCCCTCGACCAGGGCGGCCACCTCACCCATGGCTCTCCGGTCAACTTCAGTGGCCGGCTCTACCATTTCGAGCCGTATTTCGTCTCCGAGAAGACCGGCCGCCTGGAGATGGACGAGGTCCGCCGGCGGGCCGAGGAGGTGCGGCCCAAGCTGATCGTCGCCGGCTACAGCTCGTACCCGCGCTTCCTCGACTTCGCCGCCTTCCGGGAGATCGCCGACCAGGTGGGCGCCAAGCTGATGGTCGACATGGCCCACTTCGCCGGGCTGGTGGCGGGCGGCGTCCATCCCTCGCCCGTGCCCTACTGCGACTACGTGACCTTCACCACCCACAAGACCCTCCGTGGGCCCTGGGGCGGACTGATCCTCTGCCGGGCCGAGTACGCCGACGCCATCGACAAGTCCGTCTGTCCGGGCACCCAGGGTGGCCCGCTCCTCCACGCCATCGCCGCCAAGGCGGTGATGTTCCACCAGTGCGCGCAGCCCGAGTTCCGAGCCTACGCCGCCCAGGTGATGGTCAACGCCGTCGCCCTCGCCAAGGGGCTCCTCGAGCGGGGCTGCGTGCTCACCACCGGCGGCACCGACAACCACCTGATGGTCATCGACCTGCGGCCCTTCGGGCTGCGGGGAAGGGCGGTGCAATCCGCCTTCGATGAGGTCGGGATCACCCTCAACGCCAACGCCTTCCCCGGTCACGGCGGGACCGCGTACAACCCCAACGGTGTCCGGCTGGGAACGCCCGCCGTGACCAGCCGGGGGATGCGCGAGGCCGAGATGGACGAGATCGCGGGGCTGATCCACCTCATGCTCAGCCAGTTCGAGGACACAGGGGTGCGGGCCGAAGTCCGCCGTCGGAGCCTGGAGCTCTGCGGCCGCTTCCCGCTCCCGTATCGCTTGCCGTGATCGGCGAGTCAGCCTGGCTCACGGCCCTTCCGCCCTTCCTGCTCGCCGCGGCCGTCTGCATCGTCGCTGTCCCCCTCACCATGCGCCTGGCCCCTCGGGTCGGAGCGGTGGCCAACCCCGACGACGAGCGCCACCTCCATGCCGCCCCCACCCCTCGGCTCGGCGGGCTGGCCATGCTGCTCGGCTACGTCGTCGCGGTGATCGCCTTCGGCGGCCAGATCCAGTCCCGCTGGCCGATCCTCGCCGTCGCCGGGGTGGTCACCCTGGTCATGGCCATCGACGACATCGTCGACCTCATCTGGTGGCAGAAGCTGATCGTCGTGGTGGGCGCCGGGGTGGCCTTCTACCTGCTCGGGATCAGCATCACCTCCGTCGACCTGCCCGGAGGCCACCTGATCCAGCTCGGCCTCCTCGCCCTCCCGGTGACCGTCCTCTGGGTGTCGGGAATGGAGGTGTCGATCAACTTCATGGACGGCGCCGACGGCGTCGCCGCCGGCGTGGTCGCGATCGTCGCCCTGGTGGCGATGCTGGCGGCGATCAACCGGATCATCGTTCCGGGTGACCTCCAGTCGGGAGTGGTCATCCTGAGCGCGGCGCTGATGGGGGTGTGCCTGGGGTTTCTCGTCTTCAACCTCCCGCCGGCTCGGACCTTCATGGGCGACACCGGCAGCCACTTCCTGGGGGTGGTCCTCGCGGCCATCACCATCGTGGGGATCGCCAAGGTCAGCGTCGGACTCTCGATCCTCGTCCCCCTGATCGCTCTCGCCCTGCCCATCAGCGACACCGCCTGGGCGATCGTGCGTCGCGGTCGCGCCGGAGTCAGCCCGACCACGCCCGACGCGCGCCACCTCCACCACCGGCTGCAGGCCCGCGGCATGACCCCGATGGAGACCGCCCTGACCTTCTACTTCGCGACCGGGGTGCTCGGCTGCGTGGGGCTCGCGATCTTTGGCCATCGCAAGATCCTGGACATCGGCTTTGTCCTCTGCGTTCTGGGGGTGGCCGCGATCTTCTGGCGCAACCACCGCCGCCTCCAGCGGCTGCGGCGGGAGGCGCCGGCGCCCGACGGTGCGCCGGACGTCGGGGTGGAGGTGGCGGACCACCAGGAGGCGGTCTTCGACAGCCTCCGCCACCGGGGCGACCTGGACTGAGCTGCCGCCGGCCGTTGCCTGGATGGGCCGCAGTGATGGCCCGGGCGTACTGGGTCCGGGCAGTGACCCCTCTTGCGTTTGATGACCTCCGGCTCTGGCTGGAGAGCCGGACAGACCTGTAGGCTGGATGCCATGGGACGGGTCGATGGGGGCGCGCGGCGGCGCGGAGTATCCCCTGTGCTAAGTTGCCGCCGTGCTCGCCAGGCCCAGCGAGGCCGGGCTGGAATTCGGCCTCGCCGTCACGCCCTCAGGGTGCCTTCCCACAGGCGCCAGCCTGCCTGCGCTCATGCCGCCTGACCGGACCCGTGGTCTTTCCGGGACTGAGCTCATCAGTCTCGGCCTCTTCCTCGCCGCCGCCTTCGTGATCCCTCTGGTCGCGGGCCTGGTCATCGACCAGGTGGCTCACACCACTCCGCTCGGCCTGCTGGCCGGCCTGGTGGTCGGTATCGCCGCCGCCGGCTTCGGGCTGAGGGCTCAGATGCGGAGGTACCTCTGATGGCGCCTCCGGTGCAGGCTCCGATTCCCGCCCCAGCCGTCGCGCCGCCGATCGACGCCGTCGCCGCCCCACGGCATGCCCTCAACCTGACCGCTGCGACCTGCGCTGGCCTGGCTGTGGTGGCGCTGGTGGTGGCGGCCGCGATCGGCCAGCCGCTCAGCGGGGTGGCTCTGGCCCTCGGCCTGATCCTCGGCGGCGGCAACGGCTTCCTGGCGGTGCGGCTGCTCGGGATCGGGGTCGCCTTCGCGGCCACCAGCATCCTTCGGCTGCTGATCCTCACCATGCTCGCCGTCCTGAGCGGATTCGTGCTCGGGTGGGAGCGGGCGATCCTCGTCGCCGCCGGCATGGCGGTGGCCCAGCTGGTGCTCTCCGCCGCCTCGCTTCGTGAGGTGCTGCGCACCCGATGATCGGTCAGCTCCTCGCCGACAGCGCTCCCGGCACCCACCCCACCATCAGCATCTGCGGGGGCAGCGGTTTCCTCTGCACCTACGACCTCGACACCCTGATCTCCTCCGCGATCGCGGTCGTCGTCACCCTGGCGATCGGGTTTCTCCTCGTCCGCACGCTGCGCAGCGGCAAGCCGGGCAGGCTCCAGATGGTGTTCGAGCTCTTCCTCAGCTATGTCCGCAGCCTGATCCGCCAGACGGTCGGGGACGACGTCCCGGCCTTCCTGCTCCCCCTGGCGGCCACCATCGGCTTCTTCATCCTGGTCGCCAACTGGATCGACTTCTTCCCGCTCCAGCAGCCGGTGGAGCCGGCCAACGCCGACCTCAACCTGCCTCTCGCCATGGGGCTGATCGTCTTCCTGATGAGCCAGGGCTACGCCATCCGGGTGCGCGGGCTGGGCGGCTACCTCCACCACTACCTGCGCCCCCCCTTCCCCCCGCTCACCATCATCGAGGAGCTGGTCAAGCCGATCACCCTGGCCCTCCGACTTTTCGGCAACGTCTTCGCCGGCGTGGTGATGATCTACCTGCTCGGATCGCTCTTCGAGGCCTGGGCCGGGCAGTCCCTGATCACCTCGGCGCTGTCGGTGCTGCCGATTGCCGGGATGACCGTCTGGAAGCTCTTCGACGTCCTCTTCATCGGCACCATCCAGGCCTTCATCTTCATGCTGCTCACCGTCATCTACTTCGGCCAGGCCCGCGAGGGGGTCGCAGAGGAGGGCCATGAGGCCCGCAGTCCCGCCTAGATCACCACAGGAGAGTTGGAACCGATGCCACTGCTAGCCGACGCCGTCAACGCTCACTCGATCATCCTGGCCGGAGCGCTCATCGCCGCCGGTCTGGCCCTCGGCGGGGGCGCCATCGGCGCCGCCATCGGTGACGGGCTGGCCGGCAACGCCACCATCCAGGGCACCGCGCGCCAGCCGGAGGCACAGGGCCGCCTCACCGTCATCATGTTCCTGATCGTCGGACTGGTCGAGGCGATGTACTTCATCAACCTGGTGCTCGGCTTCTTCTTCATCGTCAGCTACGGAAACAGCGTCAAGTAGCGGCCGTGATCCTTGCCACCACCCCCCCCGCGGGACTGCTCTCCGTCAACGGCACCCTGATCGCCGAGGCGATCGTCTTCCTGCTCATGGTGGGCGTGCTCTGGCGCTGGGTGTATCCGATCGTGATCCGGATGGCAGAGCAGCGCGAGCGGGCGATCGAGACCGGCCTGCAGCAGGCGCAGGAGGCCGAGAAGCGCCTGGCGGACGTGCGCGCCGACCGGTTGCAGCACAGCGAACTCCGCTTCCTCGAGATTGCCCGCGCGCTGATGCCCAACCCGGCCTTCCTGTTGCTCGACGAACCGGCCGCCGGGCTGGCGGGCGATGAAATTCAACTGCTGGGGGCGTTGATCACCGCGATCAGCCGGACCGGCGTCGGCGTCCTGCTGATCGAGCATCACACCGACCTCGTCTTCGATATCTGCGAACAAGTGACCGTGCTCAACCTGGGCCGGACCCTCGCCAAGGGAACTCCGGCCGAGATCATGGCGCACCAGGATGTCATCGATGCCTATCTCGGAAGCTGAGCAATTGCTTCTCGTGGCCGGGCTGACGGCCGGCTACGGCAA
>PLAK01000175.1 GCA_003134115.1 Candidatus Changshengia sp.
ACGTCCTCCTTGGTCGGGAAGTAACGGAAGAACGTGCTCGGCGAGACGTCGGCAGCCTCGGCGATCTCCTCGACCGTGGCGCCGTCATAGCCCCGCTCCCGGAAGAGGCGCATCGCCTCCTGCTGGATGGCGGCGCGGGTCTTTGCCTTCTTCCGCTCGCGGAGCCCGGGAGCTCGGCCCTCGATCGCCTCTGATGACGTCATCTCGACCCGATCCTCATTCCACCTGCTCGGCTGTCGCCGCCACGATCCTACCCGTTGTGAGCGGGGCCGGCCCGGATCCCGCGCCCTCCATGCCAGGGTCCGCGGGCAGAGCGGTACCGGCTGCAGCTCGCATCGGCATGAAAGCCAGGGTCAGGAGCAGGCCGATGCCGGCGATGCCGACCGAGCAGAGCAGTGCCGCGTTCATCCCGTGGACGAAGGCTTCCTGGACCCCACGGCTGAGTGCCGCCGAGTCGAGCTGGCGCGCGACCGCGAGCCCCTGGGCGAGGCCCGACCTCATGGTCGCCACCGCCGCGGCCGGGAGCCCGGCGACTGGAAGGTGCGCCTGGTAGACGGAGCTCAGGGCGCTGCCGAAGAGGGCGGCACCGAGGGGACCGCCGGTCTTGTTGAGGGCCTGGAGGACGCCACTCGCGACGCCGCTGCGCTCGGCGTCCATCTGGCTGAGTGCCGCCGACGCCGCGGGGGCAAAGACCAGGCCCAAACCCAGACCGACCACCGCCAGCCAGGTGGCGGTGAAGGCCGTGCCGGAGGCGAGCGTCATGTTGGCGCCGATCAGGCACCCGATCCCGAAGATCGCGAAGCCGGCGGCGATCACCAGCTTGGGACCGAGCCTGACGGCGAGGCGGGCGCCCGGTACGGCACCCACGACGAGTCCGGCGATCAGGGGCAGGAGACGGAAGCCGCTGCCCATCGGATCCACTCCCAGGATCCCCTGGAAGTACTGGGGGAGGGTGAACAGGCCTCCCATCATCGCCACGCCCGACACCGCGAGGAGGATCACCCCCCAGGTGAAGTTGCGCGAGCGGAAGAGGTTCAGGTCCACGAGGGGCTGACCGCCCGGACGGCGCCCGAGCACCGCCTCCCACCGGAAGAAGCCGACCAGGAGCAGAGCGCCGGCGATCATGGGGACGATCGCGAAGCCGCTGCCCCAACCGTCCTGTCCTGCCTGGATCAGCCCGTAGGTCAGACCGACCAGGCCCGCGGTGGAGGCGCCCACGCCGATCGGGTCGAGGCCCGGAGCCCTCGACGCCTTGGTCTCCGGTACCAGCAGCACCACGGCGAGCAAGCCGAGGAGGGCGACCGGCGCGTTCATCAGGAACACCCATCCCCACCAGGCGTGGGTGAGGATGTAGCCGCCCAGGATCGGACCGATCGGCAGGGCGATGAAGTTGGCGGCTGCCCAGATGCCCACCGCCTTGGGGCGCTCCTCCTCACTGAAGAGCACTGCCAGGGCCGAGATCGCCATCACGATCAGGGGGGCGCCCGCGACGCCCAGCAGCACGCGGGCGGCGAGAAACTCGGCCGGGGTCTTGGAGAGCGCGCAGGCCACCGAGGCGATGCCGAAGAGGAGAAGCGCCCCCACCATGACGCGCTTGCGGCCGATCCGATCACCGAGCAGCCCGGCCGGGAGCATGAGGGCCGCCAGCACCAGGAGATAGCCGGAGGAGAACCACTGCAGGTCGGACTCCGAGGCGTGGAGCTGGGTGGCCAGCGTCGGGATGGCCACACTGAGCACGGTCGCGTCGAGCCCGACGGCGAGGACGGCGAGCACGACGGCTCCCAGCGCCCACCACCTCCGGGCCCCGACTCCGAGAGCGGGTGCCGGTGCGTTCATGGCGGCGTCCTCCTTTTGATTCTAACTTCCAACCGATAGTAACTACCATGAAAGTGAATGTCAAGAGATAGTCACCACCAACTAGTCGAGGAGGGTNNCCGCTCGGGCGCGAAGGTGACGCCGACCCGCCACCGCCAGAGCGGATGATCAGTGGCACCCGAGCCGCTCATGAACGCCCTCACCCCTCCCCGTCCGCCTGCCGCCACCCCCTCCGCGACGTCCCCGCCCCCGCGGCTGGCGGCGCCCTTCGGGGTCATGGCGAAGCCGATCGGGCCCCTCTGCAACCTCGCCTGCGATTACTGCTACTACCTCGGCAAGACCAGCCTCTTCCCGGCCGGGGAGCCGTACCGCATGTCTGACGCGGTCCTGGAGGCCCACATCCGCGCCTTCATCGACGCCAGCCCGGGCCCGCTCGTCTACTTCGCCTGGCACGGCGGGGAGCCGACCCTCGCCGGCCTCGACTTCTTCCGGCGCGTGGTCGCGCTGCAGGAGCGGCACCTCCCGTCGGGATGGAGCTGCCTCAACAACCTGCAGACCAACGGAACCCGCCTGGACGACGCCTGGTGCGGGTTCCTCGCGGCGAACCGCTTTGCGGTGGGCATCAGCATCGACGGCCCGGCCCGCTTCCATGACCGCAGCCGCCCCGATCGCCACGGACTCCCGAGCCACGCCCGGACGATGCGTGGGCTGGCCCGTCTTCGCGAGCACGGTGTCGAGCCCGATGTCCTCTGCACCCTCAACGCGCGGACCGCCTCGGCGCCGCTCGAGGTCTACCGCTTCTTCCTCGCCGAGGGGGTGCGCTGGGTGCAGTTCCTGCCCGTGGTCGAGCGGGACGCCGGCGGCGCGGTCACCGAGCGCTCGGTGACTCCGGAGGCGATGTCCGCCTTCCTCTGCACCGTCTTCGACGAATGGGTGCGCCACGACGTGGGCCGAATCGCGGTGCAGAACTTCGCCGAGGCGCTCCAGGTGGTGAGTGGACAGCCCGCCAATCTCTGCATCATGTCCGAGACCTGCGGGCGGGTCCTGGCCCTCGAGCACGACGGCAGCGTCTACGCGTGCGACCATTTCGTCGACGTGGCCCACCGGCTGGGGAACGTCCTCACCGATGGTCTGGGGACGCTCGTCGAGTCACCGGCGCAGCTCGCCTTTGGCGAGACCAAGAAGTCCGGGCTGCCCGCGCCGTGCCGCGCCTGCCCGGTGCTCTTCCTCTGCAATGGCGGCTGCCCCAAGGACCGCTTCGACCTCACGCCGGAGGGGGAGCCCGGGCTCAACCACCTCTGCGCCGGTTACCGGCAGTCGTACCAGCACATGCTGCCTCACCTTGCGCGGATGGTGAGCCTGGGTCGCTCCGGCAAGGGCGTGGCGGCGATCATGGGAGCGCTGGAGCTCGACGAGCGCGAGGAGCGCCGCCNNGGATCGACGCGGAGCTTCGTGCCGAGGGTTCCCCGGAGCGCGCCGTGCAGGAGAAGGCATACCTGAAGAGCCGGCTCGACCACTACGGGGTGAGTGTCCCCGCGGTGCGGGCCGTGGCCCGGGAGGCGGCGAAGCGGCGTCCACCCCTCGAGAGGGAGGAGCTGCTCGCCCTGGTGGAGGCGCTCTGGGCGGGCACCGTCTACGAGCGGCGCAGGGTGGCGGTCGAGCTCCTGGAGCTGTGCGGCGATCGCCTCCAGCCGGCGGACGCGGGACTGGTCGAACGCCTGCTGCGCGAATCCGAAACGTGGGCGCTCGTTGACGAGCTGGCCGCCATGGTGGTCGGCCCACTGGTCGAGCGCCATCCCGAGCTGGGCGTGGTGCTCGATCGCTGGGCTGGCGACCCGGACTTCTGGATCCGGCGGTCCGCTCTTCTCGCCCTGCTGGTCCCGCTCCGCAAGGGCGGCGGCGACTTCTCACGATTCGCCCGGTACGCGGAGACGATGCTGGGGGAGAAGGAGTTCTTCATCCGCAAGGCGATCGGCTGGGTGCTGCGCGACACCGCGCGCAAGCGTCCTGACCTGGTCTACGCGTGGCTGCTCCCACGCGCAGCACGGGCGTCAGGCGTGACCCTCACGGAAGCGGTCAAGCCGCTCTCTCCGGTGCAGCGCGCGGCGGTGCTCGCCGCCCGCCACCCCTAGCCTGACGGCGTCGCG
The DNA here is from genome assembly GCA_003134115.1 of Candidatus Changshengia sp. Lineage (GTDB taxonomy): Bacteria > Chloroflexota > Dormibacteria > Aeolococcales > Aeolococcaceae > Changshengia. Next base: position 3,963 of record PLAK01000175.1, read on the forward strand.
ACCAGCAGGGGTCTGACGTAGTCGAGGAATCCTGAGACGTTCCCGGTCATGTTGCCGGTGATCTGCCCGCCGCAGTCGTAGGCGTTGAGCGTCGTCGATCCCTCACCGCCGCCCCGCACCAGGACGATGGCGTACTGGATCCCACCGGCGCAGCCCTCGCTGCTCGTCGCGGTGCCACTCAGGCCGATGCCGTCCGATGACATCGCCTTCCGGAAGGTGGCCAGGGATGCCGCGGTGGTGAGCACCGCCTCTGCCGACCCGTAGGGGGGCGGGAGGGCCTGTGAGGAGCTCATCTGGACCTGGGTGAGGTTGCTCGTGTCGACCGGGCTGCCGCACCCGGCGATGGTGACGGCTGCGACCAGGCAGAGCGGGAGCACCGTGGNNGCGGCCAATTCGTCCCTCCTCGGCGGGGGTGGGGTCGACGGCGCCATCCACCGAGCCGCGGGCCCCGGCCTGCTCCAGGAGTGCCGCCTTCTGGGTGGCTGTGCCACCGGCGATGCCAAGCTCACCCATGGGCACCGGCTGCCCGCTCGGTGGGTCGTGCACACGGTCGGCCCGGTCTGGCGGGGAGGCGGGGCTGGAGAGGACGCGGCCCTCGCCTCCTGTTACCGGCGCTGCCTCGAGGTGGCGGCCGGTGCCGGCGCCCGGTCGATCGCATTTCCGGCCATCTCGACGGGCGTCTTCGGCTTCCCCGCGAGCCGGGCTGCGGAGATCGCGGTGCGGATCGTCAGCGCGGCGGACCCGGCCGCATGGGACCGCGTCGTGCTCGTCGCCTTCGATCGGGGCACGGCTGAACTGTACGGCGGCCTGCTGAGGGACCTGGGTCAGCCCGGCACCCGCCGCGTCAGGGAGTGAGCGTCGGCAGGGTGGAACCCGCGAGAAGCGTGTCGCAGAACACCTTCGTCTCCGCGTCGGCGCCGCCCTTGGCCGTGTACATGCGAGCGGTGATGACGCCCCCGCCCAGGGTGACGTAACACTCCGGGACGGACTCGTACCCCTCGGCAGGGATGCTGGTCAGCGCGACCCACCCCTCCCCCTCGAGGCTGCTGCAGAGCGCCTTCGCCGACGTCGAGTCGGTGCCGGCGACGGTGAGGTAGGCGACGAGAGTGCCGTTGGAGGTGCCGGATGCCCCGCAGATGAATGTCTGGTCGGGGTTGGCGGAGGTGTCACCGGCCCCGCCCGTGACACCGGCCACCGTTGTCGAGGTCGCGGTCGCCGCCGGCGAGGTGGCGGTGGCGGTTGGAGACGCGCTGGCGGTCGAAGCCGACGTCGCCGGCGCGGTGACGGAGGCCGAGGTGCTCCCGCACCCGGCCGCGGCAAGGGCCGCCAGCCCCAACCCCCACGATGCGAAGAGACGACGCGTCCGACCCACGAAAAGCCCTCCCAGCCTGGAGCTGATCCGTCCCTTCCGTCCACATCACTCGGTGGACAGCCACCCGCCCCGAAGCGGCAGGCGCCAAGGCTAGCATTCGCCTTCGTCGACGCAGACGGAGCGGATTCCGCCGGACCGCCGGCGGCAGGGGGAACCGCCCCACCCGGGGACCTGGAGGCCTCTGCGGTCGTGAAGTGCGCCGTCTGACGCGCTTCAGGGCGTCGTGTAAGGCGAGAGGCGCCGGTGCCCCGCAACCTTGAGGGCCGCCGCCCGTGCGGCCATCGTCGCCGCCTCTTCGGCGTCACTTCCGGCGAGGACGCCAAACAGCAAGCCGGCGGTGGCGGCGTCGCCGGCGCCCGACGTGGCGAGGGGGCCGCCGGCGGACGCGGGCAGGTACAGCTCCCGGTCCGCCCAGGCCTCGGTGCGCTCGGACAGACAGCGGCCGGCACGCGACAGGCGATCCTGACCTGCCGTGAAGAGGTGCATCCCCCGTTCCCCGTCGGTCAACAGGACCACGGCGGAGCCCAGCCCCAGCAGGAGCAGTCCCAGCTCACGCACCTCGGAGACCGAACTCGGCTTGGCGAGCTTCAGTGCGCTGACCAGGTCGTCCACGCTCGGTGAGAGGACGTCGACCAACGGGGCTGTCCGCTGCAGCAGGAGCCGCCAGTCGACCTCTGCCGCGGGCGACCCCGGCGTGACAAAGGAGAGGTCGAGCGACGTCGTGGTGCCCGCCTGGCGCACCCGGGCCAGAAGCTCTCGCAGGCGACTGCCACCGTCGGCGTGCAGGAGCGGCAGCAGCGCCGGGTAGCCAAGATGCACCAGATCGGCCGCGTCCGGCTGCACCCGGGTCCCGTCGAAGGAGGCGTTGGCACCCACGTGGTGCCAGAAGGACCTATCGGTTCCAGGGGACTCGAAGACCAACGAGTACGAGGTCGTCAGGCCGGCGACTTGCCGTATGCCCCGACAGTCGGCGCCAACCGTCGAGAGGGCACGGGCGACGGTGGATCCCAGCTCGTCATCACCCAGGTCAGCCACCAGGAGCACCGGCGCCCCGAGCGCCGCCAGATCGCCGCCGGTGTTGGCCACCGAGCCCCCCGGCCGAATCTCGAGCGGGCCCACCTCGATGATCGCGCCAGGGATGATGCGCTCATCGCCGCTGAGCTTCGGTCGCAGGTCAGCGCAGATGTGCCCAGCCACGGTGGCACGCCACATCTTCGTCAGCGGCGCCTAGAGACGGCGCTCCGGCCCAGGCGCCGGCGAGAGGCTGCCCGCCGCGGTGCCCTCGTACGCGGGATCCCACATGGTCGCGTCCACCGCGGCCTCGATCTCCTCGTCTGCCATGAGACGTCCCAACCCCCGGTCGCGGGCCTCGCGCGCGACAGCGATGCCGATCCGGCGGGAGACCGCGCGCAGGTCGGTGAGCGCTGGGTAGAGCGCGCCCTGGGCCAGGCGCTCGGGGGTGACCATCTCGGCGAGCGTGGACGCGGCGGCCAGGAACATGCCGTCGGTGAGCTCGCGGGCGTGTGCCACCAGGGCGCCCAGCCCCACCCCGGGGAAGACGAAGACGTTGTTGGCCTGAGCGATCAGGTGCCGCCGGCCCTCCACCTCGACGGGTGGGAACGGGCTTCCGGTGGCCACCAGGGCTCGCCCGCCGCTCCAGGCCAGCACGTCGGCGGGCACCGCCTCCGAGCTCGCCGTCGGGTTGGAGAGCACCAGGACCACCGGGCGGTCGGTGCGCGCGGCCAGCTCGCGGATCGCGGCCTGGGTGAAGATGCCGGCCCGTCCGCTGGTGCCCACCAGCACGGTGGGCGCGACCTGGCGGATCACCGCCTCCAGGTCGCAGGAGGGGCCGGGGTCGAGGCCGAGCCGTGCCAGCTCCTCGCGGGGGATCGCGTAGGGGAGCTTGTCCTCCTCGACCTGGTCGCGCCCCTCGAAGATCAGGCCGCGCGAGTCGATCATCACCACCGCTCGGCGCACCGTCTCCTCGGAAGCACCGGACTGCCGCATTGCCGCCTGGAGCAGCCGGGCGATGCCGATGCCCGCGGCGCCGGCTCCGACGAACAGCGCCCGCTGGTCGCCCAGGCTCCCTCCGGTCTCGCCCAGCGCCGCCAGGATGCCCCCCAACACCACCGCAGAGGTCCCCTGCATGTCGTCGTTGAAGCTGGGGATCCGCTGCCGGTACCGGTCCAGGAGCCGGATTGCGTTGTGCTGCTTGAAGTCCTCCCACTGCAGCACGGCGTGAGGGAAGACGTCATCCACGGCCTCCACGAAGGCCTCGATGAAGCGGTCGTAGGCGGCGCCTCGCAGCCGCGGTTTGGGGTAGCCGAGGTACAGCCCATCGCCAAGGAGATCGGCGTTGTCCGTCCCGCAGTCCAGCGAGACGGCCAGCGTGAGGGTGGGACGGATGCCGGCTCCGGCCGTGTACAGCGCCAGCTTCCCGACCGGGATGCCCATCCCCCCGGCGCCCTGGTCGCCGAGGCCGAGAATGCGCTCGTTGTCGGTGGCCACGATCAGGCGGACGTCGGGGCGGCCGGCGTTGCAGAGCAGCTCGGGGATGCGGTCGATGTCGTCGGGGGTGATCCACAGTCCCTGGGGGCGCCGCAGCAGGTGGCTGTAGGCTCGGCATGCGTAGCCCACGGTGGGCGTGTAGACGATCGGCGCCAGCTCCTCGAGATGGTCGATGAGCATGCGGTAAAAGAGGATCTCGTTGCGATCGTGGAGCGCGGTCAGGCCGATGTAGCGCTCCAGGTCGTCTCCCTTGTGGCGGAGGTGCTCGAGCTCCAGGGCCACCTGCTGGAGGATGGTCAGCGCTCGCCAGGGGAGCAGCCCGCGCAGGCCGTGGTCGGCTCGCTCCTGCTCGGTGAAGGCGGCGTCCTTGTTGAGCTGCGGGTTGGCCAGCAGCTCCTGCCCTCGGGGCTGGTCGGAGGGCACCGGCTGCTGGGCCGGCGCCGATCGGTTCGGGGCGGTGACCACGCTCTTCATCCACCGTACGCGGTCGGGGGCGGAGCCCTCCGGCTTGCCCACACCTTGTCATCCTCCCCGTGTTTGCCGACACGGCCGGATGGCCCGTGATTCCAGAGGCCGTTCGGCGGATGGCGGCGGGGCCGATGCCGCTCAATCGGTTGAGAGGGCGGCCGTCCTGCTCAGCTCGACGCGACGATGGTGGTCCGAGCGATGTCAGGGTCCGTGAAGACGTCGAGATCGTCACGGCTCTGCGTGGAAAACTCCGAGACGATGGCACCTTCCGGCCCCGCTTGGAACCAGTGCAGGGTGTTGGGCGGCACGGTGTGCTGCTGGCCCGGCCAGAGGACCACCTCGTGCCACACGGTGTACGCCCCCCGGTCCACCTTTGCCGGCCGGCAGATGGGCCGCTCCGCCGGCTGTCCCTCGAGATACAGGTACACCTGGCCCCTTCGGCAGCGGAACGTCTCCTCCTTGCCGGGGGTACCGTCGAACGGTGGATGGCGATGCTCGGGGCAGGTCTGGCCGGGGAACATCACGAGCTCCTTGGCGCAGACACGCTGGGTGTTGACGTAGACGACGACCTCCAGCCCCGTCTGATCGAGCTCTGACAGGCCGAAGTCGGACACCTCGATGCCGTCGCGCTCCTCGCCGGTGAGCACGAACCCGGCCTCCTCGAGCAGCTGCGCCGCTCGGGTCCGCGCGGCTTGGATCTGATCATGTGTCAACACTGGTCGCGCACTCCTCATGGACGGGGCCGACAGCACCCACCGCGGCGGAGACGATCCTGATCACACTCCGCGATCCTGTCCAGCCATGTCGGACACTCGCTGCCGATCCGGGATGCCATCCGTGCAGCCCAGCGCGGTGCACGCGAGAGCGCCGGCCCAGCTCGCGAACCCCAATGACCGCTCCAAGGGCCAGCCCTCGAGGATGCCGACGATCAGCCCCGCGGCGAAGGCATCGCCGGCTCCTGAACCGTCCACGACGTCGACGCTCGGAGCGGTGAGCTGAAGGGTGAAGGTCGCGGTGCGGACGAGCAATCCCCCGGAGCCCATGGTGATGATCACGGTTGCGGCGCCGGCCTCGTTGAAGACGGCGGCCTGACGCTCCGGGTCCTGCTCGCCGGTCAGCTGGCGCGCCTCGTCGCGGTTGGGCAGGAAGAAGTCGACGCTCGGGAGGATCGCGCGCAGATCGTCCATCGAGGCCTCGGTCCCTCCGGGGAGGACCACGTCCAGCANNCCGAAGTCCCTCGCCGTGAGATCGGCGTTGGCACCCAGAGTGTGTATGTAGCGCCGGTCCTCGCCCGCCACGGGGAGGATGACGGTCTTGGATGTGCCGATCGTGTCGGACCGCCCGATGAACGAGACGTCGATCCCGTGCCCCGCCAGCGCCGCGCAGACGAAGTCGCCGAAGGAGTCACGGCCAACCCTGCCCACGACCCTGGAGCCGACGCCCAACTTGGACAGGACCACCGCGACGTTGGCGGCGCAGCCCCCGGCCTCGAGGAGGAAGTCACCGGACACCAGGAGCTCACCGGCCGTCGGCAGACGGGTGAGCGGAGGCACGAAGAGGTCGCCGACCAGGATGCCCGCGCAGAGGACGCGTGGCCCGCGAGCGTCACGCTCAGCGGGCGGGGTCATGGCGGGGAGGAGCTCCGCATGACCGCCGGACCTGACCGGGACGTCACCTGGCCAACCCCTGCGCGGCGCGTGCGCGCCGAAAGATCGAGCACGGTGCGAGCCGTGGCAAGAGTGGTGACCAGGACGTTCACCATGCCGCTGCGCAGCGCACCCAGGATCGCGTCACCCTTGTCCCTCTCGCTGGAGACCGCGACCACGCATGGGATCCTCTCGAGATCCGCGCGATCGATGGCCACCACGCGATCCCCCATGCCTTCAACCACCGCACGACCATCCGCATCGAAGAACGAGCCCAGGATGTCGCCGACCGCCCCGTGATCGCGGAGCCTGCGCATCTCGGACACCGAGAAGCAGCCCATCCTCACCACGGCGCTGTCATCCCGAGCGTCGCCGATCCCGATCAGGGCGACGCCGGCAGCCCGAGCGCGCTCGAGGACGTCGCGCACGCCCTCGTGACTCATGAACGCCTCGCGCATCTCGGGCGTCTCCGCGTAGGCGGGTGCATACAGCACCTGGGCGCTGCCCCCGAACGCCTCGGCGAGACGGCGGCAGATCTCATTCGGGTTGACACCGGTATCCACCAGGGGTGACCCTCCGATGGCGCTGACGAAGGTCGCCGTGCGGGCTGGAAGAGTGCCGACGAAGTCCGGCACGGCGCCCACATTCCGGCCCATCCCCAGCGCCACCAGGTCTCCGTCGCCGAGCTGGCGCTTGAGGAACCCGGCCGCCGCCCGGGCAACCGACGCCCGCTGACCGGATTCATCGCTCTGATCGTGGACCAGAAGGACGCGGTCAAGTCCGAACTCCGAGATCAGGTCCGCCTCCACCTGAAGGCCGAGATCGGGAGGCACATTCACCGTGATCTCCACGATGCCGACCCGTCGGGCGCGCTCCAGCAACCGTCCGACCTTGGGTCGGGAGAGACGAAGGGAGCGAGCCACCGCCTCCTGGGTCATCCCCTCCAGGTAGTACTGAGAGGCGACGCGGGTCATCAGCTCGACGTCACGCTCGAGGTCCGGCGGACGGCCCAGGGCGGGCTCCGGCGCATCGTCATGGGTGCCCACTCAAATGACCCGATCGTTGCCGCCGTCGACCGGAACCTGCGCACCGGTGGTGCTGGCAAAAGCGGGGCCGCACATGGCCACGCACATCTGGGCCACGTCCTGACTGCGCACCTCCAAGCGCATCACGTTGTTGGCGCGGTACTCGGCGACGCTGAGGCCGTACTGGCGCGCCCGCGCCTCGATGATCTCCGCCGTCCACAACCCGGTGTCGAAGACCGCATTGGGATGGATGACGTTGACCCTGATCCCATCCGCACCCCACTCCAGGGCGGCCACCCGCGCCACCTGGGTGAGGGCCGCCTTGGAGGCCGAGTAGGTGGCTGCGCCAGGGCCCGGGGCCGGCACGTTCTTGGAGCCGATCACCACCACCCTCCCGCCGCCGGGGGCCAGCCGCAACAGGGGGTGGAGTTGACGCAGGAGGGCCACCGAGGCCTCCACGTTGACGGCCATCACAGCGCGCCACGCTCCCATCTCCAGGGCGTCGAGGCGCTGGCTGGGTGGGAAGACGCCCGAGTTGAGGACGGCGATGTCGATGCCACCGAACCGCTTGACCCCGGCCTCGATGGCGGCGGTCACCTGCTCGGGGTCGGTCACGTCGCACCGGGCGCCGTACCAGGCGGGCCCGGGGGCCACCTCCGCCACGGCCGGGTTGAGGTCCAGGCCCACGACCGCAGCGCCCTTCCGCAGCAGGGCCTCCGCGCAGGCGCGACCGATCCCCCCGGCCGCTCCGGTGACCAGGGCGACCTCGCCGGTCAACGGCGCTGGCGAGCCCTTCCTGGTGAGCTTGGCCTGCTCCAGGTCCCAGTACTCGACGTCGAAGATGTCCTCGGCGGGGAGGGCGCGGTAGCCACCGAGGTCGGTGGCGTCGAGGATGATCTCGATGGTGTGGCGGTAGATGTCGGCGGCGATGCACGCGTCGACCGCCGACCGGCCGGCCGCGATCACGCCCAGCTGTGGGTCGATGATCACCCGGGGCGCGGGATCCAGGGCGTGCAGCCGGCGTTCTGATCTGCTCGCCTGTTCTGCGAAGTAGCGCTCGTACTCGCCCGTGTAGGTTGCGACATCGCGCCCCAGCAGGGGCAGCCGCTTGGTGCGGATCACGTGGTCGGGGGTCGCCGGACCCTGCTGGGAGATCGCCGACACGTCGGCGCGCTGAGCGAAGGAGAGCGCGCTCGGCCCGTCGTCCACCTGCAGGATCATGGCGGCCCCGGCCGCCTCCGAGACCTCCCGCCGAAGGCCGGCGACCTCCAGGTATGGGGAGGAGCTCGGGACGGGCGAAACGGGGCGGGGCCGGCCTCGGACCTGCTGATGGATGCACGCCTCGGCCAGCGAGACCACCTCGATCATCCGCTCATACGACTCACGGGCGGTCTCACCCCAGGTGAAGACGCCGTGGTTCATCAGGAGCATCCCGATCGTCTGGGGACCACGCTGCCTCGGATAGAGGTGGGCGCAGAGGGCGGCCAGCTTGAATCCGGGCATCACGTAGGGCACATGGACGAGGCGATCGCCGTAGACCTTCTGGATCAACGCGGCTCCCTTCACCGAGTTGGTGAGGGTGAGGACCGCGTCCGCATGGGTGTGGTCGACGTACTTGAAGGGGATGATGGCGTGGAGGATCGCCTCCACCGACGGAGCGGGGGCGGCGGGGTCGATGGTGCCGGTGCGCAGCTCCCGCGCCATGTCGAGGTCGGAGAGTGTGGTGAGCTCGGCGAGCGCTCGCAGCTGCCGCATCCGTACCGGCGCGAACCCGGCCGGCTCGATGCTGCCCAGGTCCCAGCCGCTGCCCTTGACCCAGAGGATCGCCTCCGCCTCACCGAAGATGTTGGTCTCGGTGAGCTTCACCGAGGTGTTGCCACCACCATGGAGCACCAGGTGGGGATCCTGACCCAGCAGACGGGAGCTGTAGGCGCGCAGCTCCAGCTCGTTGAGGCAGCTGTCCGCCTGCTCATCCTGCCAGCTGCTGGTGACCCCGGAGCGGGTGGTGGTCATCTCATCGCGCCGTTCGGGCTCTCCAGGGCGGCCCGGACGGCCCGGAGGAACTGCGCAGCCAACGTGCCATCAACCACTCGGTGATCGGCCGAGAGGCTGACCCGCAGCATGGGCAGGATGACGACCGTGCCATCCCGGGCGACGGGCCGGTCCTCGACGGTGCCGACCGCGAGGATCGCGGTCTGGTCAGGATCGACGAGCGCCTGGAACTGTTCGACTCCGTACATGCCCAGGCTGCTGACGGTCACCGCGACGGGCAGGCGGTCCACCGCCAGCAGCGAGCCCGACCGCGCCCGCTCGGCAGCGCTGCCGAGGAGACCGGGCAGCTCCGCCAGCGGGGCCCGATCGGCCTCGGGGATGCTCACCACGCGGAGCCCGTCGTCGCCGGAGACGGCGAGCCCCACGTCCGACCGATGGAGCTGGCGGAAATGCGGCCCGTCATCGACCCAGAGCCGGTTGACGGTCGGGAGATCGCGCAGAGCGGTGGCCACCGCCCGGACGGCCAGGTGCGTGTAGGTCAGGCGTGATCCGGGAGCCGACGACACGCTCGCGCGCTGGGCTCTGATGAGGTCGCGCGCTCCGCTGGCGTCGACCGAGACGGTGAGCGTGAATTGGGGAATCCGCTGGGCCGACGCGGACATCCGGCGCGCGACGACCTGCCTCAGCTGGGGAACGGCAACGAGGTCGGGGTCGTCCCCGAGAACCGAGGTCTCCTGCCCGGCCCGCTCGACGTCGCGCACGGTGATCACAGCGTCCTGGCCCGTGCCCGCAATCTTGGTGAGGTCTATGCCCAGCTCGTGCGCCAGGCGCCGCGCGGCTGGCAGCGCCGAGACCCGGCCTGGTGCATTCTCCGGGGAATGACGCCCGGGCTCCGCGCGTGGGGTGGGGGACGGCTCCGGGGCTTCGGTTGACGCCACCGGGACGGCCTCGCCCGGGGCGCCCACATAGGCCACCGGCGAGCCGGCCCGCACGGTGTCGCCAGCAGCGTGGAGGACCTTGAGCAGAGTCCCGGCGGCCACCGACTCCACGTCGACCTGGGCCTTGTCGGTCTCGACGCTGAGCAGGGCTTCTCCCAGCTTGACGGCGTCGCCCTCTCTCTTGAACCACTCGACGATCAGCAACTCGTCGGTGGTCTGACCCAGCGGCGGCATGTCGATCCGGTGCGCCATCCGCGTGCTCAGCCTCCGCAGCAGCTTTGGATCGCAGCCTTGATCCTCGCCACCGACGGCACCACGGTCTGCTCCATCACCGGGGCGACCGGGAGCGGTACGTCGTGGCTGGCAACCCTCCGGATCGGCGCCTCCAGGGAGAAGAGGCACTCCTCAGCGACCCGGGCGGCCAGCTCGCCGCCCCACCCCCCGGTCAGCGTGTCCTCGTGGGCGATCACCAGGCGGCCAGTCTTCCTGACGGAGGCGAAGATGGTCTCCTCGTCGAGGGGGAGCAGCGTCAGGGGATCGATCACCTCGCATTCGATGCCATCTCGGGCCAGCTCCTCCGCGGCCGCGAGGGAGCGGTAGAGGCTCATGTGCGTCGCCACCACGGTGACGGAGGTGCCCTCCCGCTTCACCACCGCCCTTCCGATCGGGAAGAGGTACTCCTCCTCGGGCACGTACGCGGTGAGGTCCATTCCACCGGCCTGCTCACGTCCCTTGCTGCCGTAGAGCAACTTGTGCTCAAAGAAGATGACCGGGTCATCGTCGCGCACCGCGCTCTTCAGCAGTCCCTTGGCGTGATACGCATCGGAGACGCAGACGACCTTGAGGCCGGGCACATGCACGAAGTAGCTCTCCGGGCACTGACCATGCTGTGCCCCCCGGTTGGCCGTGCCGACCGGACAGCGAAGGACCATGGGGACGCTCAACCTGCCATTCGACATGTACCGCATCTTCGCCGCCTGGTTGACAAGCTCATCCATGCACTCGAAGAGGAAGTCGGAGTACTGCAGGTCCGGGATCGGTCGCATCCCCATCAGCGCAGCGCCCACCGCGGCTCCCGCGATCGCCTTCTCGCTGATCGGGGTGTCGATGATGCGCTCATGGCCGAATTCCTCGGTCAGGCCGAGGTAGACGCCAAACGCACCGCCGAACCCCCCGGGGACGCCGACGTCCTCCCCGATGAGGAAAACCTTCTCGTCGTGGCGCATCTCCTCGGCGATCGCTTCCCGCAAGGCCTCGGCGATGTTCAGCCGGCGTCCGCCCTTGGCGGGAGGGGTTCCAGGGGTCATGGGGTGGGCTCCCTGCTGATAACGGTCGCGTAGGCGTCGGTCAACGCGTCTTCGGCTCGCGGCAGGGGTGACTGCCGCGCGAACTCGATGGCGTCGTCGAGCGCCGCCTCGACCCCGGCGTCCGTCGCATCGAGGACGTCCTCCGCGAGGGTCAGGGCGAGGCGTTCGCGGATGCGGACGATCGGATCGCGCCCCTTCCACAGAGCCTCCTCCTCGCGGCTGCGATAGCCTCTGACGTCACCCCGGCTGTGACCCGCGAACCGGTAGGTCTTGAGCTCGAGGAGGATCGGGCCGGCCCCTGCGCGTGCGTCGGCCACCGCCCGTCCGGCTGCCTCGCGCACGGCGAGCACGTCCATCCCGTCGACGATCTCTCCCCTCACGCCGTACGCCGCAGCCCGGGCAGCGACATCCGGGACGAGGCTGGTCAGATGAAACGGGGTGGAGGCGCCGTAGAGGTTGTTCTCGCAGGCGAAGACGATCGGGAGGTGTTGCACGGCTGCGAAGTTGAGGCCCTCGTGAAAGGCACCCTCGTTGCTCGCGCCCTCACCGAAGAAGCACACGGCCACCTGGTCGGTGTGCATCAGCCTGAATGCGAGCCCGAGGCCGGTGACCACCGTGTTACCTCCCCCGACGATGGCGATCGCCGGCAGCATCCCCACCGAGGGGTCGCCGAGATGCATCGAGCCGCCCTTGCCGCCGCAGCAGCCGGTCGCCTTGCCGTAGAGCTCCGCCATCGCCGCCCGCAGATCGACGCCCTTGGCCAGGGCGTGACCGTGGGGTCGATGGGTGGAGGTTATCCAGTCCGTCCGTCGCAGCACGTCGCAGACGCCGACCGCCACCGCCTCCTGACCCTGGTACTGGTGGAGTGTCCCCGGGATCTCCCCCTGCAGGTAGACGAGATAGACGCGCTCCTCGAAGCGTCGGATGAGAAGCATCCGGCGATAGAGCTCCAGCCCGTGGTACGCATCGACCTCGGTGGTTCCCGGTTCCGATCCGGGTTCAGCACTCGGGACGCGAGTGTCCGAGCTCATCGGGCACCCGGGTCGGTCGCCGGCCCCTGGCGCCCGCTCCCCCCGTACTGCCGGATCAGGGAGCGGACCTTGGCCGTCATCCGCTCCTTGGCGATGACCATCACGTCGGAATCCTTGTGGGAGCCGAGCAGCCGGTGCACATCGGGGCGGGGGCCGGCCGAGTGGGTCGCGGACTCCAGGCCGGCCCAGAAGGCGTGCTTGAGGACCGTCCCGACATTGAACTTGGCGACCCCGAGGGCGATCGCCGGCGCCACCGCCGCTGGGGGGAAGCTGGTTCCGCCGTGGATGACCAGGGGCACGTCGACCCGCTGGTGGATCGACCTCAGACGCTCCATGTCGATGGAGGCCTGCTGGTCCATGAGGATGTGGACATTCCCGACCGAAACCGCCAGACAGTCGACACCGGTCTCCGCCACGAAGCGGGCGGCCTCCTCCGGATCCGTCGCGCTGGCGTGACTGTCATCCACGCCGGCGGCCGTGGCCTCCGCCAGGCTGCCGAGCTCGGCCTCCACCGCCACGCCGGACCGGTGCGCCACGCGGCAGAGCTCCTTCACCGCGACGATGGCATCCTCGGGGCGCCAGTGCTCGGTGTCGATCATCACCGCGTTGAAGCCGGCGTCGATGCCACGCATGGCCTGGTCGAGGGTGTGAGCCTCGTTGAAGATGAGGGAGACGTCCACGGTGCTGCTCGCCGCGTAGCTGCCTCCGATGGCACCCAGGAGCTCGATACCGCCGCTCTCGAGCCACTTCCCGTCCACCATCATGGCGCCGAAACCGAGAACCACAGGTGCCGACTCCGCCTCCGCGGCGGTGAGCACCGCCTCCAGCGAGCACGCGTCCCACGCCTCGAAGTAGCCGACGGCGTAGCCGTCGGACCTCGCCCTTCCCAGGATGCGCTGCAGCGGGACGAGCGGCATCTAGCGGCCGCCCGGCTCGGACACGCGAATCTCGTGGATCTCCATCGCACGGGTCAGCATATCGGAGTGGGTGAGCGGATGGCAAGTCGATGAGCAACCGCTCACTGGGCAGACGGTGCGCGCCGGTCTTCCAGATCAGAAGAGCGGGGCGATCAGCTCTGCCGCCTCTTCGAGGCCCATGACCTCCTCCGCTGTGAAGGCGCCGGGAACATCGCTGTCGATGTCGATCTGACCCACGACTCCGCCCTCGCGACGGACCAGGACCACGCACTCGGAGCGGGTCTCGAGGCTGCAGGAGATGTAGTCGGGGTCGCCGGCGACGTCGGCGACCACCTGAGCGGCACCGAGAGCCACCGCGCGCCCGCAGACGCCCTCGCCAACCCGGATCCGGGTGTGCTCGGTCGGCCGTCCGCTGAAGGCGCGAAGCACCAGGATGTCACCCTCCAGGCCATAGAGATAGACGGAGGTGTGGCGCGAGGAGGCCTGGCGGATGGCTCGGGCGGCGCGCTCCAGGCCGGCGATGCCGCGAGGGAGGTCGCGCAGGGGGCCCCAGGCGGAGTCGCTCATGCGCCGTGACCCGTCCCTGGCATGGTGCCGCTCTCTGGCGCCTCACCCGGCGGAGTTTCGGTGGCGGTCGACGGTGCCAGCGCCCGGCGCACCTCGTCGATCAGCCGGTCGACCGTCGCGTCGTCGGTGGCCCAGGAGCAGACCAGCCGGATCAGGGTGCCGCGCTCGCCGCGTGACCAGACATGGAAGCGAACCGCCGTGGCCAGTCGTGCGGCCGCGTCGCCGGGGAGCTCGACGAAGACCTGGTTGGCCTCGGCCGCGCGGGGGGGCACGCCGGAGTCACGGAGCCCGCGCGCCAGGCGCGCCGCGGCGGCGTTGGCCTGGGCCCCCAGCCGGTACCAGAGGTCGTCGCGGTCGAAAAGGCGGGCAAACTGGATGCCCAGAAGCCGCCCCTTGGCGAGCAGCGCGCCGCGCTGCTTCATGTGGTAGCGGAAGTCGCGGCGCAGCTCATCGTTGACCAGAACGACGGCCTCTCCGCAGAGCGCCCCGTTCTTGGTTCCCCCGGCAAAGAAGGCGTCGACCCCGCACGACGCGATCAGGTCCAGACGGGCTCCGAGCACCGCCAGCGCCGGCGCGAGCCGGGCGCCGTCGAGGTACACCCAGAGCCCGCGGGCATGGGCGTGGGAGCAGAGGGTCCGGAGCTCCTCGCCGCTGTAGACGCCGCCCGCCTCGGTGGCCTGAGCGAGGAAGATCCCGGCCGGACGCACGCTGTGCTCATCCTGGTGCTGGGCCAGCGCCTGGTCGACGAGGCCGGGGTCGAGCTTGCCGGTGGGCGTGGGGATCTGCACGATGCGGTGACCTGTGGCCTCGACGGCGCCCGTCTCGTGGACGTTGATGTGCGCGGTCTGCGCGGCGAGCACCCCCTCATGGGGGCGCAGGAAGGCGCCCAGGCAGGTGAGGTTGGTCTGGGTGCCGCCCACCAGCAGGTGCACCTCGCAGTCTCGCCCGACCTGGGCCGCGATCCGCGCGGTCGCGAGCCGCGAGTGCTGGTCCTCCCCATAGCCGAGCTCCTGCCCGCCGTTGTGCGCCACCAGGGCCTCGAGCACTGCGGGATGGGCGCCTTCAGAGTAGTCGTCGAGGAACATCAGCATGCCGCGTATGGTCGCAGCCCATGGCGCGGCCCCGCTGAAGCTCTTCGGCGGCCGGCTCAGGGGGCGAGCGTCGGTAGGCTGACTCCGCCGAGAAGTGTGTTGCAGAGCGCCACCGTGTCCGTATCGGTACCGCCCTGGGCGGTGTAGATGCGAGCGGTGACGGAACCGCCGTCCAGGGTCACGTAGCACCCCGGGACACCGTTGTACCCGCCGGCGGGAATGGAGGATGCGGAGGTCCAGGCCGAGGCGCTCTCGAGGCTGCTGCACAGCGAGTTCCCCGTGTCGGTGTCGGTGCCGGCGACGGTGAGGNNTGCTGCCGGAGCCGAGGTGGCCGGTGCGGTGACGATAACGGTGGTGCCCCCGCATCCGGCTGCGGCAAGGGCCGCCAATCCGAACGCCCACGCCGCGATCCGATGACGCGTCTGTCCCACCACAAGCCCTCCCAACCTGGAAATCAACCCCATCCCTCCGTCTCCACCAGGCGGCCAGCAGC
>PLAK01000074.1 GCA_003134115.1 Candidatus Changshengia sp.
CCCAGGTGGTGGGCGCTGGCGAGGACGAGCGGGTGGACCGACCCGTCGGGGCCGGGAGGCGACACCAGGGCGATCTCCCCGACACCGGCGATCTGAGCGGGGATGACGTTCATCAGCACCGTGCTGGGATACGCCGCGCGGCCACCGGGGATGTAGCAGCCGACCCGCCGCAAAGGCAGGGGACGGAGGTGCGCGCTGGGCGTTCCCCGGGCGGCGGTGTCGCGCTGGGGCTGGTGGATGGTCCGGATACGGACCGCGGCGGCAATGATCGCGTCGCGGATCGCGGGCGCGGTCTGGTCCCAGGCGCGGGCCATCGCCTCCGCCGGGACGCGGGTCTCGGCGATGTCCGCGTGGTCGAGCCGCTCGGTCCAGCGCCGGACCGCGGGGTCGCCCTCGCGGGCGACGTCGTCGAGAATGGTGCGGACGACGTGCTCGGCGGCAACCGGCAGCTCGAACCACGCCGCCAGTGGCCCCGCCGTCTCGGCGTCCAGAAGGGCGGCCGCACCGCGCCTCTCGGCGCGGACCTGCGCCCGCCACGCCGCGGGGGTGAGGGATCGGAGCCGGACGATCACGTCACGGCAGCGGGTGCGGCCCCCGCCGTGACGGTGCGGCGGAGGGCGGCGGCGAGCTGGTTGACCGCCTCGCTCCTGGTCTTGAGCGAGGCCTGGTTTGAGATCAGCCGAGCCGTCGAGCGTCCCGCCTCGGCGACCTCGACGAGATGGTTGGCGATGAGCGTGCGCCCCGTCGCGGTGATGTCGACGACGCAGTCGGCGAGGCCCATTGCCGGAGCCAGCTCGACCGACCCGTGGAGCTTGATCAGCTCGACCGCCAGCCCCAGCGAGTCGAAGAAGCGGCGGGCGGCGATCGGGTACTTGGTGGCGGCCCGGAGCGACTGAGGGAAGCGCCCCTCGGCGAGCGGCGAGCCCTCCGGCGCGGCCAGAACGAGCCGGCAGGCACCGAAGTGGAGGTCGACCAGCTCGTAGCAGTCGCGCGGCGATTCCCAGAGGATGTCCTTGCCCACGATGCCGGCGTCGCACGCGCCCATCTCCACGTACACGGGGACGTCGGTGGGCCGCACCTTGACCACGGTGGCGGTCGGGGTGGCGATCTTCAGCTGACGGTCGAATCGGCTGGCGTCGATGTCCGCCACCCCAGCGTCCGAGAGCAGCCGGCAGGCATCCTCGAAGAGGGCACCGCCGGGCAGCGCGAGCCGAAGACCGCCGCTCACAGGGCGTCCCGGGCGTGCGCGGAGAGGAGCGCCTCGACGCCGCGCCCCTCCTCGCCCCGGTACCTCCAGGCAACGGCGCCGTCGTCGTCCAGGCGGGCCATTCCCTCGACCACCGGCTCCTCGTGGTGGCGGGCGGTCGGCTCGAGCTCGAGCGCGACGGCAATCCCCGCCTGACGGAGGCGGGCGGCCAGGGCCGGCGCCTCGCCGGCCCGCACCGCGGAGTAGGCAAGGCGAAGCGCTTCGACCATTCCGTCCTGGCCCGAGCCCCGCAGCAGGGCGTCGCAGCAGCGGTCGACGTGGAGGACGAACCCGGTCGCCGGAGCATCCGTGCCGAAGGCGGCGAGCAGCCGGTCGTAGCGCCCGCCCGCACCGAGCGGAAAGCCGAGATCCGCGCTGAACAGCTCGAAGGTCGGGCCGGTGTAGTAGTCCCAGTCGCGCACGGCACCGAGGTCGAGGTGGACGCTGGCGGTGATCCCGTGGCGGTCGAGGACATCCCAGAGCTCCGCCAGGTCGGCGAGGACCCGCCGCGGCCGGGGGGCGCTGATCCGTGCGCCGGCGGTGTCCAGGATCTCGCGACCACCGCGCAGGGTGGGGAAGGCGAGCAGCAGCTCCCGCTCGGCATCCCCCGCGTCCGTGCCGCGCAGGGCATCCTCGACCGCCACCAGGTCGCGGCCGCGAAGCGCGTCGGCGACCCGACCTCGGGATTCGGCGTCGAGGTTGGCGGAGTCGAGCAGGGAGGGGACGAAGTCGGCGTGACCGACGTCGATCTGGACTCCGGTGACACCGGCCCGCTCGAGCGCGGCCGCGGCCACGGCGATGCACTCCGCGTCAGCCGAGAGCCCCGGATGCCCGATCAGCTCGCAGCCCGCCTGCATCGCCTCTCGGCGCCGGCCGCCGAGCGGGGGGCGGTTGAAGAGCACCGGTCCCGCGTAGCAGAGGCGGAGAGGCGGCCGCACCCCCTGGAGCTGGGTGGAGACCACCCGGGCGACGCTCACGGTGCGCTCCCCGACCAGGGCGAGCAGGCTGCCGTCGGCGTCCATGAAGCGGAAGAGCTGGGCCTGGAGACCGCCTCCCACGCCGGCCGCCACGGTCTCGAGCGGCTCCACCAGCGGGGTGGCGAGGTACTCGTAGCCCCAGGCGGCGAAGGTGTCGACGAAGGCTTCGGTCACGAGCCGACGGCGCTGTGCCGCCGCACCGATCCAATCGGCGAAACCGCCCGCGCGGCCCCGCGCCGGACTCTGCAGGGCGCTCATATGGGCGAAGTCTAGCCAGGCTCCGCCTCGGGTCGAGGCGAAACGGCGCGGACGGCTGTTTTGGGTGGGATGACTCGAGGGGACGAGGCCGAGGGCCACCGCCCGCGGGGGACGGCGGCCCTCGATGCTCCTCGCCTATGGCGTATGGGTTACTGCGCCGGAGGCGGCGGAGGCGGAGTCTGGTTGAAGCCGGAGAAGTTCAGCGGTGCGGTCGCCGGCTGAGCGTCGGTCTTGCTGAGCCAGCCGCCGACGGCAACCGCCGCGGCAGTGATCAGCCCGATGAAGAAGCCGATGGAGATTCCGGCCGACCCGCCGGGCCCGGAGTAGTTCGCGCCTCCGGCGTAGGTCAGGAAGAGGACGACCATCAGCAGGATGAACACGCCGCCGACGGCGTAGATCAGGTAGTCGGCGGCCGGAAGGGCCGGCAGCACCTGGGGGGCGAAGGACCGGAGCGCGAAGAGGACGATGAGGACAAGCAGGGCGAGGAAGCCGAGCCAGCCCGACCACGAGCCGAGCCCACCGATGCCGGTACTCGAGCTGTACCCGGCGATGCCGTCAACACCGGAGAAGCTGTAGCTGGCGGTCCACCACCACGGAATGAACCAGTTGATCAGGGCAAGGACGAGGGCACCACCCAGGATCAATTGGCCGTTGGAGTAGGTCTTTCCACCTATCTGTGCTGGCATTTCAGGTACTTGAACTCCTTTGCGCGTATTTGCGTTGGGCGACTGACGAAGGCTACCGCCTAGCGGTGGCCTCTCACAACTAGGAATCAGGGTTCACATACGCGGATGTCGCAACCCCTGGTCGGTCGGTGCGCCCGCCCCGGCGCAGGCGCACTCCCCGACTGGCCATCCCCCTCGCGGAGCGGTGCGCGCTCTCGCGGAGCCGGCGGTATTCGCCTCTCCAACTGCCCGACCCCTCCCATCGCTCATCTCAGTCCGCCTCCACTTCAGGCATGGCGAGCATGGTGTCGAGCTTGGCCTGAGCCAGCTCCAGCAGGTTGGGCACCGCCTCGACCGGAAGCTGCAACCGGGCGGCGATCGCCGCGTGGCCGACGCCCTGGTCGCGCAGGCGGAGCGCCTCCGCATAGGCCGGGGTCAACTCCGAAAGGGCCAGCTCCCGGTTCATCGAGGGGCCAGGCTAGGCAGATCCGGGAGCCGCGTCATGAGTACCGCGGTACCCAGCCCGGGCGCGCCTTCGCCCCCGGGTACTCAGAAGAAGCTGTCGGTACTCATTCCACGTGGTCCGGGACCGTGGCGAGCACCACGGCCAGCTGAGCCCGTGAGCTCACCCCGAGCTTGGAGTACGCCTGCTGAAGGTGGTTCTCCACGGTGCGGACGGAGAGCCCGAGCCGGGCGGCGAGGTCCGCGCTGCTCGCCCCTCCACTGGCCATCTGGGCCACCTGGAGCTCGCGGTGGGTGAGGGCACGCGGCGTGGCGGCGCGGGCGATGCTGGGTGAGCGGCTCTGCTCGCAGTCCGCCGTCAGAGCGGCGCTCCGGAGCATGGGCACCCGGGCGCGGTTCGGCATCCCCGCTTTCCGGTAGGCCTCGGCCGCTTCCGTCGCCGCCTCGGCGGCGAGCAGGGTGAGCCCCATCCGTTCTAACTCGAGGGAGATGCGCTCGAGACCGGGACCGTCGGCATCGGCGAGCGCTCGCACGTGGGCCGCGAGGGCGGGTATGAGATCCCCTTCGCAGCACCCGGCGAGGACCTCCAGCCGCTCGACCCCGACGAGGTCGCCGAGACGCGCGGCATCGTGGAGCCCCCATGCCTCCAGGGAGGAGAAGCCGGCCTCGCGCCAGCCGGTGGCCGCGCGCAGGGCGGCCTCGACGGCCCGGGTGGTCTCGCCCTGAGCCCAGAGGACCCACGCCTCGCAGAGATCGACCCAGGGCACCTCGGTCGGCGGAGCGACAACGGCGGCGTGAGCCGCGGCGAGGGCCGTCTCGGCCCGCCGAACATCGCCGCGAAGGCTGGCGGCCTGGGCCAGAACCCCCTCCAGGGTCACCACGTGACCTCCGCCGGCCATGTAGCGGTGGCAGATCGAGGCTCCCTCCTCCAGCCATGACCGCGCCGTCCGGCTCCTCCCCGACAGCAGGGCCGCCCAGCCCACCAACCCGGTCCAGTAGCCGCGCAACGGTTCGAGGCTGGCCTCGACGAGCCGGTCGTGAACCTCCGCGGCGAGCCGGGCGGCCTCGGGGATCCGGCCGGCGAGGCAGAGCGCCATCCATCGCCCGGTGAGCAGGGTGGAGCGGGTGCCGAGCAGCTCCGGGGAGTCGCGGAGGAGCTCCACCCCGGTGTCCAGAGCGATGACGGCCTGGAGGGGCCGCCCGGAGAGGGCGAGTGCCAGGCCGCGCACGCCGATGGCTCCGATCTGCGCGGCCAGGGGTACGCCGGCGCTCTCGAGGAGAGCGGTGCTGAGGGACTCGGCCGTCCCGAGGCGGCCCGCCGACAACTCGAAGAGAGCCCGGGTCACGATCAGCTCGGAGGCGGCGTCCTCCGGGAGGCGGTCCAGCGCCTCGCTGAGGACCTCCAGGGCCCGATCGGAGCGACCCAGCCCGTGATAGAGGTTCTGAGCGCTGGTCAGCGCCAGCTCGGCCACCTGCGCGGCACCGACGGGGCGGGCGCCCTCGAGTACGGCCTGTGCCTCCTCCGGCCGGCGCATTCCGGTCATGGCCCGGGAGAGCGCCACCTCCGCGGGGAAACCCGCACCCGAGTCCACGGCAGCCCGCGCCAGCGCCGCGGCGGTGTCGAAGCGCCCGGAGCCGAGCATCCAGCGTGCCGCCGCCAGCGCGGACTCCGCGTGGACCGGCTGCCCCGCCTCCAGGCGGATCATGGCCAACCGGCTCGGGTCGTCACCGCGGCGCAGCGGGGTCGCCTCCAGGGCGTCGCCGAGCCGCCCGAGCAGCTCCCGCCTCCGGAGCGGGGTCAGGCCTCCGCGCAGGGCCTCGGCGTAGAGGGGATGGGCGAGCCGTACCTGCCAGCGCCGCCGGTACCGCTCCGTCACGGTGGAGGTGCTGATCACCCCCGCCGCCTCGAGCTCGCGGATCACGGCGGGCGCCGCCAGCCGCTCCAGAACGTCGAGGGGAAGTGGCTCGGCGAGGGCGAGCGCCTCGGCCGCCTCGCGCTGGGGCGCGGAGAGGGGGCGAAGCCGCTGTTGGATGGCCTCGAGAGGGCCTCCCGCCGCCACCGGCTCACCGTCCCAACGCCATACGCCGTCCCGCTCCGCCAGGGCGCCGGAACCGAGCCCGATCTCGACCAGCTCGTGGAGGAAGAGCGCGTTGCCCTGGCTCAGCCGGCTCAGCTCGTGACGCGTGCGGGCGTCCAGGTGGCCGTCGAGCGCCTGGCCGAGGAGCGCCTCCACCTCGGTCCGGGAGAGGGGTTGGAGCTCGATCCAGCCGATGGCCCCCTCCTTGCGCAGCCCCACGAGCGGGTCGGGAAGGGTCTCGCCGGAGCGTGCCGTCAGCAGCAGAGATGCGGTCTGAGTACTGGCCAGTTGATGCAGGAGGGCGGACGAGGCGGCATCGAGGAGGTGGGCGTCGTCGACGGAGACCACCAGTCGCCCGTTGCCGCGCTCGTGGCGGAGCTCGCGAACGCTGTGCCGGAGGACGTCGAGCGGGCTCATCGAGAGCGCCTCGGGGAGCAGCGGCGCGAGGGGACCGAAGGGGATGGTCGCCGCCGCCTCCGTGGCGGTCACCTCGCGGATGAGCCATCCATCCCGGCGCAGCCTGGCGAGCGCCTCGCCGCGGAGCCGGGTCTTACCGACCCCGGGGGCGCCCGCGATGATGACGCCGCACGAGGCCGGACGCTCCAGCTCACGAGCAAGCAGCGCCAGCTCCTCGTGCCGGCCGACGAGTGGCCACGGCGACCGGCTGGCGGTGGAGGGCATATGGAGTGAGGTGCATTGTGCCAGCGCCGGCGCGGGACCGCACGCGGGTTGGCAGGGGCTAGTACTGGTCCTCCGGACGCACGTCCTCATCCACGTCGTCGTCCTCCTTCTCCACGTCCTCGAGCGGTGCGGGCTCCTCGAACTCCTCGTCGGACGCGAGCGGCTCGACCTCCTCGCCGGGCTCACCGGCCTCGACAACCTCCTCGTCGTCGCCATCCGCCGTGGCTCCCTCGTCCACGCCGCGCTGCGCGAGCAGGGACTCCTTCGCGTAGGGCCTGAACTCCTCGCGTCGCTGCCGGCTGACCGGGAAGGACGACTTGCGCGCGTTCTCGGTTGACTGGAAGGCCTCGCGGATGATGATCTCGATCTGGCTCTCCTCCACCCGAGCCACCACCGCCGTATAGCGGTTGCCGGTGGAGATGAGGGGCACGAGCCTGCGGGCGATCTTGCTGTCGACATCGCCGAGCACGACCCCCGCGGTCGTCTGGGCCTGGAGGCCTCCATCCTGAAGGTGCAGCTCCACGACCTCCCCGGGCGCGACCACGATCACCACTCCGGCCTTGGGCGGGTTGAGCACGGTGAGCGCGCTCTTGCCGGGCTCCTCGGCGAAGAGGTCGACGTCGATGGCCCCCTTGGCTCCGGCGATCTTCTCGCGGCTTTCGAGCAGAAGCCGCAGCTTGCGAACGTTCTTCTGGGCGATCGCGTTCTGCGAGTTGATCTCCAGCGCCTGCGAATACGCATCGAGGGCAGCCTGATGCTCGCCGAGCTCGGTCAGCGCCTTGCCGATCCTGTTGAAGGTCTCCTCGACGCCTCCGTGCCGCTCGACCAGGGCGCGGTTGATGGCGAGGGCGTCCTGCCATCTGCTCTCCAGGGCCGCCTGGATGGCCTCTTCCACGTACAGAGTGCGCGGCTTGACACGTTCGGCTTCAGCCACTGACGAACTCCCTCAGCGTCGACTCGATCGTTCGGCCCGCTGCCGGATTGGCTTTGGCGATAGGCGGGGTCCGCTATGATACCGGCTCAGTGCGGCGCATCTGTTCGACAGGATTCTCCACCCCCGCTCCGGCTCAGGTCGTTCTGTGACGCGGGTCATCGCCATCGCCAACCAGAAGGGCGGCGTGGGCAAGACCACCACCGCCGTCAACCTGGCCGCCGCCCTCGCCGAGGCAGGCGCCCGGGTGCTGGCTGTCGACCTCGATCCGCAGGGCCACCTGACCATCAACATGGGCGTGCGCCGGCCGGATGAGCTGGAGGTGACCGTCTACAACATCCTCACCGAGCCGAGCACCACCGCGGCCGAAGCCCGGCTGCGCTCGGAGCCGATCGGTCTGGACTTCCTGCCCGCCAACATCGAGCTCTCGGGTGCCGAGCTGCAGCTGGTGACCGAGTTCGGCCGGGAGTCGGTGCTCCAGGAGAAGCTCTCCCCCCTGCTGCCCGAATTCGACTACGCCATCATCGACTGCCCGCCCTCGCTCGGCCTCCTCTGCGTCAATGCCCTGGTGGTCGCGACCGAGGTGATCATCCCCCTGCAGTGCGAGTACTTCGGGATGAAGGGGATGCAGCAGCTCCAGAAGACCATCGACCGGGTGCGGGCGAAGCTCAACCCTCAGCTGAGCATCTCCGGCATCCTCCCGACCATCTACAAGCCGCGGACGCTGCACAGCCAGGAGGTTCTCGAGCTGGTCAAGGAGCGCTACGGCAACGAGGTCTTCGACGTTCGGGTGGACGCGTCCATCCGCTTTGCCGAGACACCGCTGGCGGGGCTCTCCATCCTCCAGTACGCCCCCGAATCCCCGGGGGCCAGGGCGTACCGTGCGCTCGCCCGCATCGTCATGGCCCAGGGTGTCGAGCCGGCCAGCCCGGAGCCGGAGGCTGCGCCGGCTGGACCCAAGGCGCGGGCGGGGCACCCGTGATGCCCGGGTTCCGCCGCGCCCAGCTGCGCGGCTCGGAGGAGCTGTTCCGCAGCACCGAGGAGCCCGCCCCGGTCGAGCACCCCCTCCCGGAACCACCCGTCCACCCGGTCCCGACGGCGCCCACGCACAACCTCCGATCGGTTCGCCTCAGCGAGGACGACGTCCAGCTCCTGGCGGAGGCCGTCCAGCACCTCAAGTTCCCCGGAAAGACGCCTGCCCGCCCGTCGATCGGCGACTTCGAGCGCCTCGAGGCGCTGCGGCAGAAGCTGCTCCGCATCCTCTAGGTCCGCCCTTCCAGCGGCTGGAGCATCGTGGGCGCGACGAGCGAGGCGATCCCGCTCCTCTCCGGTATCGTCGCCCTGACCGACCAGGAGGCCGGCCACACCCGGGGGAGCCGTGAAGGTCAGTCCCCCCGCCGGTCTGCTAGCTTGCCGGGGATGGTCATCGGAACCCTCGTGCTCCACCTCCAGGTCCCGGGCAGCGAGTCCCTCAAGGACAAGCGGCAGGTGGTGCGCTCGCTGGTCGCCCGCGTGCGCCGGACGTTCAACGTCGCCATCGCGGAGGTCGGCGACCAGGATCTCTGGCAGGCCGTGGAGCTGGGGGTGGCCTGCGTCTCCAACGACGCACGTCACGCCGACGAGGTCTGCCAGAAGGTGCTCAATTTCGTCGGTGAGGACGCGGAGGCGCTGCTCGTCGACTCCAGGTTCGAGATCGTGCGCCTGTGAATACGGCACCCGGGGCGTCCCGGAGGCTGACGCTCGCCAGTCCTGCAGGCCGCTGGCTCCTGGTCGCGACCGTGCTCGGTTCGGGGATGGCGCTCCTCGACACGACGATGGTCGTCGTCGCCCTGCCCGCCGTCGGGCGCACCCTGGGCGGAGGCCTCTCCACGCAGCAATGGGTGCTCGACGCCTATCTGATCACGCTCGCCGGGCTGGTGCTCCTGGGCAGCGCGGTCGGTGAGGTGCTCGGCCACGGCCGGGTCTTCCTCGCCGGGGCGGTGGCCTTCGGGGTGACCTCCGCCGTCTGCGGGGTGGCTCCGACCGGCGCCGTCCTCATCATCGCCCGGCTGTTCCAGGGAGCCGCGGCCAGCCTGCTGGTTCCCGGGGCTCTGGCCCTCGTCTCCACGAGCTTCTCCGGCGAGGAGCGGGGACGGGCGATCGGGGCCTGGTCGGTGATCTCCGGCCTCGCCACCGTCATCGGCCCGCTCCTCGGGGGACTGCTGGTCGACCACGCCGGCTGGAGATGGGTCTTCCTCATCAACGTCCCGCTGGCGGCCGCGGCTGTTGCGGCCGCATTCCACCACCTCCCCGTTCGCGAGCTCCGGTCCACGGCACTCGGCAAGCGCCTCGACGGAGGCGGGGCCCTGGCGGCGACGGCCGGTCTCGGGCTGCTGGTCTGCGGCCTGATCGAGGCCCGCAACCTCGGGACGCCGCTCGCGGCCGGCGCGGTGGTCCTCGGCCTCGCGCTGCTGGTCGCCTTCGGGGTCATCGAGTCGCGCCGAGAGCGCCCGCTGCTGCCGCTCTCACTCTTTTCCATCCGCGGGTTTGCGGTGGCCAACCTGACCACCCTCCTCGTCTACGGTGCCCTGAGTGCCGCCCTCTTCCTGGTGGTCCTGGAGCTGCAGCAGGTGACCGGCTACAGCGCCCTGGGATCCGGCGCGGCCATCTTCCCGATCACGCTGCTGCTGTTTCTCCTCTCCCCACGACTCGGGGGACTGGTGTCCCGCATGGGTTCCCGGCGCCTGATCACCCTGGGGCCCGTCGTCGCCGCCCTGGGTCTTCTGCTCTTCCTCCGGGTGGCGGCTTCGGCCTCCTACCTGACGGTGGTGCTGCCCGCCGCCGCCGTATTCGGGCTCGGCCTCGCCCTCACCGCCGCGCCCCTCAGCACCGCCATCCTGGGGGCCGTGCCATCGACGCGTGCGGGGATCGCCTCCGGGGTCAACAATGCCGTCACGCGGGTGGCCGGCCTCCTCGCGCTGGCGGCGGTGCCCCTGGCGGCCGGGCTCGCCAACCCGGCCGACGCGGCGGGAACGGGCTTCACCAGTGGCTTTCACCACGCCCTGCTGATCTCCGCCGTCCTCTGCCTCCTCGGCGCCGTGGCCGCCTTCGTGGGGCTCCGGCCGGCCCGACCTGCCGCGCCTCCGAGCGAAGCGGCCACCGCGTGACCGGCGCAAGGAGGGTGACCTCGCCGGCAGGGCCGGCCCCGAGCGCGGCCACCCTGGCGGCGGCCTTCAGCGCCCACGTCGGGCTCACCCTCGACCCCTTTCAGCTCGAGGCGATCGAGAAGCTGGAACGCTCACGAGGGGTGCTGGTCAGCGCCCCCACCTCCAGCGGCAAGACGCTCATCGCCGAGTACGCGATATGGCGCTGCCTGGCGGCGCCGGCAAGCCTCCGGCGCGACGCCGGCATTCCCCACCGGGTCATCTACACCACGCCCCTGAAGGCGCTCTCCAACCAGAAGTTCCGTGACCTCGGGGAGCGGTACGGCGAGCAGAACGTCGGACTGGTCACCGGGGAGCACACCGTCAACGAGTCGGCGCCGGTGGTGGTGATGACGACCGAGATCCTCCGCAACATCCTCTACGACGAGCCGGCACGGGTCGACACCGTCGGCGACGTCATCCTCGACGAAGTCCACTACATCGACGATTACCCGCGAGGAACGGTCTGGGAGGAGGTGATCATCGAAGCTCCGCGCCACATTCGGATCACCGGCCTCTCCGCCACCATCAGCAACGTCGACGAGGTGGCAGCGTGGATGAGTGGCCTCCGCGGCGGCATGGAGGTCGTGACCCAGACCGAGCGCCCGGTTGCCCTGGAGCTGTGGCTCTGCCTCGACAACCAGCTCTGGCCGCTCTTCGACGAGCGGGGTCAGGTGGCCCGAAGGACCCTCGAGCAGGCCCAGAACCTGAGTGCAGGCGACCTGCGGCTGCGCTACGCGCGCCGCGCCCCGGAGAACGACCTGCTCCGGGTGATCGAGCGCCTGCGCACCGGCGGGATGCTGCCGGCGATCTACTTCATCTTCTCCCGGCGGGGCTGCCGTGAAGCGCTCTCGCGCTGCGCGGTGCACGGCCTCGACCTCACCGACCCGGCCGAGAAGTCGGCCGTCGACACCGAGATGGCGCGTCGCATCCAGGGCATCGCGGACGACGACGAGCGGCGGGTGTTCGTCGACGCCGTCGACACCCGGCTGCTCCGCCGGGGGATCGCCATGCACCACGCGGGCATGCTCCCGTACGCGAAGGAGACCGTCGAAACCCTCTTCCAGCGCGGGCTGATCAAGGTCGTGTTCGCCACCGAGACCCTCTCACTCGGCCTGAACATGCCGGCGCGGGCGTGCGTCGTCTCCTCGTTCACCAAGTTCGACGGGACCGGTTTCCACGCCCTGACCTCGACCGAGCTGACCCAGCTGATGGGCCGCGCCGGACGGCGCGGCATCGACACCCTCGGCCACGGCATCATCCTCAAGGAGTCGGACGTCGACGTCCGCGACATCTACGACGCCGCCATCGGCGGTGAGATGAGCGTGGAATCGAAGTTCGCGCCCACCTACACGATGGTGCTCGCCCTGCTCAAGACGCGCACCCTGGAGCGGGCCGAGGAGCTGCTCGACCGGTCCTTCGGTCAATATCAGGCACTGCAGCGCAGTGAGCACTGGGTGCACCGCAAGGCCAATCTCGAGGAGCTGCGACTGGACCTGGGCCGAAGGGTCTTTCGCCATCCCCGGCACGCCTGCACCGAGGCGACCCTCACCCGGCATCTTCGCGTGGCCGCCCAGGTCGAGGTCATGGAGACCGAGGTCCGGCGTGCCCAGCGCCAGCACTGGCGTGACAGCCGGGCCGGTCGCTACGGGGGCCGCGCCGCCGACCCCGGGGGAAAGTTCGAGACCATGCGGCGCTCGCTCAAGGCGTCGCGGGCCAGGCTGGAGGAGAGTCCCTGCACCGGCTGTCCCTACCTGAGCGAGCATCGCAGCCACCGCCGGGAGAGCGAGGAGATCGACGTGACGCTGCGGCACGGCGAGGAGGAGCTGCGCTCGGCACGCGGCCGCTACCGGCGCGAGTTCCGGGCGCTGCGCGGTGTGCTGCGGGAGGGCGGCTTCCTGGAGAACGACCGGCCGACCGAGCTGGGCCTGCTGGCCGAGGCGCTCTTCGGCGAGAGCGCCCTGGCGGTCGCCGACGCCGTCTCGTCCGGATGGCTGGAGGAGCTGGGTCCGGCCGAGCTGGTCGGGGTGCTCACCATGCTGGTGGCCGAGGATCGAGGAAGGGAGCGGCCCCAACCCGCTCGCCGGCAGTGGCCGAGCCGCGGCGTCGAGCGGGGATACCGACTGCTGCGCACCGACCTGCAGCGGCTCGCCGCCATCGAGGAGCACCACGGTGTCGCCACCCTCCGGCCGCTCTCCTTCGACTTCGTCGGCGCCGCCTACCAGTGGGCCTCCGGGGTGGCCCTCGCCGAGATCGAAGTCCCCCCCGGCGCCGACGTCGGAGAAGTCGTGAAGGTGGTCAAGAACCTCTACTCCCTGCTTCGCCAGATGGAGCAGGCTCTCCGCGAGCACCCGCTCGCACCCCGGGTCCGGCGGGCCCGCGAGGCTGTCGAGCGCGAGATGATCCGCCGGATCTAGGGCGGCGCGACTGGTTCAGGACGTGCCCGGCGCGCCGGGCCGGCGTACCTTTGGGGGCACGGACCCGAGGCCATGAACGACGCCGACCCCGCCGGTACCGAGGGAGAGCCCCCACCGAACCGGTATGACCGATCCGCCTCCCGCGGCTTGGACGACGAAACGCGCCACCCGGCCGAGAGGTTGCGGCGGGCACTTGCGGGCGAGACGGGGGGGCACGGTACCGAGCAGACCGCCGCGGCCGCGGGGCCGGCGGATGGTGGGGCGGAGTTCGAAACCCTCTCCGTGCCTGTCTCACCCTCCTCCCGGGCCCGCTGGGCACGGCGGATCACCCGCCGGACGGTGATCACCGGAGTGTCCGTGGCAGCCCTGGTCGTGGCGGCCACCGGCAGCCTGGTGCTGACCCCGGGCACCCGCCATTCGGAAGTGGCGGCGACGCCGAGCCGCCCGCCGATCGCGCTCCCTCCGGCGCCGCCGAGCCGGCCATCGGCCCGGGATGACGCGGCGATGGCGTACGACCCCGCCGACGACTCCGTGCTCCTCTTCGGCGGGCTGGTGATCGGTGGCGAGGGGCTCAGCGCGCTCGACGACACCTGGAGCTGGAACGGCACCCGCTGGACCGATCTGCACCCGACCACCTCGCCTCCGGGGCTGAGCGGAGCCCTTCTGGGCTACGACCCGGCCACCGGCACCCTGGTCCTGACCGGAGGGGACACCAGCACCCTGGGAGGTCAGCTCGAAGAGACGGATGCCACCTGGAGCTGGGACGGCTCGGCGTGGACCCCTGAGGCGGCGGGAACCCTGCCGGCACCGGACCACCCGGCCGCGCTCGCCACCGACAGCGCCAGCGGGCAGCTCATCCTGGTGACCGCGGGCGCCGCTTGCCAGGGGCTCGACACCTGGGAGTGGGGCGGCAGCGCGTGGGTGCAGCTCCACCCGGTGGCCTCCCCGCCCGCCACCCTCGAGGCGGGCCTTGTCTTTGACCCCCGAACGTCCGCCCTCGACCTCTTCCCGGCTGCCTCGGGCTGTGCAGGAGCAGAGCAGACCCCGACGGCGAACCCGCCGGTCTGGTCCTGGAACGGGTCCACGTGGAGCACCACCACCGCCCAGCCCGACACCGTGCTGACCGGTTCCTGGGAGCTGACCACATCGTCCAGCGCGGCGCTGGTGGTCACCGCGGGAGGCACGTATCAATGGAGCGGCGGGGATGGCGGCGGATGGAGCCAGATCTCGACGAGCCCGGCGGCCGGCGATGCCGCGATTGCCTACGACGCAGCGGACGATCAGGTCGTCCTCTTCGGCGGGATCTGCTCGAGCTGCGATGGCACGGCGGGCCCCAACACGTGGACCTGGGACGGAAGCTGGATACCCCGCGCGGTGACGGCGTCGAACCCGATCCCAAAGTCGAGGCCGGACTCGAGCTCATCTCCGGCGGTGGGGCAGGCTCCCAGCTCGACGGTGACATGACGGAGATGATGTGGTGGCGGTGATCGAGGTGCGCGCCGAGGGCGGCGCCGCATTCAGCGTGAGCGTCGACGGACGGAGCTTCGCGGTCACCGCGGCCGAGACGCTGGCGCAGGAGCTGGGTGCGCCCGACCTGCTGTCCCTGGTGCGCGCCTCCTTCGAATTCCTCCTGAAGAGAGAGCGGGCCGCCGAGATCCTTCCCCGCTTTGATCTGACGGTGATCGAGCGCTACTTCCCCGAATGGCGCGCGGAGATGCGGCGCCGCTGGCGCTGATCGGCACCACGCCGGCGCATCGCGTGGGTCCCCGTCAGGGGACGGCGCCGACGGCCCGCCGCAGCCAGCGGGCGATGACCCCGCGGCGCAGCGGCTCGGTCCGCCGCAACCACCCCTGCGCATCGTCGGGCAGGGGGATCTGGCGAGACCAGACGTCGAGAAGCTGAGCGTCCATCTCGATGTGGAACTGAAGACCGTAGGCCCGCCCCAGCCGGAAGCCCTGGTTGACGTAGGCGTCGCTGCTCGCCAGGTGGCACGCTCCGCGGGGCAGGTCAAAGGTGTCGCCGTGCCAGTGAAGCACGGGAAGCGAAGGCCCGCAGCCGGCGAAGATCGGGTCGTCGCGCCCCGACCCTGTGAGCGTTATCGCCCCGAGGCCGAGCTCCGGCCCGCGCTCCCCCGGCATCACGGCGGCTCCGCAGGCGAAGGCGAGCAGCTGCGCGCCGAGGCAGACACCGAGGATGGGCCGTCCGCGGGTCACCGCATCGTGGATCAGCGCCACCTCGTCGCGAAGCCGCTGACCAGGGGCGTACACGGCCTGAGGTCCGCCCATGACGACCAGGATCGGCAACCGATCGAGGTTGGGAAGCGGATCGCTCATCCCGACCCTGAGCACCTGCAGACCGATCCCCGCCGCGATCTCACCGATCAGACCCGGCCCCTCGTCCTCGGCGTGCTCGATGACGACCAGCAGAGGCGGGGGCGCGAACACCTCCGCGCCGCCCGTCATTCGTCGCGAACCATCGCCTCGGGGACGGAGACCACCCGATAGGGGAGGTCGGTGATGTCGTAGTAGCGGACCTGCTTGTGGAAGCGCTTGGCGATCCCGATCTGGACCTTCACGCCGAGCGAGGTGCTGCCGAAGACCCACATCTCGTCGGACTTCACGATCAGGTTGTTGAAGGCCTCGCGCACCGTCTCCTTGGGGACGGTGTGGAGGAGGTAGTAGTCAAAGAGCATGAAGGGGACGATGGGCACGGCCCCCTCGTCGAGCACGAACTTGCTGATGTGCTGGCGCCAGTAGAAGTTGCGATTGCTGATGGCGCAGTAGACGACCCGCCGGGGGCGGCGCAGCACACGCTCCGCCTGCTCCGCGGGAGAGGCCTTGGGTCGCGGTGTGAAGATCCGCTCGAGGATGTCCTCGGCGTCCTTGACCACCCCGCTGACGGTCGGCGTCGGAGTGGATTCGGTATCGGGCACTGAGGCGCCCCGGCCCTCACTATGCGGAAACAAAAACAGCGTCCGATGATAGCATCGCCCGCTCATCCGGATTCCGACCAGCGGATCAGGGGGGCCAGTCGCGACAGGGCGCTGTCCAGTTGACGGACGCGAGCGGGGTCGTTGAGCCAGCGGCTCTGCCCCGACGGGTGGGGTAGGGGAAGGAGCAGAGGGAGAACCGCCGGAACCTCTCCCGGCCCCTCGACCACCGCTCCCGAGGTGTCGAAGAGGCGGCCCACGGCATCGTCGAGGCGGCGACCCGGGAGGAAGCGGGCGAGAGCGAGGCTCCCGATCGGCATCACCAACCGCGGGGCGAGGAGGCCCAGGACCGTGTCCAGCCACCCCGAGCAGAGGGCCACCTCCCGGGAGCTGGGCCGGCGGTCCCCACGGGCGTCGAGGGTGCGCCCGGGGAAACACGTGGTCATCGACGTCATGTAGACGCGACGGCGGACGTCCGCCTCGCCGGCAAAGCCGCCGCGCTCGAACCAGCGCATCAGCTGACGGCCGGCGCGACCGGCGAAGGGCCGAGTGGAGTCGTTCTCCACCGGTCCCGGAGCCTGGCCGACGAGCAGGATGCGCTGCCCCGCGTGGCCGCTGAAGACGGGGTTTGAGGCGGCGAGGTAGCCGGCATCCACGCATCGCGTGCAGCGGCGCTGGGCCTCCTGCACGGTCTCCAGCGTTGCCGCGACCGAGCCGGCCTGATCAGCGTCCGCCACGCCCGCGCTCCAGCGCTTGGAGGGGCTGAAGGCCGAGCCCCCTCGGGTGGTGGCTGGAGCCGATGCGACGGTCGACCGCACGCTCCCTCGGGGGTATCATCGAAACGCGGCCACCCGTCATTGCCCACATCAAAGCCGGCGGACCGTATGGCGTGCGCAGTGGGACGTGATGCCTGAAGACGATTACCGTCCGACCCACGAGCTCCCCGCGGATTCGCGGCCGACGAACGTGCCTCCGGAGTGGTGGGACCTTCTCGATCGCAACGATCTCCCCAAGGGCGGCGGCGAATCCGACCGCGGCTCCCGCCGCCGGAGGAGCCGGGAAGAGGACATCATCCACGGTCTCCAGGGTGGGAGCACCACGGGCGCCCGGCTGAGGTGGCGCCTGTGGGTGACCAACGTCGCGCTCGTCGTCATCGCGGCGCTGCTGCTGGCGGTGGGCCTCGGCAACACCGCTC
Organism: Candidatus Changshengia sp.; assembly: GCA_003134115.1. Classification (GTDB taxonomy): domain Bacteria; phylum Chloroflexota; class Dormibacteria; order Aeolococcales; family Aeolococcaceae; genus Changshengia. Next base: position 17,022 of record PLAK01000074.1, read on the forward strand.
CGAACGGGCTTGGCGCGGTCCTGCTTCTGATGGGGATCGCTGCGCTGCTGGCGCTGGTGGGCATTCAGGTGGCCCGCAGCACGCACCGCCGAGGGTGACCGGGCTCCGGGCACTAGCATCTCCCCATGGACGTGGAACCGCAGCGGCGGCGCCGTGGGCGGCGGCACCTGGACCCAGGGCCGGGAGGGCGGTTCGGGCGCCTCGCGGCCGACGCCGACGCGGTGTCAGCGCAGCGCAGGTTCACCCGGGCGGCTGCGGACATCGCGGCTCTCGCGCGGGGGCAAGACGCCGCGGCCGTCGAGCAGCTGGCCACCGCGCCGATCCGGGCGATGGGCCGGATCGCCCAATCCAGCAACGCCGTCTTCCTGCTCGAGCTGGACGCTCCCGACCCCCACAGCGCGGGACAGCCGATGCGCGCGATCTACAAGCCGACCCGCGGCGAGCGACCGCTCCACGATTTCACCCGCAACACCCTGCACCTTCGCGAGCGCGCCGCCTACCTCCTGAGCGCGGCGGCCGCCATGGACGTGGTGCCTCCGACGGCGTTGCGCGACGGGCCGCATGGACCGGGGAGCGTGCAGCTCTACATCCATCCGGGCGACACGCCCCTGCCGGAGAGCGCAGCCACCGACCTGGAGGCACAGCTGCACCGGCTCGCCGTCTTCGACGTCCTCGCCAACAACGCCGACCGCAAACGCGCCCACCTCCTCGTCGACGCTGTGGGACACGTCTGGGGGATCGACAACGCGCTCACCTTCCTCCCCTACCCGCGCCAGCGGACGGTCCTCCTCGACCTGGGCGGGAGCGATCTCGATCCCGACGACGCCGAGCTGGTGCGACAGCTCCGAGATGGAGACTCCCGCGCCGCCCTCCGAGCCGCGCTCCGCCGCCTGCTCAGCGCCCCCGAAGTCGATGCGTTCGAGGGGAGGCTTCAGGAGCTGGCCGACCACCCGTGGTACCCGCGGCTGGACGATTGGGACGGCCGGCCCTTCGAATGGTGGTGACCGACGCGGGGCCCCCCACGTCGCCTGCGACGTGGGGTGGTACGCCCGGAGGGACTTGAACCCCCGCTCCCGGCTCCGGAGGCCGGTGCTCTATCCAACTGAGCTACGGGCGCACGCTGCAATCGAGTATACGGGCTGCCAGGTCCATCCCCCCGCACGGCGCGTGCGAGGGAACCGCCCGCCTGTGCAGACTTGTTCGAAGAAGCTGTGAACGACGAAGCCCCGCCGCCGCCACCCGTACCCGGGGGAGCGCCCTGGGGGGAGGCTCTTCCGCCACCAGCTCCGCCCCCATACCCACTGGGATGGGCACCCTGGGGAGCGCCGCCCCCACCTCCCCCATCCCGGTCGGGTGGAGGCACCTCAGGGTGGAAGATCGCGGCGGCCGTCCTGGCCGGCGCTGTCCTCGCCGCGGCGACGGGCGGTGGTGCCTACCTCCTCGTCAGTCGCGCCTCTCCGAGCTCACCGACCGGCGGCACGGCCACGGCGACGCCAGTGCCGCTTCCCAGTGGGTCGACGACCCCGACCTCCGGCGAGCCGCCGATCCAGCCGGCCGCCGACTGCGCCGGGGGCGGCTCGACGGACAGCTACATGGCGGCGGCGGTGAACGACATCTGCCAGGTCCTGATCCCGATCGCCGCGATGGACCCCGCCTGCGCGGGCACTCCCGAGGCCGGTTGCGAGAGCGCCTCCCGACAATTGAACCAGGCCGCGGAAGCGGCCCTGAAGGATATCGGAGGGCGCAAGCCGGTCACCGCGGGCGAGCGGGCCGCCGGCCCCCACCTGAAGGCGGCCTTCCAGGACTACGCGAACGCGGGTAGCGAGATCTCCAAGGGGATCGCCACCGGCAGCCCCTCTCTGGAGAGCGAGGGGTTGGCCGCGGAGACGGCGGGCACCGATGCCCTGAGCGCGGCGGGTGTGGATCTGAGCAGCTGAGGCTCAGCCTCGCAGCCGGCCGCCGACGACGCGGGTGATGCCGCCGGGGTCCGCCTGGACGGTGACCTCGAGATCGGCCTGGCGCATCAGCGCCTGCACCGGCCGGCTCAGGTAGGGGGCGACCTCGAAGAGCAGCACACCGCGTCGGCGCAGCCATCCGGGGGCCTCCTCGACCAGGTCCCTGACCAGGCCCAACCCGTCGGGCGAGCCGTCGGTCAGGGTGTGGCGGGGCTCGAAGCCCCGGATCTCTCGGGGCAGAGTGCGGACCTCCTGCCGGGCCACGTAGGGGGGATGCATGGTGAGGGCACCGACCTGGCCGCGGAGGCGCCCGGGCAGGGCGGAGAGGAGGTCGGAGACCCGGAAATGGGCGTTGCCGAGGCCATTGCGCCGAGCATTGGCCCGGCTCAGGGTGACGGCGGCCGGATCGATGTCCAGCCCCCAGACCTCGGCCGAGGGCAGGGCGTCGGCGATCGCGCAGGCGACGGGCGCAGCCCCGCAGGCAACGTCCACCGCCACCTTGACCGGGCGGCGCCGGAGAGCGGCCACGGCCGCCTGGGCGAGGAGCTCGCTGGACCCCCTGGGAACGAAGACGCCGGGGCGGACGGCCAAGGTGAGGCCCGCGAAGTCAACGAACCCGCGGATCAGCGCCACCGGCTCGCCCGCGGCCCGCCGCAGCAGGAGCTCGAGGTAGCGCCGCGCCAGCCGGGCGGGAACGATCGCCTCGGGGTCGAGAGCGTCGGTCGCCACCCCGAGGGCCAGGGCGAGGAGGTCCTCCGCGTCCTCCCGGGCGATCGACGCCCTCCAGTGGTCGATGGCCGTCGACTCGCTCAGCACCGTGCGACCATCGGTTAACAGCTGGCCTACTCTGGGCGCCGCGGGGCTGATTCGTGGTTGCATGGGCGGGCATGGTAGTCGCCCAACCCCGACCCTGGCGCATCGCGGCCTTCTTCGACGTCGACCGGACCCTGGTGCGCGGCTCCTCGATGGTCGCCCTCGCGGGCCCTCTCTGCCGCGCCGGCCTGCTCCCGCGGCGGGCGCTCCTCGGCACCGCCGTCCGGGGACTGCAGTTCAGCACCCGCGGCTTCGATGAGGCGGAGGTTCAGCGGGCGGTGGACCGCATCGGTATCGCCGTCCGTGGCATGGATGCCGCCCAGCTCCGCCGGGTCGCGGACCGGGCCATCCCCCGCGTGCTCGGCCCCCGCGTGTACGCCGAGGCGCTGCAGCTCATCGCCTGGCACCACGCGCGCGGCCATCTGGTGTTCCTCGTTTCCGCGTCCCCCCACGAGCTGATCGACGGGCTCGGCGGCATCGTGGGGGCCGACGGGGTGGTCGCCTCCGAAGCCGAGGTCGTCGCCGGCCGTTACACGGGCACGGTGGCCCTCTGTCACGGCGCGGCCAAGCTGGAGGCCGTGCGCCACCTGGCCGCCGCTCACCGCGTCGACCTGGAGAGCTCCTTTGCCTACGGCGACGGTGCCGGGGACATCCCGATGCTCCTGGCGGTTGGCCACCCGACCGCTGTCAACGCCGACCGCCGGCTGCGGGCGACCGCGACACGCCACGGCTGGCCGCAGCTCCGTTTCCGCGCCAGGGACGGACTCTCGTGGCTGGACGACCCCGGCTGGCCGGTGACGTCGGGGTGGACCGCCGGCCCGCCGAGGCGGGGAGAGGCAGGCGAGGTCCTGCTCACCGGCGAGCTCCCCGCGGAAGCGGCCAGCACCCCCGCCTACTGACGCCGGCCCCGCTCCGCCGACGGCACCCACCGGAGACCGGGACGCCATCGTGACGGTTCGCGTGGCCAGGTCCCCGCGGAACGGCGCTTACAATCCGCCGACCGGCATCCACCGGTCCCATGAACAACGCTCCACCGCCCCCGCCACCACCGCCCCCACCGCCCGGTTGGGGGCCGCCGGCATCCGCGCCGCCGCCATGGTCTCCGCCGTTCCAGACCGCGACGCATCCGGAGATGGCGCCACCCGGAGCGGAGCTCCACCTCGCCGGATTGGGCCGGCGGCTGGGCGCCTTCGCGCTCGACTGGGCGCTGATCGCGGTGATCGCCGTGGCGGGGTTGACGGTGGGGGCGAGCCTCATCCGGGCCGCCGTCCCAGGGACGGGCGCGCTGCCGCCGGCGGACCAGGGCCTGCCCCTCGTGCTGCTCGGCCAGTTGATCGACCTGCTGAGCCTGATCGCCCCGGCCTTCGTCTACCCGGCGATCGGCTGGCACTCGGGCGCGACACCGGGGATGCGCACGCTCGGCCTCTGCGTGGTCGACGCCCGAAGCGGCGACCGGCTCACCTGGGCGCAGTCGCTGCTGCGCACGACCGGTTGGTGGTGGTCCCTGCTGACGCTTGGGGCCGGCTTTGTTCCCGTGCTGGCCGACCGCTGGCGGCGTGGGCTCCCCGACTGGATGGCCAGCAGCCTGGTGCTCTCGGTCCAGCGCCTGCCCCTGGTCTGGATTCCCAGCCCGTACGGCTGGGTGATGGGGCCGGCGCGGCCGCCGCAGCCGGCCCCGCTGATCCCCACGGCGCGCGACGCGACGGAGGCCAAGGCCACCCGCGCGTCATGGACCTGGACCGACGTGGTCCCGGTGCTGGTGACGTTCTTCCCGATCATGTTCGGAGCCAACTGGCTCGCCGAGGCCACGGCCCAGGGGCTTCGGATCAACGCCGGGAGCAGTGGTGCCCTGGCGCTGTCCTACGCCGACGAGATCGCCGTGTACGGCGCCAGCCTGCTGCTCATCGGCGTGCTCGTGGGGTGGCGCCGCCACACCCCGTTGACAGCGCTCGGCCTCAGGCTGCCGGCGTGGCCGTGGCTCGTCGCGGGCCTCCCGCTGGGCTTCGCCGCCTACGTCCTCGAGGACGTGGGCGGGGTGATCGGTCGCATCGTCCTCCCCGCGGCCAACACCACCAACCAGTGCGTCGGCATTCGCGGCGAGTTCGGCGGCTCGGTGGTGCTCACGCTGCTCGCGGTCGCGGTGATCGCCCCCATCTCCGAGGAGATCATCTTCCGCGGTTTCACGTTCCGCTGGCTGCAGGGACGGATGCCCCTCTGGGGCGCGGTGCTGGTGAGTGCAGCCATCTTCTCGGCCGCCCATGCCGGCTGGGCGGAGCCAAGCCTCTTCCTCCCGGTCTTCCTTGGAGGCGTCCTCCTCGCCTACGTCTACGCGAAGTCGCGGTCGGTGTGGCCGGGGGTGATCATCCACATGACCATCAACATCGTGGGTGTGATCCTCATCCTCGCGACCAGCGGCTGCTGAGCCGGGCGCCGCGGGGGCGATGCCGTCCGGGTCGAGGATCTGCGGTGGAGAGCCCTCTGGCGGAGAACATGGCGCCCTCAGGCGAGGCGGGCACCCCCCGGTCGCCCCGCCGCGGCGACCGCGTCGGCCACCCTCCCTGCCTCCGACGGATCGAGGCTTGCGCACGTGATCCGCACCCCCGGCCCGGTGGCGATCCGGAAGCGCTCTCCGGGGAGGGCGGCGTAGCCCGCCTCGGCGAGCGAATCGAGCACCGGAGCCTCGGCCTCCACCGGCACCCAGACGTTGAAGCCGGTGGCTCCCTGGGCGCTGATGCCGCGCCGTTCGAGGGCATCGATGAGCGCCTCCCGCCGCTGCCGGTAGGTGTCGGCGGAATGGGCGAGCAGGAGATCTAGTCCTGGGCGCGACCAGAGGCTGAGGACCAGCCGCTGGAGCAGGTGGCTCACCCAACCGGGGCCGACCGCCAGCCGCCCCTCGACCCGCGCCACCGTCCCCTGGTCACCACAGACGACGGCCAGCCGGAGGTCGGGCCCGAGGGTCTTGGAGACGGAGCGAACCACAGCCCAGGCGGGGGAGCCGGGGATGGCCACACCGACCACCGTGCCACCCCCGACCGCCTCGGCATGGTCGTCCTCCACCACGAGGAGGTCCGGGCGCCGGGCCAGCACCCGACGCAGCTCGGTGCGGCGGAGGTCGTCGAGTGCGCTGCCGAAGGGATTCTGACTGCGGGGGGTCATCACCACCGCGCGGACGCCCCGACGGAGGGCACCCTCCAGGTCGTCGGCGAGCAGGCCCCGGGCGTCGACCCGGACCGCATGCGCGCGCAGCGACATCGCCCGGAGAAGGTCGAGGATGGGCGGATAGACGGGGTCTTCCACCGCCACGCCGTCGCCGGGCCGGAGATGAGCCTCGAGAACCCGCTCGATGCCGTCGAGGGCGCCGCCCACGACGGTGAGGTGGGAGGCGTCGAGCCCGTCGGTGCGGAGCCGCTCCCGAGCGACATCGGCCAGGTCGCTGTCGACCATCGGCGAGCCGTAGAGGACGGACCTGCGAGGCAGGGCGGCAAGGGCCCGGCTCCAGTCCGGCAGGAGCTGCGGATCGGGCTGGCCCTGGGCAAGGTCGCGAAGACCCGGGCGGGGCCGGGCAGTGACCCCGGCGTGCAGAGGGGGCCGCGGCGCGATCGAGGTCCCTGCGCGGCCCGACCCGACCGCCAGTCCGCGGCGGCCCAGCTCCCGGTATGCTGCCGCGACCGTCGCCGGGCTCACCCCCAGCTCGCTCGCCGCCCGGCGGACGGTTGGCAGGTGCTCCCCTGGCTGGAGCCGTCCATCACGGACCGCTCCCTCGACCGCGGCGGCGATGTCGACGGCTCTCCGCCCGGCCATGTAGAATAGTTCGGTAACGTTCACAGGTTTGTATCATTACATACATCGAGTGTCTGAACCTACCATGGAGGCCGGGCTGAGGTGCGCGATCCCGAGAGCGCAGGACCAGCGAGCCCACGGGTCCAGGTGCACCGCCATGCGGAGCGCGCCCGGTACGACCGGGAGACCATCGACGCCATCCTCGATGAGGCTCTGATCTGCCACCTCGGGGTGGTCATCGACGGGGAGCCGCTGGTGCTGCCCACCGGGTTTGGCCGGGTGGGCGACACCCTCTACCTCCACGGGGCAGCCGCCAATCGCAGCCTGGCCGCGGCGCTGGACGGCGTCTGCATCACCGCCACCCACGTCGACGGGCTGGTGCTGGCCCGTTCCGCGTTCGGCCACTCGATGAACTTCCGCAGCGTGGTGGTGCGGGGTCGCGCCCGCGCCGTCACCGACCCGGAGGAGCGCCGGACCGCGCTGCTGGCCGTGGTCGAGCACGGCATCCCGGGTCGCTGGGCGGAGGTGCGCCAGCCCAGCGCCAAGGAGTTCGAGAGCACCAGCGTGATCGCCGTGGACCTGGCCGAGTGCTCCGCCAAGGTTCGCACCGGCCCACCGCTCGACCCGGTCTCCGATCGCGACCTCCCCGTCTGGGCGGGTGAGATCCCCCTGCGGCTGGTCGCCGGAGCCCCCCGTCCGGACCCCCATCTGAAGGCGGGCATCGACGAGCCCCCGAGTGTCGCCGAGGTCCTGCGGAGGTTCCCTGGCCCAGCTCCCACCGGCGCGTGACGGGGTGACCCGAGCCCGCCCCGCTCCCCTGCTCGTCGCCGCCTTCGCGGCCGTGTACCTGCTCTGGGGCTCCACCTACCTCGCGATCCGTCTCGCGATCGACACTGTCCCGCCGCTCGCCATGGCGGGGGCCCGCTTCCTCATCGCCGGCGCGCTCCTCTTCCCCATCGCCCTCGCGACCGGCGACCGGGGCGACCGGTTGACGCCACGGCATTGGCGCTCGGCGTTCGTCATCGGGGTGCTCCTGGTCACCGGGGGCAATGGCGTGCTCACCGTCGCGGAGCTGCACGTCTCCTCCGGGGTGGTCGCCATGCTGGTCGCCACCGTGCCGATCTGGATGGTCGCCCTCGCCCACCTCCGCGGCCTTCAGAGGGTGGGCTGGCTGGGGGCGGCGGGGCTGGTCGTCGGGCTGATCGGGGTCGGGCTGATGCTCCGGCCCGGCAGCGTCGGCTCGGCAGCACCCGTTTGGCTCGCCTTCACGCTGATCTCGCCGGCGTCCTGGGCGCTCGGCTCGATCTACGCCCGGGGCGCGAGCATGCCCCGGCGGCCGCTGCTCGCGACCGCGATGGAGATGCTCTGTGGAGGGGCCGCGCTCTGCGTCATCGCCGCTCTCCTCGGCGAGTGGGGGCAGGTCCACCCGGCGGCGATCACGGGGCTTTCGGTGGCCGCCTTCTTCTACCTGGTGATCGCCGGCTCCGTGATCGGGTACAGCGCTTACGTGTACCTCAACCGAAAGGTCTCGCCCCAGGCGGCATCCAGCTATGCCTACGTCAACCCCCTGGTGGCGGTGGCTCTCGGGTGGGGGTTCCTCGGTGAGAGCGTGACCGCCACGACCCTGGTGGCCGGAGCGCTGATCGTGATCGCCGTGGCCGTGCTCCTGGCGGGGGGACGCCGCCCCTCGGCGTCCGCCGCCGAGGTCACGTGCATGGAAGGCGGCCAGCCCGAGGTGGCCTGACACCCTGGGGTCGCCTCCGACACGCGCGGACCGCCGCGGTCCCGCCCTATGACCACAATGGCCGGGTGACCTCTGAGCCGGCCCTACCGGCCCACGATCCCGCCACCGGCTCGCCGCTCATCGGAGCGGTGCCGTCCCCGGGCGAGACGGCCCCACGCCCTCCGCGCCAGCGCCTCATCGAAGGACACTGGGGGTGGCTGGACGTCCTGATCGTCGGGCCCCTGGTGGCCAGCTCCATCTACTACTACGTGGGACTGCCTCTCGGCACCTGGCTGATCCTGCACAACCAGCCGGTGAAGGCAGCGCTGCTCCGAGGGTCCACGGCGTCGATGATCCTGACCGGGGCCGCGGTCCGGACCTCCGGCCTGAGCATCTGGGTGGCGCTGCTCGCACCCCTCCCGATCACCATGTGCACCGACCCCTGCTTCTTCTACGGTGGCCGCCGCTATGGCCGGGCCCTGATCGACTTCCTGGGCCGCAACGACCCCAGGTGGAACCGGCGATTGGCCCGCGGGGAACGCATCTTCGCCCGCTGGGCCGGCTGGGCGGTCTTCCTCGCCCCGGTGATCTGGCTGCCCAACTCCGTCTTCTACTTCCTCGCGGGAGAGCCCCGGCGGATGCCCTTCTGGCAGTTCATCCTCCTGGACGCCGCCGGCGAGCTGGCCTTCATCGTCGAGATCGAGGCCCTCGGCTACTTCATCGGCAAGCCGGCCGAGGACGTGGCCAAGTCGCTCTCCAACTACAGCCTCCCGATCGTGATCGGGATGGTGGTCCTGATCGTCATCGTCTCCGTGGTCAGCGGGGCCCGACAGGCACGGACGGGTTCAGGTCCCGCGAGGTGACGGACCTCGCCGATTCGGCGACAATCTCCCCCGTGGCCGACAGCCCACGGCAGTTCGTCCTCGGCGTGGACCTGGACGGGGTCTGCGCCGACTACTACCCCTTCATGCGTGGGGTGATCGCGGAGTGGCTCGGCCGGGACCTGGAGTCGCTCCCCCCCGATGTCGGCTGGGAGATGACCGAATGGGGCATCGAGCCGGGCGAGTTCCACAAGGTGCATCGCTTCGCGGTGGTGGAGCGCCATCTCTACCGCGACATGGGGATGATCGCCGGCGCCGGCCCCGCGCTGCGCCGCCTCTCCAATCTCGGCATCCGGATCCGCATCATCACCCACCGCCTGGTCATCGAGCACTTCCACCGGATGGCGGTTGGCCAGACCGTCGAGTGGCTCGACCGTCACGGAATCCCCTACTGGGACCTCTGCTTCATGGGGGAGAAGGGGGCGGTCAACGCCGATCTCTACCTCGAGGACGGCCCACACAACATCGAGGCGCTGCTGCGCGAGCAGCGGGACGTGGTCGTCTTCAGCCACGCCGCCAACCGGCATCTCGAGGTGCCCGCCGGGGACCGTGCCCGCAACTGGGCGGAGGCGGAGCCGCTCGTCATCGCCCGCTTCCGCGAGTGGGAGGAGCGCGGCGGGGCGACGGGGATGCGCCGCCGCGCATCGGATCGCAGCGCCGAGTGAGTGGTGAGACTGTCGAGGTCGACGGTCGGGACCTCGCGATCAGCAACGGCGACAAGCTCTTCTTCGCCGAACGCGGGATCACCAAGCGCCAGCTCATCGACTACTACCTCGCGGTCGGCGCGGGAGCCTTGACCGGCTGCTTCGACCGCCCCTCCGTCCTCAAGCGCTATCCCAACGGGGCGGCCGGCCCGTACTTCTTCCAGAAGCGCGCTCCCGTCGGCGACGCCGGCTTCCTGCGCACCACCACGGTGCAGTTCCCGAGCGGCCGCAGCGCCGACCTGCTGGTCATCGACTCGCTGGCGGCGCTGATCTGGTCGGTCAACCTGGGCTGCATCGACATCAACCCCTGGCCGGTGCGGAGCGGCGACACCGACCATCCGGATGAGCTGCGGGTCGACCTCGACCCTCAGCCCGACATCCCCTTCTCCGACATTCGAAGGGTGGCGCTGGTGGTGCGGGAGGTGCTCGAGGAGATGGACCTCAAGGGCTATCCCAAGACGTCGGGATCGCGGGGCATCCACATCAACGTCCGGATCGTCCCCGAGCACGGCTTCACCAAGGTCCGGCGGGCGGCCCTGGCGCTGGCCCGCGAGGTCGAGCGCCGCGCCCCGGCCCTCGCCACCAGCAAGTGGTGGAAGGAGGAGCGCCACGGGGTCTTCATCGACTACAACCAGAACGCCCGGGACCGCACCGTCGCCAGCGCCTACTCGGTGCGGCCCGTGCCCGATGCGCGGGTGTCCTGCCCGCTGGAGTGGGACGAGGTGGCCGACGTCGAGCCCGCGGACCTGACCGTGGAGACGGTTCCCCGTCGATTGAGCCAGAAGGGTGACCCGGGTGCCGGCATCGACGCCGTGGCGTACCGGCTGGACACGCTGCTGGAGCTGGCCGACCGCGACGAGCGCGAGGGACTGGGCGACGCCCCCTGGCCGCCCCACTTCCCCAAGGGCGACGACGAGCCACGCCGCGTGGCACCGTCCCGCGCCCGCAAGAGCTGAGCACGCACGCGGGCGGCGATCAGGCGGTCGCCCGGGAAGGCGGCCACGCTCCGCCCGNNGGGTGCCACCGGCCGCCATGAGCACCGCGCGAGCTGCCCCCGTCGGCAGTCGGGCCCCCGAGCCCGGAGCCGGTGCGTTGCGTTCTCGGCAGCCGCCGGGTGGCTACGCGCTGCCGCCCAGGATCCGTGCCAGGTCGAAGGGGTGGGGCGGCAGGAGCTGGTCGTACCCGCATTCGGCCGCGGCCTTGTCGGGGCGCCAGCGCAGGAAGCGGGAGGCGTGGCGGAGGCGATTCCCCTGCAGGTGGTCGAATGCCACCTCGCAGACCAGCTCGGGGCGCACGGCCACCCAGTCCGCGTCACGCCCCCTCGTCCATCGCGACGGCCCACCCGGCGTTCTCCCCGCACCGAAGGAGGTGCCACCCTCCAGAGGCCGGAGGAGCGCCAGCAGGTCGCGGCGCTCGGCGGCCGAGAACGAGGAGGTGTGGCCGACGTGGTGGAGGACGCCGTCGCCGTCGTACAGGCCGAGCAGGAGGGATGCGACCGCCTCGATCTTGAGGTCCCGGCGGTATCCACCGACGACGGCGTCGACGGTGCGGAGATGCTTGACCTTGATCCAGCCGCGGTCTCCGCTCCGGTACGTGGAGTCGAGCGGCTTGGCGACCACCCCGTCGCAGCCGGCACCCTCGTAGCGGTCAAACCAGGACGCCGCCTCCTCCGGGTCGGTGGTCTGCGGGGTGAGGGCCACCTGGGGGTTCAAGGTCAGCGCCTGCCCGAGGCGGGCGGTGCGCTCGGCGAGCGGACGACCGCGCAGGTCCTCGTCGCCCTCGGCCAGCAGGTCAAAGGCGATGAAGGTCGCCGGGCTCTCCGCGGCGAGCATTCGCACCCGCGACTCCGCAGGGTGGAGGCGGAGCTGGAGGGCGTCGAAGTCGAGGCCGCGCGGCCCGGCGATGACGATCTCGCCGTCGACCACCGCCTGCTCGGGAAGCGCTGAGCGAAGCGGGTCGATCAGCTCGGGGAAGTAGCGCTGCAGGGGCAGGCTGTTGCGACTCTCCAGGTGGAGGGTGTCGCCGTCGCGGAAGACGATGCAGCGGAAGCCATCCCACTTGGGCTCGTAGACGAGGCCGGGGGCGGCGGGGATGTCGTCCGCGGAGCGGCAGAGCATGGGCTGGAGGGGCGGGTGAAGTGTGGGCATGGGTCCGATGCTACGTCAGGGGTCGCTGACGCGCGTCATGGCCGGTGCCCCGGGATCAGCAGTCCGCTGCTGCGCTCCGTGTGCCGGCGGCCCGCGCGGGAAGGAGGCCAGCCACCAGGTGGCGGAGGGAGCAACCGGTGTCGCTGAGCGCCGGCAGATGGGTCGCGCCAACGCTCACCTCCACCGTGGCCCCACAGAGGTCCTCTGACACCGAGTAGCTGGGGCTGGAGCTGAAGGGGGGAGGCTGGAAGGTGATGGTGAAGAGGAGGGAGTCTTCCATGCAGAATGTCCCCGGCGCCAGAGGGAGAGCGTTGACGGCGGCGGCGAGCCGGGCGCTGTCCGCCTCACCGAGCTGGACAGACACTGGACCGCTGGAGGGGTTCGCGGCGGAGAGCGTGGCGAAGCCGGTCAGCTGAGCGCCGGCGGGAGGTGGGATGGCCTCGGACGACGACCGATCGGGCACCCAGACCACCTGAGCGTCGACGCGGAGCACGTACTGGCCTCCGCTGGTCGCGGTGGTCGCGTAGAGGAGCATTGCCAAGGACTGGCTGGGCCCGGAGGTGGGGAGGGACAGGAAGAATCCGGTGGCATCTCCGCTGGGGCCGAACATGCTGCCGCCCCCCATCTCCTTGGAGCCGGCAGGCAGGTGCGCCCGCACGTAGCCGTTGAGTGGGTTGCTCAGGGCCGGGCTGGCCGGCTCGTCCACCAGGTACAGCTCGTGGATGTCGATGAGCCCGCTGACACCGATGCTCTGCATCGGCGTGGCCAGGACGGCGGGGGGTGTTGCCGTCCACTCCTGGGCGCCCGGGGGGAGCGGGGCCGAGGCCAGCACCTGAGCGGCGAACTGCTCGCCCGCGGCGGAGGGGGTGTAGTCCGGTGCCGTCGAGGTGACGGCCGGGACACTCGGCGCCGGGGATGAACCGGCCAGCACGGCGGGCAGCGTGGCGAGCGCCAGCGCACAGCCGACGACGATGACCGCGATCCTGCGCCTGCGCACGTCCATGCAACGCGCCAGCATGGCACCCCGCTCCCGGGATTGGCGGGGCGGCCTCAGGTGGCGAGCGCGCCCCCGCCGGACGGTGCCCGAAGCCGGATCAGGTTGACCACGTCAGCGCCACCGCGGCTCCGGTCGATCACCTCGCTGGCCCGGCGGATCAGGTCGAGGGAGTCCACCTCGCCCCGAACGGTGAGGGCGTCGTCGTCGCCGGCGATGACCCGCAGCGAGAAGCCGTCGGCGCCGAGCTCCTCCAGCAGGGCGTCCTCGATCCGCTGTCTCGCCTCAGCCAGCCCGCCGGCCGGCCGATGCCGGCGGGTGCCGATCAGAGAGGTGGCAGAGGCACCTTGCCGGGCCAGCCTCTCCCCGCCGCGCCGGACCGCCTCCCGGCGGTCGGCCCCCTTGCGGGGCTGCAGGAAGAAGGCGGCGATGGCGGCAGCGACCGCACTCAGCCCGACGATGTGTAGGCGCTTCATGGCTTCCCTGTTGGGTCGGCAGACAATGGCGACGAGCGGCCCCGCCGACTGCTGTAAAGAGATCGCCGTACTCGGGTCAAAGGTTACGCGAGCGACCCGTGCCCGCCAATCCCCCGGAGAGGTGAAATCTCCGGAGCGTCAGCCTCCGAGCACCAGCTCCGCGACCCGGCCGAGCACGGCGGGTGACGGCGCGACGTGGACGAGAAGGGTCGTCAGCAGCGATCGCCTCCATTCCACGAGCTCGTCCCGGATCTTGGGCGCCGGCCCGATGAGGGCGACCTGCTCGATCATCGCGGTCGGCACGGCCGCCGCCGACTCCTCGGTGCGGCCCTCCAGCCAGAGATCGCGCACCCGGGTGGCGACCTCCTCGTAGCCCATGCGCACGAAGGCGTCGTAGTGGAAGTTTCGCCCGCGCGGGCCCATGCCTCCGATGAAGCGTGCGAAGAGACCGCGCAGCCTGCCGGCGGCGGCCTCGACATCCTCATCGACGATGACCGGGACGGTGGCGACGATCTCGAAGCCCGCCTCCGCCGCCCGGGCGCCGGGCCGAGCCGCCCCCTCCGCCAGGGCCGCGCGGTAGTGCGCGTCACGGTAGGGGGAGTAGTAGGTGGCGATCCAGCCGTCCGCGATCTCCCGGGCGAGGGCGACGTTCCTCGGTCCCTCGGCCGCCAGCAGGATGGGGAGGTCGGGGCGGAGCGGCCTGACCATCGAGCGAAAGGGACGGCCCAGCCCGGAGCCGCCCGGCAGGGGAAGGGAGAGGTGGCGGCCCCGGTACTCGACCGGATCGCGGTGACGGAGCACGCGGCGGACAATCTCCACGTAGTCGCGGGTCCGCCCCAGGGGCGGGTCGAAGGGCTGCCCATACCAGCCCTCGACGAGCTCCGGGCCGGACACGCCGAGCCCGAGGACGAAGCGACCGCCGGAGAGGTGGTCGAGGCTGAGGGCCGCCATCGCCGTCGCCGCCGGGGCCCGGGCGGCCATGTGCATGATCGAGGTGCCGAGCCGCATCGTCGTGGTGTGGGCGCCGACCCAGGCGAGCGGCGTCAGAGCATCGGAGCCCGATGCCTCCGAGGTCCACACCGACTCGTAGCCGAGGGTCTCCGCCTCCCGGACCGTCTCCAGCAGCCGGGGCGGCGGGCCGTCCTCGCCCCAGAATCCGAGCAGCAATCCCAGCTTCATGCGCATTCCACGCTACTCCCGGAGCGCGGCGGCCTGCGACGGGTCGGAGGGTCGGGACGCCCGGATGGCCGGATCCCCGCGTCGACCCGGGTCAGCCGGGCGGCGGGAGCCATGACGAGTGGTGAATCTGGATCACCGTCACAGGGCACAGGCGGCTGTCGCGGAGTGGCCGGGGGCGCGTCATACTCCAGACGGCCACCTCAGAGACAGGAGCGCATTTGTGAGCGATCGGACTGAGATCGCGCGCGCGGGACAGCGTTGCCGGAGGAATCCGGGCACTCTGACCGTGCTCCTCCTCGACGACCACACCGTCATGCTGGAGGCCCTGCGGGCACTGATCGAGAGCGACGAGGGCCTGGTCGTCATCGCCACCGCGAGCCGCATTCCGGACGCGGTCCGCCTGGCCCGGGGGATGCAGCCCGACGTGGCGGTCATCGACGTTCACATGCCCGATGGGGGGGGATGGGCGGCCGCGCGCGGTCTGCGCGAGGTCTGTCCCGACATGCGCCTGGTGGCCTTCTCCGCCTTCGACGACGCGCTGGTGACCCGGACCATCGCCGCAGCCGGCATCTCCGCCTTTGTCACCAAGGGATCCGAGATCGGCGTCCTGCTGGCGGCAATCCGGGGTGAGGACGTCATGCCCGCCCCCCCGCAGAGGATGCCGCTCATCCGCAGGACGATCGCGGCCGGCGCTGAGTGAGCCACCGCGTGGGGCCGCCCGGCTCCTGAGCCGGCGCCGACCGGCCTTGGACGCTGAGATCGACTTCCGGATACCTCAGCCCTTTCGGAGCTTCTCCGTCGGATGGTTTTCCGTCCTCGCACTCGGGGCCGTCCTCTCCGCGATCGAGGCCGCCATGCACGGCCCTCTCGCGGTGCTGCTGGTCTCTGTGGTCGCGGCGGGGCTCTTCATGGCGGTGGCCTGGCGCTGGAGCAGGGTCGGGGTCAGGAGCGATGGTGGCGTGCTCATCGTGCGCAATTTCGCCTCGACGCGAACGATCCCTCGCGAGTCGGTGGCAGGCTTCCGGCTCGGCGGGGCCCGGTTCAAGTATCAGGGGCGAGCCGTCCGCGTGCTGCTGACGGACGGATCCTCGGTGGTGATCGCGGCCACGGAACGGTACTCAGGCTCGCCTGTTCACCACGACGAGCAACTCGCCGGGTTGCGAGTCTGGCTTGCAGGAGCGATGGGCTGAGCCGGGTTCAACGCGCGGGCCCAACCCCCAACGGGACGGGAGCGGCAGAGCCGGGGAGCGGCACCATGGCCGGCAGCGGATACGCAGGAGCCGTCACCCCGCCGCCCAAGTCCGCAACCACCGCCGCCAGCTCCGCATCGGACACGACCGCGGGCGCTGGAGCCCACGCGTCCTCGCGGGGCACCCAGCACCTCACCGTGGTCCCCGCGCCGGGCCGGCTCTCGAGCGACCACGATCCGCCCAGGGCCTCGCTGCGCTCCCGCATCGAGCTGAGCCCGACGTGGCCGGTGGGGGAGTAGCCCGTCCCCTCCGGGACGAAGCCGGGCCCGTCGTCGCGGACGGTGACCGCGTAGCCGGCGTCCCGGTCGCTCAGCTTCACCGTGACGGTGGAGCCGGCGGCATGCTTGCGCGCGTTGACGATGGCCTCGCAGGTGATCCGGTAGAGGGTGGTGGCGACCGTCCCGGAGGGCTCGTTCGCGAAACCGCCGTCGAGGACGCAGTGGAGGTCCCCGTCCTGCTCAACCTGCTCGAGATACTGACCCAGAGCCGTGGTGAAACCGCGCTCCACAACCTGCGGATGCAGCTCTGACATCAGCGTGCGCATCCGTGTGATCGAGGCCTGAACCGCGTCGGCGGCACGATCCAGCGACGACGCCTGCTTGGGGTCGGCGATGGCGCGCCGCGAGATCTGGAGGCGGGTGTGCCCCACCGCCATCCACTGCAGCATGTCATCGTGAATGATGCCGGCGAGCCGGCGGCGCTCCTCGTCCTGCAGCGTCACCAGGCGTAGCAGCAGCCCCTTCCTCCGATCGTTGGCCTCGCGCAGTCCCTCCAGGCTGTGGTCGAGCTCGCGCGTGCGCTCGTCCACGAGATGGTCGAGCTGCCGGTTCTGCTGCTGCAGCTGGAGGCCGAGCGACCGTGTTTGCCGCACGAGGATGAACTGGCGCAGGAGGACGATCGTCACGATGCCGAAGCTGTCCCAGAGCATGAAGGCGTCGAGCCCGATCCCACGCATCTCGCGCCCCGCGACGACCAGTCCCGCCGCGATCATCGGGACGTAGGGGAGCACCATCCGCCAGCGGGCATTCTGGACGGTGCGCTCGGTGGGACCGTCCGCCGGTGCCATCGCCCGCAGCGCGCCCAGGCCGATCAGGATGTAGCCCAGCGTCCAGCCCATGTCCGTCGGGTTCGAAGTGTCGAAGTTCTGCACCGTCGTGAGATACGCGAAGGTGCTGTCGGCAAGGGCGGTGAAGAGTATCCCCACGGCCAGGTAGACGAAGGGTCGACGGCCCGCGGGCGCCATGCGGGAGAGCGCCAGGATCACGA
>PLAK01000127.1 GCA_003134115.1 Candidatus Changshengia sp.
AGGGGCTCGCCGCCCCTCGGCGGCCCGGCGCAGCCGGGCACGCCTCACCCCGCCATCGAAGACTCCAGCCATGCCGCGAAGGCGCCGGCAACCGCTCCAGCGCGGGCCGGGGCGT
This sequence comes from Candidatus Changshengia sp., assembly GCA_003134115.1. Classification (GTDB taxonomy): domain Bacteria; phylum Chloroflexota; class Dormibacteria; order Aeolococcales; family Aeolococcaceae; genus Changshengia. The sequence continues at coordinate 116 of PLAK01000127.1, forward strand.
GCTCCAGGAAGAGGCGGGGCTCGATGCATTCGAGCTCGAGGAGCAGCAGCTCGCCCTCCTCCCCGCGGGCCATGTCGACCCGGGCATAGAGGAGCCGATCCGGACCGCCCGGAACCCCGTCGAGGACGGCGCGCGCGAATCGGACGTGCTCCTCCAGGAGCGGGGATGGCACCACCCGCTGGTCACGGCCCAGCGAGAGGTCCGGAGCGGGCGGCGCCCCGACCCGCAGCACTCCGGCCTTGCGAACCGCGTGGCTGACCTCGCCTCCGATGACATACACGCCGACCTCGCCCTCGCGATCGATGGAGGTGAGATGCGGCTGGACCATGGCGGTGACGCCTTCCGCGGTGATGGCCTCGACGTGGCGGCGGGCCTCCGGTAGACCTGGCCGGGCATAGGTGGCGGATGCCCGGGCGCCGGCTGAGATCACGGGCTTGACGACGAATCGCTCCCAGCGGACCTCGGTAAGGGCTTCCCCGGGCCCAACCCAGAGCGTGGGGACGACGGCGACCCCCGCCCGCTCCAGGTCCTGCAGATAGCGCTTGTCACTGTTCCAAGCCAGCACGTCGACCGGGTTGGCGAGCGGCATCCGGCTCGAGGTCTCAGCGCACCACTCGAGGAAACGGCCTGGGTGGTCGACGTAGTCGGAGGCGGAGCGGATGACGGCGCCGTCAAAGGCGCTGGGTTTGAAGTCCGCCCCCCAGCCCACCGGGGTGCCGGCGATCCCGAGCCGGCCGAGCTCGGGCAGCAGGAGGTCCCCGTCCGCACCGAGGTCGGCCACTCCGACCGACGTGATCAACGCGAGGCGAAGCATGTGTCCAACCGAACCGGCTGTGGCCGTCGAGGCCTGGGGCGCGACCGCGCGTCAGAGGAGATCGGTGCGTCCCTCCGCCTTCAGCCGCTCGACCACCTCCTTGACCCTCTGGGTCTGATCGAGCGGGATCACCAGCAGGGCGTCGCCGCTGTCCACGACGGCCAGCCCGTGAACGCCCACCACCGTCACCAGGCGACCGCCACGGGCGATCACGAAGCTGTCGGCGGCATCGAGAGCGACGACCTCCCCCTCGAGGATGTTTCCAGAGGCGTCACCCTCGCCGGTGTGGCGGCGGGTGTCGTGGAGATCGGCGAAGGTGCCGAGGTCGGACCAGGAGAAGGCTCCCCGGACGACGGTCAGACGGCGGGTTCGCTCGAAGATCAGGGTGTCGACGGCCACCGGCTGGATGTCGCCATAGAGGGAGGAGGCGCGGTCCTCCTCCCCGCGGCGTCGCGCGGCCGCCACCTCGGAGACGCGCGCGGCCAGTTGTGGGTCGGCGGCCTCCAGCTCCTCCCGAAAGATGGGCGCAGACCAGGCGAAGAGGCCGCTGTTCCAGAGGTGGCGACCACCCGCGACGTAGCCCTGGGCCACCTCCAGGGACGGCTTCTCGACGAAGCCGGCGGCCCGGAAGGCGGGAACCGCGGCCGCCGCCTCGAGCTGGGCGGTCCCGGCCCGAACGCCGCTCGGGGGGCGCCACCGCTCCGGGGCAAACGGGGGCCCGTCGACCGCCACGTAGCCGAGGCCGGTGGACGGGTAGCTGGGGCTGACCCCCACGGTCGCCAGCCCTTCGGTGACCGCTGCCCAGCCCGCCGCGGCCAGGACGGCGGCACGGTAGCCGTCGCCATCGTCGATGTGACTGTCGGCGTGCACCGACGAGATGAGCGCTTCGGGATCCTCCTGGGCGATCCACGCCGTGGCGAGCCCAAGGGCCGGGCCCGTGCCCTTCGCCTCCGGTTCGGCGATGACGGCGTCCGGCGGAAGGCTCAGTCCGGCCAGCGCCTGGCGGCAGGCCTCGGCCTGCGGGGCCGTGGTGACGACGTGGACCGAGTCCGCGAGGGGAAGCATCCGGTCGATGGTCGCCCGCAGCAGGGTGACCCCGGAGGCGTCCAGTGGCATCAGGTGCTTGGGGACGCCAGCGCGCGATAGCGGCCAGAGCCGCGTACCGCTGCCTCCCGCCAGGACGAGTACGTGGTAACCCACGGCGGCGATGCGGCGGTCAGGCCGGGTTGGCGCTCGGGATGGACGGCATCAGCCGGCCTTCTCGGCGACCTTCAGAGGCTCGACCCCGGCCTCCGAGGCGAGCTCGGCGGCGAGGCCGGTCTGCTCCCAGGGAAGGTTGAGGTCGCTGCGCCCGAAGTGTCCGAAGGCCGCGACCTGGCGGTAGATCGGCCGGCGGAGCTGGAGGGCACTGATGATCCCGACCGGGGAGAGATCGAAGTACTCGTCGACCAGTGCCTCGATCTGGGAGAGCGGCACGCGCTCCGTCCCGAACGCCTCGATCATCACCGACACCGGCTTGGCAACGCCGATCGCGTAGGCGACCTGGATCTCGCACTTGGCGGCNNAGACCGGCGGCCACGATGTTCTTGGCCACCCAGCGGGCGGCATAGGCCGCGCTGCGGTCGACCTTGGTCGGATCCTTTCCGCTGAACGCGCCACCACCATGCCGGGCGTACCCGCCGTAGGTGTCGACGATGATCTTGCGACCGGTGAGCCCGGCATCCCCCTGCGGACCGCCGACGACGAAGCGTCCGGTGGGGTTCACGTAGCGCTTGGTCTCGGCATCCAGCCATTCGGCGGGGATGATCGGGTTGACCACCAGCTCCTGGACGTCGGCGAAGATCTGCTCGTTGGAGACATCGTCGGAATGCTGGACGCTGACCAGCACCGTGTCCACCCGGCGGGGGCGCCCCTCGGCGTCGTACTCCACGGTCACCTGCGTCTTCCCGTCGGGACGCGCCCAGCGCAGGGTCCCGTCGCGCCTGGCGGTGGAGAGCTGGCGGGCCAGCCGGTGGGCCAGCTGGATGGGGGCGGGCATCAGCTCCGGGGTCTCGTCGCAGGCGAAGCCGACCATCATCCCCTGGTCGCCGGCGCCACCCGTGTTGACCCCCTGGGCGATGTCGGGGGACTGCTCGTCGATGGACACGAGGACGCCGCAGGTCTCGAAGTCGAAGCCGAACTTGGCTCGGGTGTAACCGATGTCGCGGATGGTCTGGCGGACGATGCCCGGGATGTCGACGTAGGCCTGGGTGCTGATCTCGCCGAAGACCAGGACCGTGCCCGTGCAGAGTGCCGTCTCACAGGCGACCCGGCCCAGGGGGTCCTTGGCCAGGACGCCGTCCAGAACCGCGTCACTGATCTGGTCGGCCATCTTGTCCGGATGGCCGTCGGTCACCGACTCCGAGGTGAAGAGCCGCTTCGGCGACCCGTGGGGGTGATGCGGGGTCATCTGAGGGCCCTCCAATCTCACCGGCGGCCACCGGCCCGCCTGGCGCGGCGCCGGCCCACTCCTGTCCGAGATGCCGTCGATGCTACCAGGCTCCAGCTCGAAACCGCGTCGTCACTAGCCGGAAGCCGGCTGGACGTGTACTGTATCCAACACGTATAACCAACCCGGCGACGGATTCAGCGCCGGACTTTAGGAGCACAGGCGTTGGCCGTCGATCAGACTCTGCGCTGCCGCGAATGCGGTGTCGACTTCATCTGGACCGAGGGGGAGCAGCAGTTCTTCTCGTCCAAGGGACTCACCAACCCCCCGTCTCGCTGCCCTTCGTGCCGCGCCGCCCGTAAGGCGGCCGGGATGGGCGGGGGCGGCTACGGCGGCGGTGGCGGCGGCGGCGGACGCTCGAGCGGCCCTCGCCAGATGTTCGAGGTCACCTGCGCCGGCTGCGGTGGGATCGCCCGGGTCCCCTTCCAGCCCCGCGGTGACAAGCCCGTCTACTGCAGCGACTGCTTCCGTACGTCGGCACGGTGACGGGAGTCCCGAGCGACGCCATCGCGATCGGCACAAGGGTCAGCTTCCCCTATGGAGGGAGCCGGCGAGTCGGCACGGTGGCGGACGTCTCGATGCTCCCTGACGGGGGCGGTGGGCTGAGCGTCTCGTACCTGATCGACGTGGGCAACCGCAAGGTCTTTGTCCAGGGCGACGGGGTGACGCGCGCCAGCGCCGGGCCTCTGCCTGCATTCGACGCGGTGGCCGAGGGGGCCGCCTACGGTCGCAAGCGGCCGCGCAACCCCCGCCGGAGGTAGCCGACCGCCAGGATCCGCGCACCGCGGCGCCCCCGAGCCCGGGGGCGCCGGGCGTACGTAGACTGGCGCCGTGCCCCGTTTCCGGCTCTCCGCCTACATCACGACGACCTTCGGCGTCGAGGACTGGCGCGGTTTCCGGCTCTGCGGTATGGACGAGGTGGGCAGGGGGGCCTTTGCCGGGCCACTTGTGGCTGCCGCGGTGGTGCTGCCGCGCGGGTTCCGACACCCGTGGCTGCGGGATTCCAAGAGGCTGACGGCGCACCAGCGGGAGGTGGTGGCAGAGGAGGTCCACCGCCGGGCCCTCGCCTGTGCGATCTCAGAGATCAGCACCGCCGACATCAACCGGCGCGGCCTCGGCTGGGCCAACGTGGAGGTGTTCCGCCGGCTGGTCACCGAGGTCGTGGCGGACGGCTACTGCTGCGACGGCCGGCTCCGGATCGATGCCGCCCATCCTGTCCACTGCCTGGTGGGGGGCGACGACCTGGTGCCATCGATCTCAGCGGCGTCGATCGTTGCCAAGGTGCATCGCGACGCCCTGATGCGACACCTCCACCTGGATGCCCCGGTGTACGACTGGGCCAGCAACAAGGGCTATGGGGCCCCGGTCCACCGCGCCGCGATCCTGGCCCACGGTGTGCACCCGGAGCATCGCCGCGTCTTCATCGAGAATCTGCTCCAGCTCCAGCTCGACCTGGGGCTGGAAGTCGCGGCCGACACCTCGCTGGCGCGGTCCGGCAGGGGCTGACCTGTCGCGGCGGACCTGCCGCGACCCGCCTGCACGGCGCCCAGCTCTGGAGGAGCTGAGGGCCTCAGCCCGCCCCGCAGCCGCACGCGCCACCGCAACAGCCACCTCCGGCCGAGGTCCCGGGACGGTCGGAGGCACCCGTCTGCCCCCCCACCAGCATCCCCACGCGGCTGATCAGGGGCATGCTCGCACGGCTCTCGCAGCGGGGACAGACCGCCGCCAGCTCACGCTGCGCCATCGGACGCATCACCTCGTAGACGGCGGCGCAATCGTTGCAGCGGTACTCGTAGAGGGGCACTCGCTCAGGGTACAGAAGCGGGGGCGTTTGACATACGAACATAAGTTCGCTATCATGCAGGCATGGTCGCACCCGAGACGATCGAGTTGGAGCTCCCCCTCGGTGACGGACCGACCGGAGAGCTGGCGAGCCGGCGGCTGGGCCACGTTCGCCAGATCGTTGGCGATGACGGCGACGCACTGGTGCGTCTGGCCGCAGCCTTCCCCAACCTGGCTGCGATGTACGCGGCATCCAAGGAGGAGCTGAGCCGCGTGGTCGGCCCGATCGCCGCCGCTCGGATCCGCTGGTTCCTCGACGCGCCGCTTGCGACCAGCCTGGCTCCCCGGCACCTGAGAGCGCTCGCCGAAGCGGCCTGACGAGCCGCGGGGGTTGGCGCACCGACCGGGTCTCCCGGCGACCAACGCAACCTGCAACGTGCGGGGGGGCGGTGGCTTCGCCCGGGACGTGCCGGCTGTGTCAGCATTGGAGGCAGCGGGAAGTCGTATGACGGCAGCGTCGCTGGTGGGGCGATGGCGGCGCCCGGCCGTCGGATCCCCGGTTGGGACCGGCCACCGCCCCGTTCATGACCCGCCCATCGAGGAGAAGGACCATGCTGGCTCGACGCTCCAGGTCCGCCGTGATCGAGAAGCAGGTGACGGAGACCGGCACCAGAGCAGTGGAGAAGGCGGCCGAGACCGTGACCGAGCTCGCCGAGCGTGCGGTCGTGGTGGCCCGTGAAGCGCAGCGTGTCGCCAGTCCGGCGCTGCGCAGCGCCGCTCACAGCTCGGCAGAGACCCTGAGCCACGCCGCCGAGCGGGCGGCCGTGGTCCTCGCCGAAGCCGCTGACCGTCTCTCACAGGAGGTTGCCGAGATGCCCAGCACCGCCATGGGCAAGCGCGCCGCGAAAGCCGCGGCGAAGGCCGGGATCAAGGCCGCGCGGCCAAAGCGGTGGCGCCGCCGGTTCCGCCGGACCCTGGTCGTGACCGGTGCCGCCGGGGCGGTCTACCTCGTCATCACCAAGACGCCGCTGAAGGCAAAGCTCTCGGAGATGGTCTTCGGACCCCCCCTCGACGAGGAGGACCTCGAGCCGATCACCCTGCCGGTCAGCGGCTCGAAGGCCCCTGACGAGGGTGAGGCATCGGAGCCACCGGATGCGGCGGATGGCGCGAAGAAGGCGCCAAGAGCCAAGGGACACACCTCGACCCGGACACCCAAGAACGACGGTGCCGCGGAGTAGGGCGATCCCCCGATCCGCGCCATCGTCCACCTGAAGGAGCCTCAGTGACCGATCGCCCATTCCTGCCCCGTCGCCCACCGGACGATCGGTCCTACCCGCCGCGGCCCCCGTACCGTCCCCCGATGCCGGCGCCCCGGCCGAATTCGGAGCCGGCTCCGACCTCGAGCAGCGTCCGGCTCAAGGACGGGGAGCGGGAGATCGAGGTGAGCGGGACCCCGATCTTTGTCCGCCAGGTGCTCGACGATCTGCCCACGCTGCTTGCCCGCCTTCGGGGGGAGACGCCTCCGACCCCGGCTGCGATCCGCATGCCCGCCCCCTCCGCCGGCCAGCCGCCGGCGGCGCATCCGTCGGCACCCGAGGTTCACGCCCCGGTACCGGAGGTCCGCCCTCCTGCCCCCGAGGTACCGCCGGCGGTGCCGGAGGTCCCGATCGCCGGCGCCCCCGCTGGCGAGACCGGCTCGGACGGCGACGAGGTCTCGCTGGAGGAGCAGGTGCTGGCAGCACTCCGCGGTGCCGCGCATCCGCTCCCCGTTGTGGGCATCCGAGACCGTCTCGGTCCGGGGGTCAGCGGACAGCAGGTGCGCCGCATCCTGGAGCGAGCGGGAGCCAAGGTGGTCGCGAGCGGCGACCGGCCGATCCGGTACCGGCTTCGCTAGCTGCGGCCTTGCCAGCTGCGGCTGGCAAGCCAGTGTGGGCGAGGCAGGATTCGAACCTGCGACCCGAGGGTTATGAGCCCCCTGCTCTAACCGGCTGAGCTACTCGCCCCGCGCCATTTGACCAGACGGAGGGCCCCAGGAGAGGCTACGCTGCCGGGCGATGACTGACACGCCCCCGCCGGCCCGTCCGCGCCGCCCCGACAAGCAGACGTATTTCCTGATCCTGGCGATCGCCGCCCGGAGCCGCGCCGACTGTCTGGGCCGCCGGGTGGGCGCGGTGATCGCGCGAGAGGACCGGGTCCTCAGCACCGGGTACAACGGGACACCTTTCGGGATGCCCAACTGCACCGAGGGCGGCTGCCGGCGGTGCGCCCAGCGGGACCTCGACACCAGCCTTCGCGGTGGCGCCTACGACGTCTGCATCTGCGTCCACGCCGAGCAGAACGCACTGCTCACCGCCGCCCGCTTCGGGCAGCAGACCCTCGGCGCCTCCATCACCTCGACCATGCAGCCGTGCTTCGGCTGTCTCAAGGAGTTGCTCCAGGCCGGCATCGAGGAGGTCCGCTTCCTCCACCCCTGGGACCCCGTCGAGGCGTACCACGACCCCGGGTTGGCTCAGCAGTACGCGGCCCTGCGTGCCCGGTTCCGGGTCTTTTCCCAGGTCGGCACCCCCGACGTGGACAGCGGGGACCTCTTCGCCGCTTTCAGCCGGGCCTGAGACCAGAGGACGGCACGGGTGCCCCCGGATCGGCTATACAAGGGAGCAGCCCGCCCACCGCAGAAGGAGATCCGCCCGTGAGCAACGCGCACCTGGACGACGAGGAAGAGGAAGAGGACAAGTAGCCCTGCCGCCGTGGATCCGAACGGTCAGCGGAGACCTCAGCCGCCGACCGGGATCCTCGGCGCGCTCGGCATCTGGGGTCCGCCGGTCGCCGCGTAGTTCTCCTTGCTGACCTCGGCGGCGATCAGCTCGGCCACGCCTCGGAAGATGCGGCCCGTCAGCGACGTCGGGGCCGCCACCATCAACGGCCGGCCGTCGCCCCCACCGATCCGGACCCCCGGATCGAGCGGGATCGTGCCGAGGAAGCGCAGCCCGCTGCGTTCGGCGAGCTCGCGGCCGCCACCGGAGCCGAAGACGTCGGTGCGCTCCCCGCAGTGGGGGCATATGAAGCCGCTCATGTTCTCGATGACACCGAGCACCGGGAGGCGGAGCTGGGCAAACATCTGGATGCCACGGCTCACGTCGGCGATGGACACGTCCTGAGGCGTGGTGACGATGACCGCCCCGGTGAGGGGGATGGATTGGGCGAGGCTGATCTGGATGTCTCCGGTGCCGGGCGGCAGGTCGATGACCAGATAGTCGAGCGGACCCCACTCGACCTCGTAGAGGAACTCCCGCATCGCCTTGGCCAGCATCGGGCCGCGCCACATCACCGGCTGACCCGGCTTGAGGATGGTGCCGAAGCTCACCACCTCGATGCCGAAGGCGGACAGCGGCAGCATCTTGCCCGACTCCCCCGCCTGGGGCTGCTCGTGAAGGCCCATCATGATCGGGACGTTCGGGCCATAGATGTCCGCATCAAGGAGACCGACACGGGCGCCTGCCTGGGCCAGCGCGATGGCCACGTTGACGCTCACCGTGGTCTTGCCCACCCCACCCTTGCCGGCGCTGACGGCCACGATGTTCTTGACCCCGGGGATCTCCTGGCGCCCGGGCAGCCCGCGGGACGCCGAGGTGACGTCACTCTCCCAGGCGACGGAGACGGTCTCCACGCCGGGCACCTGGCCGACCAGCGCAGCCCGAATGTCGGCCTCGATCCGGCCGGTGAGCGGGCAGGCCGGGGTGGTCAGGACGACCTTGAGCGACACTGCGCCGCCCTCACAGCGGATGTCCTTGACCATGTGCAGGCTGACGATGTCGCGATGGAGCTCGGGCTCCATCACCGTGCTGAGCGCCTGCTCGATGGCGGCGGCCGTCGGGGATTGAGCCATCGATGACCGAGTATAGCCGCGGCCATTCCAGCGACCGTCCGGACCAGGGCCGGCGGGAGGTCCGGCCGCCGCCCTCCCCTGTCCGATCGGCGCGACGTTCAGAATCCCTGACATGCTCTCGACCGCGGCTCGGCATGACCTGGAGCGGCAGGTCGGCGCCGCCCATCTCCACACCCGCCCGGCCGATCTCGCCGCCTACGCCTTCGACGCGTTCGGTGCCTCCGGCGAGCGGCGGCTCCCCGATGCGGTGGTGCTCCCCGCCACCACCGAGGAGGTGAGCGGGGTGGTGCGGGGCTGCGCTCGTCACGGGCTGCCGGTCGTGCCTCGGGGCGCGGGTACCGGCTATGCGTCCGGGGCGGTCGCGCTCCACGGGGGGGTCGTCCTCGACCTCTGCAGGATGAACCGCATCCTCGGCGTGGAGGTGGAGGGGCGGCGCCTGCACGCCGAAGCCGGGGTGGTGACGGCCGCCATCCACCGGCGTGCCGCCACCGCCGGCCTCCACTACCCGCCCGATCCGGGTTCGGCGACCACCAGCACCATCGGCGGCAACGTCGCGTGCAACGCCGCCGGGCCCCACGCCTTCCGCTACGGGACCACCGCCGACTTCCTGGTGGGTGCCACCGCGGTGCTCGGCGACGGCGAGATCGTGCGGCTCGGTGAGGCGGGCGGGAGATCGGATGCCCCTCCCCTGCTGGGGCTTCTGGCGGGCTCCGAGGGCACGCTCGCCGTGATCACCCAGGTCATGCTCCGCCTCCTCCCGGCGCCGGCTGCCCGGGCGACCCTGGCGGGTCGATTCGCCGGTCTGGAGGCGGCCTTCGGTGCCGTCGCGGAGATCGCCCGGCAGGGTTTGGTGCCCGCCGCCCTGGAGTTCCTCGACAGGAGTGCCCTCGAGGCGGTCGCCAGGACGGGGATCGTGGAGGTTCCGCCGGGCGAGGCCCTGGTCCTGGTGGAGCTGGAGGGAGACGAGGCCAGGGTGAGGGCGGAGGTCGCAGCGGCCGGATCCGCGCTCAGCTCAGCCGGCGCCGTCCTACTGGGTCGGACCGCCGACTCCGCGCAGGCCGGCCGGCTGTGGGAGGTTCGCAAAGCCGTCAGCGCCGCGGTGGCAACGGTGATGGTCGGCAAGATCAACGAGGACGTCGTCGTCCCTCGCGATCGCATCGCCGAGCTGGTGGCGCGGACCGAGGAGATCGGTGCCCGTCATCGGGTTCCGGTGGTCAACTTCGGCCACCTCGGCGACGGCAACCTCCACGTGACCTTCCTCATCGACCCCCGGCTCGCCGGAGAGCGTGCCCGGGGCGACGCGGCCGGGGCGGACCTCTTCGAGACCGTGCTCGAGATGGGAGGCTCGCTCTCCGGCGAGCACGGAGTGGGCACCACCAAGCTCGCCTACGCCGAGCGGCAGCTGGGCGCCGCGGGGATGGGACTGATGCGCCGGGTGAAGCGGCACTACGACCCCGGCGGCCTGCTCAACCCCGGCATCAAGCTTCCCGAGCCCGGCACCGCCGAGGTCGGGATCGCCTGACCGGCGAGCCCGTACCCGGCTCAGGTCCGGCGGCCGTCCGCCGCGGTCAGCATCAGGGCGGGGAAGTCCATCTCGCCGATGAGCGCGGCCAGGTCCCGACCCTCGGTGTTGACCTCCATGGCCACCTCGTAGACGAAGGCATAGACGTTGGTCAGGTCCCACGCGCCGAAGCCGAGGGCAGCCAGGGCGCGGGCGAGGCCGGCATCGCCGTCGAGCGCGTCCAGGGTCCGATCCGCCGCCTCGTACAGGGCGACCAGGATGCGCAACTCCGTCTCGTACTCGTCGATGAGCGGCGGGGCGGCCTCCTCGACGCGGAGCCGCGCCAGGGTGCGCCGCAGCGAGTCGATCTCGAGCGTGTACTCGTCCACGCCACCAGTCTAGTGCCGCACTCGGGCTACCCCGGGGTGCGCTCAGCTGGCGGCGTCGGCCCCCGCCGGACGCGGCGCACGCAGCGCGTCGATCCGCTTCCGGAGACGGTCGACGAGCGGAAGGTGCAGCAGCGGCAGGTTCTGCCCGATCAGATCCCCCACTCCGATGCAGACGAGGGGGTCAACCGTGAAGCGGTACCAGTCGTAGTACTGGGCGCCCTCGGTGCCGGCGGTCAGCGCCATCAGCAGCGCGTACCCGGCAAAGGCGAGCGGGATGCGCGACCCGGTGCCCAGGGGACGCCGCAGCAGCATCACCGCGAGCCCGACCATCCCCACCGTCCAGAAGGGGTCGTTGAGCGGAACGAAGTTCCAGAGCCCGGCGTCGCCGGAGAAGAGGAAGTCGCGCCCGGCGATGAGGCTCGCGTGCCTGGTCGCCTGCACCTGCCACACCAGCACGAACTGGTGCCAGTCCACAGCCGCTCCGTAGGCCGCGAACAGACCGATGCCGATCGGCGCTCCGAGCAGGGCCAGCGGTGCCACGACCCAGCGTCGTTCGGTGAGCAACGCCACCGCCGCGGCGGCCCCCACGATCACACCGGGCACCTTGACCAGCGGGGCGAGCACGCAGAGGGCGAGCAGCAGAGCGGTCGGCAGGCGACCGCGATGGCTCGCGAGCACCAGGACGCCGAGCAGCATCGGGGCCAGGAGCCATTCGCTCTCGACCAGCCGGCTGGCGGAGATCATCCACGGCGAGAGGCAGAAGACGGCGAGTGCGACCAGGGCGGTGGCGCGGCCGAGATGACGAGCGGCGAGCACGTAGAGGAGCCAACCGCTCGTGATGCTGAGCAGGATGGGGACGAGCCGGATGGCGGAGGGTCCGACCTCGGCCGGCGTGTGCTCACCGGCGAGAAGCGCGGTGCCGCCGACGAGCAGCCCAAAGAGCGGCGGATGGTCCAGCCAGGGGCTGACCCAGGGCAGGTAAACCCCCTGCGAGGTCGCCACCGCGGTGACGGGCAGATGCTCGGGAAGGTAGGACCAGGACGCCGGCAGGTGATAGAGCCAGAGGCTCTGGCCCAGCCAAGCCCACGCGACCTCGTCCTGGTTGGCCCCGAACCGCGGAGACGACGTGTAGCCGTGCAGCCGGAGGGCGAGGCCGGCGATCAGGAGGGCCGCCGCCAGGGTCGGCACCCAATCCCAGGGGTTGGCGTCGGCGGCGCGAACCGCACCCCGGCCAAGCCTGCAGAGCCAGCGCCCGCCCATCAGCCAGGAAGATACCGCGCCCGGACTGGCTCTGCAGGCGCGAACGCCCGCCGGTACCACCTGCCGCGAACGGCGGATGGTCCGGCGCGCAATCGCACGAGGTGGTGGCTAGAAGAAGAGGTGATGGGTGGCGATCATCGGGGCCAGCAGGATGGCCACGATGTTCATCACCTTGATCATCGGGTTGATGGCCGGTCCGGCGGTGTCCTTGTTGGGGTCACCGACCGTGTCACCGGTGACCGCGGCGGCGTGGGCGGGACTGCCCTTGCCACCGTAGTGGCCGTCCTCGATGTACTTCTTGGCGTTGTCCCAGGCGCCGCCGCCGGTGGTCATCTGGATGGCCAGGAAGATGCCGACGACGATGACCCCGAGGAGCATCGCCCCGAGCACCTCCGGACCGAAGATGAAACCGACCAGGATCGGGGCGCCGACGGGCAGGAGGGCGGGGACGATCATCTCCTTCTGAGCCGCGGCGGTGACCAGGGCGACGCACTTCGCGTACTCGGGGCGGCCGGTCCCCTCCATGATCCCGGGGATCTCCTTGAACTGACGGCGAACCTCGGTGACGACGCCACCCGCCGCACGCCCCACGGCCAGCATCGCCAGGGAGCCGAAGAGGAACGGCATGATGCCGCCGAGGAAGAGGCCGGCGATGACCTTGGCGTCGGTCAGGTTGAAGCTGAGCGCGTTGGCGGAGCTCAGATGCTTGTTGACCACATCCGTGTAGGAGGCGAAGAGGACCAGCGCGGCGAGCCCGGCCGAGCCGATGGCATACCCCTTGGTGACCGCCTTGGTGGTGTTGCCGACGGCGTCCAGGGGGTCGGTCACGGCGCGGACCGACTCGGGGAGGTCGGCCATCTCGGCGATGCCGCCGGCGTTGTCGGTGATGGGCCCGTAGGAGTCGATGGCGACGATGATCCCGGTCATCGAGAGCATCGCCATGGCGGCGATGCCGATGCCGTACAGACCACCCAGGCTGTAGGAGGCGAGGATGCCGATGGCGATGGTCAGCACCGGGATCGCGGTCCCCTGCATGCCGATCGCCTGGCCCGCGATGATGTTGGTGGCGTGCCCGGTCTGCGACGCCTTGGCGATCGCCCGGACCGGCCAGAACTGTGCGCCGGTGAAGAACTCGGTGGCCACGACGAGGATGACGGTGATGCCGATCCCGACGACGGCGCACCAGAAGAGGTTGTTGATCGGGGTTGCGCCAGGCCGGAAGCTCGTCGCACCCGTAGAGGTGATGGCGGTCTGGAAGTCGCCGCCGAGCAGGTGGGTGACCAGGAAGAAGAGGGGCAGGGCGATGATCACCGAGACCGCGAGACCGCGGTAGAGCGCCCCCATGATCCACTTGCCCTTGCCCATCCGCACGAAGAGCGAGCCGATCAGGGTGGCGATGATGCTCGCCCCGCCGAGCAGGAGCGGGTAGGCGATGAAGGCGAAGATCGGTGTCCCCGCGGCGTTGCGGTACAGCAGGCTTCCGAGCAGCATGGTCGCGACCGCGGTGACGGCGTAGGTCTCGAAGAGGTCGGCGGCCATGCCCGCGCAGTCGCCGACGTTGTCACCGACGTTGTCGGCGATGACCGCCGGGTTGCGCGGGTCATCCTCGGGGATGCCCGCCTCGATCTTGCCGACCAGGTCGGCGCCGACATCGGCGGCCTTGGTGTAGATGCCGCCGCCCAACCGGGCGAAGACCGAGATCAGCGAGGCGCCGAACGCGAAGCCGATGATCGCGGTGAAGTCACCGAAAGAGGCGTAGGCGATGGTCACCCCGATGAGGCCAAAGCCGACCACGAACAAGCCGGTGATGGAGCCGGCACGGAAGGCCATCTTGAGCGCCGGGTTGACCCCCCCGCGCGCGGCCTCGGCGGTGCGCAGGTTGGCGCGCACCGAGATGTTCATGCCGATGTAGCCGGCGGCGCCGGAGAGCAAGGCTCCAATCACGAAGAGGATCGCCGCCTTGAAGGAGACGACGAAGATGAGGATGACGGCGATGACCACGCCGATGGCCGCGACGTAGCTGTACTGGCGCAGCAGGTAGGCCTGAGCGCCTTCCTGGATCGCCTTGGAGATCTCGCGCATCTTCTCGTTGCCCTGCGGCTGGCGCAGCACCCAGACGATGAGCGCGACCGCCCAGAGCAGGGCGAGCACACCGGCGGCCGCCACCGGCCAGAGCACGTTTTCGGTCACCATTCCAAGCATCGATCCATCCCGTGGGCCCGGGCAGGACATCTGATCGCCCCGTCCGGAATTGGCGTGGTCGCTGGGATTGTAGCCAGACGGCCGGCGGGACCCGCCCCATCTGACCAATGGCCACTCCGACTCGGGACGTCGGTCCCAGCCGCAGGGGAACAATGGTCCTTCGGCCGCCACGATCACGGCGCGACGGCGTGCCTCCGTTGTCGCCACGGGTGTGGCCGGTCTGGCACCATCGGGGGAGATGCCCCTCCCCGAGACCCTCCTGATCATCGTGGGCGACGAGCTGCTGGGCGGTTTCACGACCGACCTGAACGGAGCTCTTGCCGCGCGGCGCCTCTTCCAGGCCGGCTATCCCGTCCGCCGCATCGAGGTGGTCGGCGACTCCGTCGACGACATCGCGGCGGCCGTGCGGAGGGCGATCGACGATCCGCGCGCGGCCAGGGTGATCGTCTCCGGGGGCATCGGTCCGACCCCCGACGATCGCACTCACGAGGCGGTCGCCAAGGCCCTGGGGCGCGATCTGGCAGAGGATGCCGCAGCTCTCCGCCAGATCGGGGCGATGGTGGCCCGGATGCACGCCGCCGGCTGGGTCGCGAGCCCGACACCCGCCCCTGCCAACCGGAGGATGGCCCGGATGGCGACCGGCGGGCGGATCCTGGACAACCGCCGAGGCATGGCGCCCCCGCTCGCCATCGAGTTGGAGGCGCCCTCGGGCCGGTGGCTCTTCGTCCTCCCCGGGGTGCCGCGCGAGTTCGAGGCGGTGCTCGAGGAGGTGCTGATCCCCGGGTACTTCTCCGACAGCCGGGCTCCGACCGTCGTCGAGTCACGCCATCCAGGCGCCATCGAGGCCGACTTCGCCGAGCCGATGCGGCGGCTGGAGCTGGAGTTCCCCGATGTTGCGGTCGGCTCCTACCCTCCGCAGCAGGGTGGCGACCTGATCATCCGGCTGAGGGGACAGGATCCAGAGCGGGTGCGCGCCGCCGAGCAGCGGCTCGGCGAGCTGAGGCCGGGACCCGACGGGCCGGTGTCCCCCGGCGCGGTTCAGCGACCCAGGTAGCCGATGGCGCTCCGGCTCTGCTCGACCTCGAGGACGATCTGCGCCGGTGCCGCCTGCCAGAGGGAGGCGTAGAAGCGCTCGCGCTCCTCGGCGTCCGCTCCCGCCGCGAGAGCGGGGAGACCCTGGAATCGGCGGGCGATCCAGGGCGGGACCGCCTGGCCGACGGTGTTCCGCCCGACCTTGAGGTCGACCTCCGGGTCGCGACTCTCGTCCGCCTCGACCGTCACCTGGACGATGACCCCGGTGTGGTCGTAGATCTTCCAGGTCCGGTCCCATCGTCGGGAACCGCCACCGGTGGGATGGACGACGCGCAGGGGCTCCGATGCCACCTGGTCATTGGTCCCCGGCCGGCAGAGGCTCCAGAGGAACTGCAGCACACGTGGCTCGAGGGCATCGCCGACGTAGTCCGCCAGAGACGGCGAGCGGTTGTCGAGATCGGGAAGGGCCTGCCCCATCTGGAACTCGCCGCCGCCGACGGCCCCGAAGATGCGGGCATGGCGGCGGCAGAAGGCACGGCCCGCCATCACCACCTGGTGGTCAGGGCACCACGCAGTCGGGCATGACCGGCCCCGCCGGTCGACATAGGCGCACGAGGCCGCGTCATGGCGGCCGCACGCGTATTCCGAGCAGGCGAGGACCCCGCGCACGGGGCGAGGTCCGGCGGGCACAGCGGGATCAGAGGGGGAAGGCGGCTCGGCCCCCTTCTTCCAGAACGGCATCGCTAACATCCGATCTTAGGTGCGGATCCCATGCGTTGCGCACGAACGTGTCGCAGTCCTGTCTCACCCGCGACAGCCCGGAGATGGCAGGCGCAAGCGGGCTCGCCTCACACGCGGAGGACGCGGGCGCTCTGCAATGTTCAATCCAGAGGTGGTCCAGCGGCGCCCGGGACCGGAGCGTAGGGTCAGGCGCTCTTCTGGAGGTTGCGCACCCGCGGGCCCTTGGGGCTGTCAACGAGGTCGAAGGTGACCGCCTCGCCCTCCTCCAGGGAGTCGAAATCGACCAGGGTCACCTCAGTGCGGTGGAAGAAGGCCTCGGCACCGTCGTCGGCGCGGACAAAGCCAAAACCGCGGTCAGGGATGATCTTCTTGATTCGGCCAGCGGTCACTTCGCGAGTCCCTCCAAGGGCGGACGCTGACATGCGATCACACAGGCAAACGCTGGCGACCTCAGAATCTTCCCCGGGTCAGCGCCAGGGCTGCGGCCGCAGTGTCGAGCGATGCGGGGGTTTGGAGCGCCCTCACGCCTCACTGCGGTCGAGGATAGCAGGCCGATCCTCCTGCTCGCGGTGCCAGGCAGCGGCCAGGTCGAGGACGCTTTCGGGGAGGTTTGCGTAGAACGCCTCGACGTCCAGGTGGGGGGGCCAGGGGCTGGGTGGAGGAGCCGCCAGGTCGGCCCGCGCGAGCCGGGACCAGGGACCGAGAGCTGGCTTCTCGGCGCCGTCCAGCCTCACCAGGCCGCAGCGCCGCCGCCAGTCGTGGCGGTCGTAGGGAGCCCGCTCGCGGAGTCGCGGGTGGAGGTCGCACCAGGCGGTCGCCCGCAGGGCGCTGACCCCGGCCTCGGTGCGGCGCTCGACGAGCTGATCGACGGTGGCCGCGGCGGCCAGCTCGTCCATCCCCTCCTCGTCGTCGCCTGGCGACGGCATCGCCAGGGCCAGACCGATCTGGGCACTCTGATCGCCGGCGAGCGCCTGGGCCAGCTGGGCGACGAAGAGGAGCGCCTCCGGCTCGGGCAGGTGGAGACGGAGCAACTGGGCCGGGCGGACGGCGATGTCCACCCTGTCGAGCAGACCGGAGAGGGACCCGAGCCTCACGCCGCGGCCACGAAGAAGATCGTCGGCACCGAGGGTCATCACGACGGGGTCGCCTCGCTGCCGGAGCGGCCCCCCCGCCAGCGCGACCCAGGCGGCGAGGTCGGGAATTCGTCGCGGTCGGAGGACCGTCGCCGGGTCGTCGCCCAGGTCCCATGCGGCAAGCGCGGGATGGTTGGCAAAGCCCGCCGCCATCGCCCTCGCCCAGCGGTCGGCGAGCTCGAGCATGAGCGGGTCCGTCCAGGCGTCGCGCGGGCCGCCCGGTTCCGGCATCCCCTCACTCAGCACGCGGACCCCGCCCCGGCGGGCGTCCCGCATCACCGCCCGGCTGGGGAGGAAGACGCAGTCGCCGTGAGCCTGGATGAAGAGCACCGGGACGATCCCGATGCCGTGGGTGCCGGCGACACGAAGCAGTGTGTCGAACTCGCCCATCCGCCGGGGGTCGACCCCGCGAGCGTCGGGCATGAAGCTGTCCCAGGCCAGCCCGACGCGGATCTGCCGGAACCCCGCACGCGCCATGGCCGCCAGGTCGGCGGTCACCGCCGCCACATCGAACGCCTGCCAGAGGAACGGCCCGGTGGCGGCGGGCTGGTAGTCGAGGCCGACCGTCAGGGCGGAGGTCAATAGACGAAGAGGTCGATCCCGCCCCCGACGTGGATGACCTGACCGGTGATGTAGCGCGCCTCCGGTGAGGCGAGGAAGACGACCAGGGCGGCCACGTCCTCGGGCTCGCCCATGCTGCGCATGGCGGTACGCAGCACCATGCGCTCGTTCATCCGCGGGTTGCCGGCGGTGAACGCCTCGGTTGCGATGATGCCGGGGGCGATCATGTTGCTGGTGATGCCGAATCGGGCCCCCTCGAGGGCCATCGACTTGCCCAGCCCGTTGAGCCCTGCCTTGGTCGTGGAATACGACGCCTGACCAAAGCCCCCAAGGGTTCCGGCCACGGATGACATGAAGATGATTCGACCCCAGTTCTGCTCCCGCATGTGGGGCCACGCCGCCTTGGTGCAGTTGTAGGCGCCGGTGAGATTGACGCGCAGGTCGCGCTCCCACAGGTCGTCGCTCTGATCCTCGATCTGCGCCATGTGATCGAGAGTGCCGGCGTTGTTGACCAGGATGTCGATCGAGCCGAATTCGCGTTTCACCTGGGCGAAGACCGCGGCCACCTGGTCACGATCGGTGACGTCCATCTTGATCGCCATCGAGCGCCGGCCCATGGCCCGGATCTCGGCGCTGGTGCGCTCCGCGTAGACCACGCTGTGGGACGTGAAGAGCTGGGCCAGCGCCGACTGCGACGCCTCGGCCATCCGCTGGAGCTCGGGGTCGGACTCGAGGAGGATGTCGGTGACCACCACATCGGCCCCGGCCCGAGCGAGCGCCAGGCAGTCGGCCCGTCCCAGCCCGCGCGAGCCGCCGGTCACCACTGCCACCTTGCCGCTCAGATCGAACATCGCTGCCTCCAGGTCGGATCCCCCGCTCCGATTATGGTCAAGGCGCCCCGGCTCGTGTCGACCAGGCGCCGCAGGGCCGCCGCCGGCTGCAACGAGAAGGAGGCCGGACGACGTGTCCGGCCTCCTTCTGGGTTTGAGGTTTGGCGGAGATGGCATGCGCCTCCCCGCCGGTCGTCAGATGTCTTGGACCTTGATCTTGCCGCTCCGGACCCGCCGCCGGACCACGAACTGGGCCACGACGATGAGGCTACCGAGAAGGACGAGGATCGGGCTCAGCCAGCCCCATCCGCCGCCGGTCGGGCCCGTCCCTCCGGTGTCCGGGACCGTGATCCCCAACACTCCGCCGGTGGGGCTGGGCGTCGGAGTGAAGGTTGGGTCGGGAGTGGGAGTGGGCGTCGGCTTGGACGTAGGCGTAGGTGTCGGCTTGGGGG
>PLAK01000045.1 GCA_003134115.1 Candidatus Changshengia sp.
GACCGCCATCGCCGGCATCGAGGCGAGCAGCAGCCCCGACGCGATGGTGATGTCGAGAGTCCGCTTCAGCAGGCGCTGGCGGCGCGAGAAGCGATGCCGGCGCAGCGAGAAGAGGGCCATGCCGTCGACGGGTTCCATGACGACGCGCGCGGCTCCGAGATTCGCCAACCCCGGCGACACCCGGACCGTGACCTCGGTGTCCGCGAGCGCCGTGTCGAGGGCCTGCAAGGTGCCGGCTCCGACCGCGCTGCCTGCCACCACGACGCTGCCGATCCTGTGCGTTCGGACGATTGCCCGGACGTCATCGATGGCGCCCATGACGGGGAGACCGTCGATCGACGTCTGACCCGTGTTGCCGACGTCGACAAATCCGGTGATATTGAAACCCATCCAGGGACGGCGCCGTAAGGTCCTGGCCAGGGTGCGGGCCTCCTCGTTGCAACCGGCGATGAGGGTGGGCTGGGCGGTGACGCCGCGGGCGTTCAGCGCGTGGGCCATGCGGCGGACCAGGAGCCGGCCGCTGACGGTGGTCAGAAGGCAGAAGACGAGGAGCGAGACGATGTAGCTCCGAGAGACATCGATGCGCGCGGCGAAGGCGACGAGAGCCACGACCAGGACGCTCGTGATCACGGCCTGGAAGAGCCGCTGCATCTCGGCGGTGATGTGCGTGGGCCGCCTCAGGTCGTACAGGCCGTAGAGGGCGAAGACGACCGGCCAGACGAAGGCGGTGACGAAGATGGCGGTGTCAACCCTGCGCAGTAGAGCCGGACCGATGTCCAGGTCGCCGTCGCGAAAGACCTTGGCGAGGAGATAGCCGAGCCCGATGGCTACGACGTCCGCGCCCACCGTGAGCAGGGCGGTGGCGACCAGCCAGCGGCGGCGCAGCCCCGGGCTGCTCGCGCGCTGCCGGGTCGGGGCGGCCAGGACGCCGGCCGCAACGAAGGCGTTGCGCTGGCCGACGAGGTTGACCTCTGCCTGCTGCGCCTCGACAACGTCATCGCCGGGCGAGCCCGTTCCGGCGCGGGTCACCTCCTGCACGTCATCCCCCTCCCTGGAACGAGCCCCGTTCACGCTCGGTTGGGTCGAACCCGAAACCTCGTGTCGAGAATTCAGTCTAGGTGGCGGTCTTGGACGCCAACAGCCCTCATTTTGGTGGCGCTTTGGGGGCTGTCTCCCGCAGATTGGGGGTGTGCCCCACCAGTGCTGGGCGATGGCAAGGCTCTGACACCCCCAAAGCGTGTCGTGGCAACGTGCCTCCGCGGCCGGCGTGCGCTCTCAATTCGGTGTGCTGCGGTGCATCGCGGCGACTAGCACGTTTGACACCTTGAGGTGCCCCGTGCATGCTTGGGACCGGTACGGCCACCGAGAGTGCCGACACAAGAGACGGTCGCGCAACTCCGTCCGTGGTCGACATCCGTGGCCCGACCGAGGGGGTTTCATGGCTCGTTGCGCGTCCGGTACCGCGATCTTGACGGCTGCATCCGTGGCCGTGGCGCTGCTCGTCGGCGCGTGCAGCGGAACCGAGAACGGCCCGGTGATCGGGACTCCGGCGCAGGCCAGCATGCCGATCGCGGACGTGGGCTCCAGCCTCTCACTTGCCGGGCTGCAGCAGCAGCTGGCGAGCCAGCTCAATGCGATCCAGCAGACCGAGAGCGACCCCGGTGGCGCTGCCTTCGCGGCCGAGGTCGCCGCGCTCGTGAACGACCAGGCCCTGCTGTCCTCCGAGCGCATCGCTCAGCTCCAGCAACTGGGGCACAACGAGGTGGTGACGCTGGAGGGGGATCTCAGCAGCCTCAGCGGCGATGTCCAGAGCACGGCTGGGCTGAGCCTGGCCGAGAGCGGCGCCATCGAGTACGTCATCCGCCAGGTCGACGCGCAGCTCCAATCCCTCGACGCCAAGATCGCGGCCGATACGCTCGTCGACGTGCTGCGCACCGACGTGCTGAGCGTGGAAAGCTCGACGAGGGTGGAGGGGCTCATCGCTCCGGTGGTTCACACCGCGCTCGGAGCGGACTCTCTCCTGGTGGCCGCCAATGTGCTGAGCACTCAGGCCACGAACCTGGGCCAGACGATTCAAGCCAACGTGGGAGTGAACCAGGCCACGGAGGAGCAGATCCTCGGCAACCTTCAGGCGGACATCAACTCCATGAAGTCGACCGGTAGCTCGATTGCGGCGCGAGCGCTCGCGCTCAGTCCGAGCGGGTACCCCGGAAACCAGGGGGAGCTGTCCAGCCTCAAGGCCCAACTGGGCGACAGTGCGAGCCTCCCCACGTCGGGGCACGGGGACGTGACCAGCATCAGCAACTGCCTGAACGACGATCAGACGTCGCAGGCCTGTTCACCATGATCAGGCCGGGATGGGGGGCGAGGGCCGCCGCCACGAAGGTCATCCATAACCAGCACAGCGCAGAAGAGGAAGGGCGAAAGTCATGAGCAGAAGCAGCGTCAGCAGGAAGGCAGTGCTCCTGCGAGGGATGGGCGGGCTGGCGGCCGCAGTGGGTGCCGCAAGCATCGCACTGGGCGCCTTCGCGACCTCGGCATCGGCGGGCGGCAATCCGAGCTTCGATGGGATCGTGGCAGCCACCACCCCCACGGGGTTTCTCTCCAGCCCGCTGTCGTATGACATCTCCCAGGGGCCGGTGACGATCGAATTCGACGTCGCGACCACCAATCTCACCGACAGTTCCCAGGAGGTCGGCCTCAACTTCTCCGCCGACCACATCCTCACCTATGACGGCAGTGATGTCTCCGATGGGCAGCCAGGCCAGCCCGGCATCACCTTCACGGGACCGAGTGGAACCACCCAGGTGCAGATGCCAGGGAGTCAGTCGTTCACCGTGACCTGGGACGCCAACCAGGCGGTGACCATTCAGCGGCAGTACGTCCTGGACACGTGCGGCTACTTCCAGCTCGACATCTGGGCGCCCGTGAGCGACCTTCAAGACGGGTCGAACGGCGCCATCGCCACGTCTGACCCCAGCCAGCGCGATCGTGCGACCCTCGCGTCCGGCTTCATCCGCATCCTCGGATGTGGCGGATCCGGGCCGAGCCCGACACCGTCACCGACGTCCACGCCCACGCCCACGCCCAC
>PLAK01000144.1 GCA_003134115.1 Candidatus Changshengia sp.
GCCGTGGCCCGCGGGGCCGTGGCCGGCGGGGCTGTGGCCGGCGGAGCTGTGGCCGGCGGGGCGGTGGCCGGAGGGGCGCCGTGCGAGGGCACTCGGGCAAACTCCTCGGCGAACATCCAGACGTCCTGGTAGGTGCCTCCGCCCGGGTAGGTCCACGACTGGCCGGACGCCGTGGTCGCGCTCCCGACCCCGAGGTCGGTGTAGTTGGGGTTCAGGATGTTTTCCCGGTGCTCCAAGCTACCCATGAACTGGCTGTTGACCGCATTCGCCGAGCCGGAACCGTAGCCGCTCTCCCNNGTTGGGGTTGACACCGAAGGCGCTCATCATCGAGAAGACGTTTTGGTCGCAGGGGGGGATCGCGTGGGCGAAGTAGTCGCGGTTGATCATGTCCTGGGCTCTGCCGTCGATGGTGCCGGCACCGGCGCAACCGCTGTAGGGGGCGGCCTCGCCGATCGCCGCCAGGGTCCCGTTTTCCTCCAGGGCCGCCGCGCCGTTGCTGGCGCGGTCCTGGTTGGTGAGGGAGAAGAGGTCGGAGTCCGAACCGGCGTCGGCGGCGGCCGGCTGTCCCTGGAGATGGCTCCCGGCGAAGAAGGCGGCACCGAGCATCGCGCCGGCGATGACCATGCGGCCGGAAACCCGGCGTCGCCGCCGCGCCGATGGACGGCACGCTCCGTCGCGGTCGGCCTGGACGGCCGCTGCCGTTCGGCACAGCGCGTCCCACCCTGCCTGCCGGGCTGACACGCGCGCGCTGCTCTGGCTCACGGGGGGATCACACCGCGCCGGAGGCACGCCACGCGTGCCCGTCACGCCTCCGTTGCGAGTCCGTTGCGGGGCGACCGAGCCCCGTGAGGGGGGCGGGAGGACGATGCAGCGAGCGATGCAGGCTGCCGCCTCTTGACACGATCGTTGCAATCCGCGGATTCGAGGCCACAGATTGGGGTGTAGCCTGGGTAAGACCGTCAGGCAGAGCAAACCTGACCGACAAGAAACCGTAGACAAGTAGGCTGGGACAGAGGATGTCGCTTCTCGACCGCGTCCAAAGGAAGGCTGAGGACGCGTCGCCGTCTGGAGGGGTGGCCGCACAACCTCCGACCCCGCCAACGTTTGCGCTGCCGGCCACCGGCGCCTCGGCCGCCGAGCTGATCGCCCCGACGCCGACTTGGTCGGTGCGCACCCCTCCGGTCAACTCAGCAGCCCCGGTCGCTCCTCCTCGGCGGGCGCTGGAACCGGCGCAGTTCGGGCGCCCCGTGCCCGCTCAGGCTCCGCCCCCTCCGCTGCGGGTGCGGCCTGCCGACATCCCCGGACTGGGCGATGGCAACCGGTCCACCTCCCTGCTCAGTCGCACCGGTGACTCCGCCGGTTCGGGCGACGGCGCCCGCACGTCCTCGCTGCTGAACCGCACCGGTGACGGAGGGGGCACGGGCGATGGAAGCCGTCCCAACTCCCTGCTCAGCCGCACGGGCATCCCTCGTCCCGGGCAGGCCCGGGGAGCCGTCGGCGCGATCTACGCCCAGCTCCGGTCCCGGGTCCACCAGCGCCTCGTCGAGGAGCTTGCCGGCAACACGGACTCGGCGCCAGGGGATGTCATCCGCCAGCGCATCGCCGAGCTGGTCGGTGAGGTCATCACCGAGCAGGGCATGACGATGAGCCGTCAGGACCGCCTGCGGGTGGTCGAGACGCTCATCCATGACGTTCTCGGACTCGGACCGCTCGAGGACCTGCTGGCGAATCCGGACATCGCCGAGATCATGGTCAACGGACCCAACCAGATCTACGTCGAAGAGAAGGGCAAGCTGCTGAGGAGCCCGGTCACCTTCGAGAGCACCGAGCAGCTCATGCAGGTCATCGACCGCATCGTCTCCTCGATCGGCCGGCGCGTGGACGAGTCCTCGCCGATGGTCGACGCCCGGCTCAAGGACGGCTCGCGCGTGAACGTCATCATCCCTCCCCTCGCCCTTCGCGGACCGACGGTGACGATCCGTAAGTTCACCAAGGAGGCCTTCACCATCGACGACCTGATCCGCTTCGGCACCCTCACCGAGGGGATGGCGGAGTTCATCAGGGCCTGCGTCGTAGGCCGCCTGAACATCGTCGTGTCCGGGGGTACCGGGTCGGGCAAGACCTCGACGCTGAACGTGCTCTCGGGCTTCATCCCCGCGGATGAGCGGATCGTCACCATCGAGGACGCCGCCGAGCTCCAACTCGAGCAGGAGCACGTGGTCACCTTGGAGGCGAGGCCGGCCAACGTCGAGGGCAGGGGTGAGGTCTCCATCCGGGAGCTGGTCATCAACACCCTCCGGATGAGGCCGGACCGGATCATCATCGGTGAGTGCCGCGGCGGTGAGGCACTGGACATGCTCCAGGCCATGAACACCGGACACGATGGCTCACTCACCACTCTCCACGCCAACAACCCGAGGGATGCGACCAGTCGTCTGGAGACCATGGTGCTGATGTCTGGCGTGGAGCTGCCGTCGCGCGCGATCCGCGAGCAGATCGCCTCGGCGGTCAACATCATCGTGCATCAGTCGCGTCTCCGCGACGGCACCCGTAGGATCGTCAGCATCGCCGAGGTTCTGGGCACCGGCCCCGAGGGCGTCCTGATGCAGGAGATCTTCACCTTCACCCAGACAGGCGTCGACCCCGAGACCGGCAAGGTGCTCGGCGAGCTGGCTCCCACCGGGGTGGTGCCTCAGGTGCTCGAACGTCTGAGCGCGGAGGGCCAGAGCCTCTCCGAGGAGATGTTCGCCGCCGCGTGACCGCTGTCCCCACCCGTCGTATCGAACCGGGTGTGAAGGATATGCCGACCGGGTGACGGGCTCCTCACCGATCGGTTTCGGTCAGGGCGCCGGGTTCCAACCCCGATTCGGCGTCCATACACTCGTGACGAAATGTCCTCGTCGCCGACGGCGGGCGCCGTCCGCTCTCCCCACGCCCGGGGCCGCCTGGCGGTCCCGTCTGTCCGGGTGCTCGTGTGCGCGGCCGAGGGGTCCTTGATCACCGGGGCACTGACAGGTCCCGGGGCCTCCCGCGGGATCGATGTCTCGGCAGTGCCGGACCTGGCTTCGTTGCCGGATGACCTCGGCACCCGTTGGAATGTCGCGGTGGTTGAGGACGGCCGGCCCGGTTGGTCGGCGGACGCGCTGCTCGACCACCTTCGCGCCCGTGGCCTGGACATCCCGGTGGTGGTCGTTTGCGCCCCCTCCCAGGAGGCCGTCGGGATCGCGCTCGTGGAAAGCGGCGCGTCCGACTACCTCGCCTCGGATCGGTTGGGACGCCTACCCATGGCGTTGCGTGCTGCGGTCGAAAGGGATGCGCTCCGCCGGAGGCTGATGCGCATCGAGGTCGCCGCCCCGGGTGCCGACCAGTTGCTGCAGTCAGCCTTCCAACCGGACGTCACAGCGCGCTGGCGGACGGAGTTCTTGAGGAGCTGTCAACTGGGCTTCGTCCGCGCCCTCGGTTCTCCCGACGAGGACGCCGCGCTTCTCAGGGCGCTGGAGCAGATCGGGCTGAGCGTCAATGGCACCGAGGTCAGGCTCTGGGAGGCCGACGTCCGGGGGGTGGTGCGACTTCGCGTTGCCTGGAATCGTGCAGGCCACGAGGCCGCCACACAGAGCTCAGGGCAGGCTGCCCCACCTGCCCTGGTGGCGAAGGCCATCAGCAGCCGGGAATTGTCCTTCTCGGAGGCGAACCCCGCCCACCCGGTGGGGGAGTCCCTGGGGGTTCCGGTGCTGAAGGGCGAACACGCCCTCGGCGCCATCGAGATCAGCGCGCCGGACTTCGCCGGTTTCGACGACGCGCACGCCGCCCATCTCACCGCACTTGGCAACTACCTCGGTATCTACTGTGCGGAGCGGCGGAGCGCCGCCGACTTCGCACGCAGCCTGGAGGAGCTGAATCACGTCAGTGGGGAGCGTCTCCGGCTGATGCGCCTCCTGGTCGAGGCGCATGAGGACGAGCGCCGGACCATCGCCGCCGACATCCACGACGACTCCCTGCAGATCCTCGCCGCCGTCGGGCTCCGATTGCACACACTCTGGCGGCGGGTCGATGACGAGGCGGCACGGACCGCCCTCGAGGCGGTGGAGCGGATGGTGGGGACGGCGGTATCGCGCCTTCGGGGTCTGATGTTCAACCTGCGCCCCACCGGGCTGGACCACGGTGACCTGCTCGGCACGATTCGTGACCGACTCACCCAGGTGCAGCAGGATGAGGGCATCGAGTACAGCCTCACCGGTTCGGAGCCGGGAGCCCTGACCACCGCGGCGAGGGTGACGCTGTATCGAGTCGCCCAAGAGGCCATCGCCAACGTGGTCAAACACGCTGCGGCGAGCCATATCAGCGTCTCTTTCGAGGAGCGGGACGGGGGCTGCCTGATGCGGATCACCGACGACGGCGCCGGGCTCGGAGGCGCAGCCGAGAGCCCACCCGGTCATCTCGGCCTCCCCAGCATGCGCGAGCGGACCGAGGTGGCCGGAGGCTGGCTGCGGGTCGAGGCGGGCGCTCCCCGCGGCACCGTGGTGACCGCCTGGATACCGCTTCTGGTCGGGGCGCGGTCCGGCCTCGGGTCCGTGCCATGACCTCCCCAATCTTCGCCCGGGTCCTGATCGCGGACGACGATGCCAACATTCGGGAGGCGCTCCGAGAGTTGCTCGAGTGCGAAGACGGCCTCGCAGTTGTCGGGGTGGCCGAGGACGCCGTCCAGGCCGTCGAGCTGGCCGCTCGCGAGCGCCCCGACGTGGCCATCCTCGACGTCAAGATGCCGGGAGGTGGGGGGCCCCACGCAGCCCGCGGCATCCGTGCGGAGAGCCCCCTGACCCGGATCATCGCGCTCTCCGCCTACGGCGACCGTGCCAGCATTCTGGAGATGCTGAGTTCCGGCGCAACCGCATACCTGGTAAAGGGTTCGATGCCGGAGGAGGTCACTCAGACCATCCAGCGCGTCCTCCGCGGCGAGTCCGCGTTCTCGCCGGACGTGGCCAGCACGGTGGTTCGCGAGCTGAGCGAGCAGCTGGCGGGCAAGGAGGAGGCTGAGGCCAAGCGGGCCAGGGTGCTCTCTCGGGTCCAAGGCGTGATCGAGCACGGAGGCATCCGTCCCGTCTATCAGCCGATCGTTGACCTTGCCAGGGGCAGGGTCACGGGTGTCGAGGCGCTCTCCCGCTTCGACACGGGGATGCCGCTGCAGTGGTTCGAGGAGGCGTCCGACGTTGGCCTCCGCGAGGACCTGGAGGCGTCGGCGCTGGCCGTGGCGCTGGCCGGTTTTCCGGCGTTGCCCACAGCCTCCTACCTCTCTCTCAACCTCTCACCGTCCACCCTGCTCCGGCGGGACGTCGCGCGGCTGCTGGGGGCCGTCCCCCTCGAGCGCATCGTCATCGAGATGACCGAGCACTCACCGGTCGGCGACTACGAGGCGCTGAACCGGGCGCTCCAGCCGCTCCGTCAGGCGGGCGTTCGGGTGGCGGTCGATGACGCGGGAGCGGGCTTTGCCAGCCTTCGCCACATCCTGCTGCTGGTCCCGGACATCATCAAGCTCGACATCTCTCTGACCCGGGGGATCGACGTCGACCGGCCGCGGCGGGCTCTCTCCTGCGCCCTGGTGGCGTTTGCCCGCGAGACGGCGACGACCATTGTCGCCGAGGGCATCGAGACGATCGCGGAGCTCCGCACCCTGAAGGAGATCGGCGTGACCCAGGGCCAGGGGTTCCTGATCGCGAGGCCGATGGTCCCGCCGATCGACGAGCGCCGCATTCTCGAGCTCCTGGGGGTCTGAGGGGCCGGCTCCGGTAGTGGGGCGTGCCGTGGCGTCGCCGGGATCCGGGCGGTGTGAGGCATCGGATCCGGCTGCGCATGCGCGCGGGTGGGGGAGACCCCCACTCCGTCGCTCAGCCTCGTGGGAGAAGCGCTGCTCAGCGGCCGCGCGGTCCTCCGGGGCCGGTGGGCGGCATCCCCATCCCGGGAGGCATGCTCGGCGGCAGTCCCAGGCCGGGAGGACCAGCGAAGCCCGGAGGCGGCTGGGCCGGCTGTGCAGCGCCGTTGCCCATCTGCCTGCCCGCCGCCGCCATCAGCGCTTCCTGCTGAAGCTGGCGCCGATCCGGGAAGAGCTGGGCCAAACGCGGCGGCAGGGGAACGCCCATGTCGAAGAGGCGGTCGATGATCTTCGGGCGGATGCCCGTGGAGCTGAAGTCGCCCACGATCTTCCCGGTCGCCGGATCGGCGCCCCTGGACTCGAACTTGAAGATCTCCTGCATGGTGATGGTGTCGCCTTCCATCCCCACGACCTCGGTGACCGAGACGATCTTGCGCGAGCCGTCCTTGAGGCGCGCCAGCTGGATGATCAGGTTGATGGCGCTGGCAACCTGCTGGCGGATGGCCTTCAGGGGCAGGTCCATGCCGGCCATCAGGACCAGGGTCTCGAGCCGCGAGAGAGTCTCACGGGGAGAGTTGGCGTGGATCGTCGTCATCGATCCGTCGTGGCCGGTGTTCATGGCCTGGAGCATGTCGAGGGCCTCACCGGAGCGGCACTCGCCGATGACGATGCGGTCGGGGCGCATCCGCAGGGAGTTGACGACCAGATCGCGGATGTTGACGCGGCCCTCGCCGTTGACGTCCGGCGGGCGCGACTCGAGCCGGCACACGTGCTCCTGGTGGAGCTGGAGCTCGGCGGCGTCCTCGATGGTGATGATCCGCTCGTCGATCGGGATGAACCCGGAGCAGACGTTGAGGAGGGTCGTCTTCCCGGTACCGGTGCCACCGGAGACGATGATGTTGGCCCGGGCCAGGACGCACGCCTGGACGAACGAGGCGCCCTCCTGGGTGATGGTCCCGAAACCGATCAGGTCGGAAACCTGATAGGGGTCCTTCGAGAACTTCCGGATGGTCAGCAGGGGGCCGTCGAGCGCCACCGGCGGGATGGCGGCGTTGACGCGCGATCCGTCCAGGAGCCGGGCATCGCAGAGGGGTGTCCGCGCGTCGACCCGCCGGCCGACCGACGAGACGATGGTGTCGATGACCCGCATCAGGTGGGCCTCGTCGTCGAAGCGAATGTCAGTCAGCAGGATCTTGCCCTTGCGCTCGACGTACACCATCTCCGGACCATTGACCATGATCTCGGTCAGGCTGTCGTCCTCGACCAGTGGCCGAATCGGCCCCAGGGCCTCCATGTAGCGGTTGTCGAGACGGGAGTTGGCGGCGACGCTCACAGATGGGACTCCTCTTGGGCACCACGGACGGCCACCCGGCTGAAGGGCCGCCAAGGGCGATTCTCGCCCCTCGCCACCGATGGTAGGCCAAGGCAACACAATCGATACACGATCTTTTCCAGGCTGCCGGGCCGGTCCCGTCTACCATGTGCTCCTCAGCACCGTTCACGGGAATACTGCATGAGCCCAGGCGGCCCAGCCTGCGAGGGGAGGCGGGTACGGTGACGCCCGCGCCTTTCGAGTTCCCCGCGCCAGCCGCCGACGAGTTCGTCGGAGAGGATTGGTTCGGCGAGGGAAGCGTCTTCGACACGGGCGAGGACCTGGCCACCGCCCTGGCCGCGCTGGCGAGCGGCGAGATGGTCTGGCCGGTCGATGTGCTCGACCTCTCCGGGGTCTCCGTCCCCTCTCCGACGCCGGCCGGCCGCCCCGTCACGCACGAGCAGACCCTGGGGCGGCCCGCCCGACCGGCCGCGCCGCTCCAGCCCCCGGACGAGTTTCAGGTGGCCACCATGCCCAGCTCGCGCGGGGTGCCACCGGCTGGATGGGCCCTGCATGCTCCCAGGTCCATCAGCCGTCCGCGCCAGCTCGGTGCCGGAGCCGCGCCGGAACGCTCCGGTTGGTCCATCCGGCAGAGCGTTCAGATGCTCCGGATGACAGAGAACGCGCTCTACCGGCTGCGGGAGGAGGCTGCCCAGCTCAGCTGGCAGCTTGCCGCGCTCGCCTATCGCGACCTCGACGCCTAGCCTTCCCCGGGGTCGGCGGCGGCATCGGCGCCCTCTCGCTGCTCCATGAGGGTGTGGACGACGTCGAGTGTCGGAGACTGACCGGAGCGAATGAGCCGGATCACGATCTCCGGGTCGATGCCACCTGGCGCGGCGAGGGTTGCGGTTCGCGCCGCCTGTTCGGCGGCACCGCGAGCTCGCCGCAGCCGCATCCGCAGCTCGTCGTTGCGGCGGAAGAGCCAGGCGGCGAGCACCCCCTCGAGGATTGCCACCACGGCCAGCAGGATGGCGGCGTGTCCGGTGACGGCATTGAGCACCGAGTTCAACGGTTGAGTCTCCAGGTCGGCCGGTCAGAGGCCGCTCAGGTACTCGGCGGCGTGGTAGTGCATCTCGCGCGCCATCGCCTGGACCACCGAGGTCTCGAAACCGGGCAGGGCGACGTGCTTGATGGCCTCGATGGTGGCCATCACATCCTGAATGGACGGCCGAGTCCGGCGCAGCATCTCCGCCACTGGAGCCACACCGTCCGTTCCCAGCCAGAGGGCGCCGATCTGGATCAGGTCCGCCTTCATCCCCTCGAAATCGGCACTCGCGTCGGCTGCCGCCAGGGCCTCCAGGGCAGGCGAGAAGTCAAACTGCGGGAACTGCGCGGGACCCTGGGGAGCCGCGCTGGGCGAGCCATCGGAGGCGGGGGCCTGGCTGTATGTCTGTCCCCATGCGGACAGCGTGCCCTCCTCCTCGTCGACATTTGTGAGGGGGATGGGCGGCCAGGCCGGCTCTCCCGAGGCGCCGCCGAGATCCACCGGGACGGCGGGGACCGGCTCAACCGGGGGCGCGGGCCACGTCAGGGGAGCCGGCACAGGGAAGGGCGTGAGGCGCTCCGAGGGCGGAGCGGCCCGCTCCTCCGCGGAAGCCGACCGCTCCGAGGAGGCCATGAGGTCGGCGGGCGTCGCCGGCTTTGAAGCCACCAGCTCTGCGAGGGCCGGCTGGGCGGAGACGGGCATCGGCTGCTCGGCGTATGCCTCCGGCTCCTCGGCCGTCAGCTCCATCCCCTCGGCGGCGAACTCGGGCTCTTCACCGGTGAGCGGGGGCTCCACGGTGACGGGCTCGGGCTCCTCGGCGACGGACTCGGGCTCCTCGGCGACGAGCTCGGGCTCCTCGGCCGCGAGCTGGGGCACTTCGGCGGCGGACCCGCCCGCTTCCACGTCTGGACCCGGCTCCTCCGCGGCTGCCTCCTCCGTCCCCTCGGCGGTGAGCTCCGGCTCGGCGATGGCGGAGACGGATCCGCTCGGGTCGGTCGCGGGCGGCGCGGAGGCGGCCTGCCGGCTCGAGGCTGTGATGGCGGCGAGCGCCTCGGAGAGCGGCATCGGCGCCTCGGCAGCGTCCGCGACAAAGGCGTGGTAGGCGGTCTCGGGGAAGTGGTTGATCTGCCGCTCCTCCGGGCTCTGGCGGAGGGTGACCCTCGCACGCGGGTCCCGCAGAAGCTGGGTCAGCCTCTCGGGCGATGCCACCGGCTGCCGGTCGATCTCCGTGTAGACACCGAGCAGTGTCCCGCCGGCGATCAGGGCCACCCCGCGGACGCCGCCGGTGACCACGATCGCGCTGTCGCGGCGGCGCCCCTCGAGATCCTGGAGGAGGTTGTCGGCGTTGACCCAGGAGGCGGGCATCTCGCGGTAGACCGCCCGGCAGCGCCAGAGCATGGTGAGCGCCTCGGCGAGCTTGGGTGTCTCCAGCCGATAGCCGGAGACGCTGCCGTCCCGGGCCCCCATCACGGCCATGGCCGCGGCCTCGCCCACCATGCGGTCCTCCTCGTCGACCCAGACCGCGTCGATGAGTTGGTGACGGACGACGATCGCGGCAGCACGCAGCTTGGGTCCGGTGAGGACGATCAACGCATCCGGCAGGTTGGGGATCAGGACATCGAGATGGACGACACTCGCGGACGCGTCAGACCAGAGGGATGGCCCGAGCGGCAGAAGCGGGAAATCCGCGAGGCCGAAGTCGGTCTCGGGCGCCGACCCGCCGCCGGCGCCCCCTGATCCGGCCGACCCAGACGGGGGGACGTTGCCCGGCGAGGCGGCGCCGGCCAGCTGGGCAAACGGCTCCATCAGCTCGTCGAGGGTGCAGTTGAGCGTCTCGGTCCGCACCACCTCCTTGCGCCAGGGAGACAGCTCAAACCGCGGTGGCAGCTGGGTCACCAGCGCCGCCAGGGCCTCCACCCCCTCCAGGCGGCGACCGCCCACCTCCGC
The DNA here is from genome assembly GCA_003134115.1 of Candidatus Changshengia sp. Lineage (GTDB taxonomy): Bacteria > Chloroflexota > Dormibacteria > Aeolococcales > Aeolococcaceae > Changshengia. Next base: position 10,171 of record PLAK01000144.1, read on the forward strand.
GACCGCGTGGTTCGGCTGTCCGAATACCAGAAACAGGCTCGCCCTGCCGCCGACCCAGGTGATGTCGAGCGCACCAGTCCGATAGTCGTCTTTGGCTGATGCGAGTTGTCGCAGGAGTTTAACAAAGGGTGCGGCTGTTGCCATCCCGAGATATTCTACGTGTGTGGCTGCCGAAATAATCACAATCGCGTCACTGAAAGGTGGCGTTGGCAAGACAACCACCAGCTACGCACTGGCGGCAGCCGCGGCAGCCAGCGGGCTGCGCGTCGTCGCCATCGACCTCGATCCCACCGGGGGTCTGAGCAACGCTCTGGAGAGGGCCAAGCGCACCACCAGCATCGCTGATGTTCTCCATGGGCGAGTCACCCTACGGGAGGCGCTCGTCGATCACCCACTCGGCATCAAGACCGTTCCCGGCCACCGCAGCCTCAACCACGAGCCCCTGCATGAGCAGCAGCTTCGTGCACTTATCGAGCCTGTGCTTGAAGATGTCGATGTCGTCCTGATCGACACCCACCCTCATGAACCGTCGCTGCTGGGCCCCATGTCGGTGGCTGACCGGATTGTCATCCCGACCGCGCTCGACCTGCTATCGCTGCGGGCTGCGGCGCTCACGGTCGGGCTCGCCGAGCAATTGGGCGTGTTGGAGCGAATTCGGGGCATTGTTGTCAGTAACGCGAAGCGGCCGCTTTCTCGCATCACCGACTCGCTGCTCAACGGCCTGATTGTGAGCGGGCTGGCCTTCGAGACCGTGCTCTGGTTCTCCTCGGGATGGGTGGTGGCCACCTCCGGGAAGGGTGAGCTCCCCGACCCGCAGTTGCTCGACGAGGCCAAGAGCCTCCTCCACGAGGTCGCCACCCGTCCGGTGCCGGCGGCTGCCCTGCGCCAGTTCATCGCCATGGCCCAGGGCCGGCACCCGGCTGCGAGCGCCTCCGCGTAGCGGACCGGCGGCCTGCCTCAGCGGCGTCCGAAGCGCCAGAAGCCGTGCTGCTCCGAGGCGAGCTGCTCGCGCAGGCTTTCGATCTCGAGCCGGGCGGCGTCCAGCGCGGCCGCTGCGTCGGCAAGCCGTCGCTCCGCCTGCTGGCGCGACGCCTCTGCCGCTCCGATCCGACTCGTGAGGTCGGCCACCACCACGCGCGCCTGCTCGTCCAACGCCGTCCGTTCTCGCTCGGCAGCCGCCGCGCGCTCCCTCCACCCCGACGCCGCGCGCTCCAGGGCCTGATCACGCTGGCGCATGACCTGCGCCTCGGACAGACGCTGCTGCTGCGCCGCGGTGAGAGCCGTGAGCGCCTCGCGGGTCTGCCGGGCCTCCTCGGCGGCGCGCGCGCGCGCCGCCTCCGCCGATCGCAGCTCTGCCCGCAGGCGGTCGAGGTCTCGGCGCAGGCCGTCCACCTCGGCAAGCCCCGCGGCGGGTTCATCGGCCTCCTCGGCATCCTGGATCCCGGCTCGGAGCTGCGCCGCCTGCCTCTCCACCAACCGGTCCAGGAAGTCCCACTGCTCGAGGAGCTCCTCCTCGGAGTGCGCCGGCTTGGGCTTGCGGGTGGTCACGCGGCATTCATCTCAGGTGACAGTTCGGGTTGCGACGATCCTCTCAGACGGAGCCGGCCAGGCGCGCGGGGTCGGCCCCGTGCAGCGCCGAGAGTGCCGCTCGCCGCTCGGGCCCGAGGGCGTCCAGCAGGTGGTGGATCGGCGTCATCGAACCGGAGAAGCGGAGCGGCACGGAGTCGGCGCGGAGAGGCCAGTCGCGGGGCGGTCCGGGGAGCGTCTCCGGATCCCCGCTGGCGAGGAGGAGGGCGATCTCCGCCTCGGTCACACCGGCGGCGGTGAGGCGCGCCGCCACCTCGATCATCTGTCCGGGGCGCAGGCGGGGCAGGGCGTTCCAGACGGCGACCAGGGTGGCCTCCGCCTCGTCGAGCTCGCGAACGATGGCTGGAACCTCGGGCAGACCCAGGCGGCGAGCCACCTCCAGCCGTCGGGCACCCAGGACCACCTGGAAGCGCGAACTCTCGATGGGGCGGAGGAGCAGCGGTTCCACGATGCCGCGGTGGCGGATGCTCCGGGTGAGAGCCAGCAGATCGCCGCCCGGCGGGTCAGGCCACGGACGGGTGTCGACGTCGCTGCAGGGGATGCGCTCCAGCCGTGACTGCGACGTCGGGGCCAGCCAGCGGGCCAGGGGACCGGCGTGGAGGGCCAGCCTGGTGGGGTCGCCGGGGGGGACCTCGACCTCGGAAGGCTCAGACAACCTGAAGGACCTCCTCGGCGAGCTGGCGGTAGGCCGCGGCCGCCTTCGAGGCGGGGGCGTACGCGACGATCGGCACACCCGCCAGAGACGTCTCCTGGAGCTTCACGGTCGGAGGGATCAGGGTCTGGAAGATGCGCAGTCCGGCCAGGTCGGCGAGCCCGCTGAGCAGCTGCTGGCTGAAGTTGGTGCGGAGGTTGACGAAGGTGGGCACCATGCCGAGCACCTGCAGCTCTGGGTTGAGCCGGCTGCGCGCCAGGTTGACCGCCCGCAGCACCTCCTTGAGCCCGCGGACGGCGAAGCCCGACATCTGAAGCGGGATGAGCACGTAGTTGGTCGCGGCCAGGGCGTTGACGGTGTGGAAACCGAAGTTGGGTGGGGTGTCATAGAGGATGAAGTCGTAGGCGGCGGAGGTCCCGTCCCGGTCCAGAGCGTCGCGCAGCAGGGTTTCCCGGTGCAGACCCGAGGGGAGCTCCGCCTCGGTCGCGGTGAGGTCGGGCGTCGCGGGGAGGAGATGCAGGTTTGCCCACTCGGTGGCGACGATGGCCTGGCCCGCCGTCGCCCGACCGATGAGCACGTCGCCCAGGCTGGAGCGGAGCTCGTAGGGGTTCAGCCCCAGGCCGCTCGTGAGGTTGGACTGGGGGTCGCAGTCCACGGTCAGCACCAGCCGGCCGCGCTCGGCGAGAGCCGCCGCCAGGTTGATGGTGGTGGTCGTCTTGCCCACCCCACCCTTCCCGGACATGCAGGCGATCCCGATGCCCATGCTCACCTCCGGGGCTGCAGATGTCACGTCACCGTACCTTGGTCGGATCCGGTCGCGGTGGGCGTCCAATTCGCCCCGTCGTATCTTGCCTGCGAAAGCGGTGTGGCGGCGCCCCTGGTGGCTCGGGGCTGGCGAATGGCGACCCGACCGTTACGCGTCCGCGACCCGGCGTCTGCCGGAATGGCTGGAGCCTCCCCGGATAATCGCATCAAGATGACCGTACAACCCTCTCTCTTCAGTAGCTCCGATACGACCCCGCGTCGTCGCCTGGTCCGGGATGGCTTCCGCGAGACCGGAACCAACCCCGCGGACCACTTCGTGCTGCGATCGGGAGAGATGTATCGGATCTCGTACTCCGTGGGCGGATCCAGCCAGCGCAGGGTCACCCGCAGCGTGGCGATCTACGGCGGCCAGACCGAACGTCGCGTCTGGAGCGGCGAGATCATGCCCTGCCTCGACTTTGCGCTGCCCCAGGGCAGGACGCTGTCGCTCCTCACCAATCAGCTCGTGGACGCTCGGCCGGCTGAGCTCAACGAGCGGGGTCAGTGGGTGCTCCAGCAGCCGGACGGTCAACACCGTCGCGCCGCGCGTCGCCACCACACCGGTCTGGGCTGAACCTGGCGGGTGGGTCGGTCGGCGCCGGCGGGTGGGAGCGGCGACAGGCCGCCCCGCCAGACCCGGTGAGCTCTCTGCCGATGGCCGCCCGCTCGCGCCCCAGCACGGGTGAAGCCGGCCGGGCGGCTCCCCTCACCCCGGCCAGGGCCGCCGCAGCCCCCTGCTAGCCCGCGACCGGCTGGAGGCCGTTGGCCTCGGGAGTGACCTCCTGAGCCTTGGCGAGGCGCTCGTTGAGGCCGCGCCGCTCGAAGCGGTAGCCGATCCCGGGGACGGCGTGGATGTAGGTGGGACGCGGTCCCTCCGGCTCGATCTTGCGGCGCAGCCGGTAAACGTGCGCGTCCACCGAGCGGAGGTCGAGATCGGCGCCCTGGCCCCAGACCTTCTGGATCATCTCGGACCGCGAGATCACCCGTCCCGGCGAGGCCGAGAGCAGCGCCAGGAGGTCGAACTCGGTGGGGGTAAGGGTGACCGGCTTGCCGTCGCGCAGCACCTCGTGGCGGCCCACGTCCACGATCAGTCCGGGGAACTTGAGGCGTCCCGGTCGGACCTGGGACTGGGTCGTCCGCTGACGGCGGAGCTTGGCGTTGATCCGCGCCGCGAGCTCTCTGACCTCGAAGGGCTTGATGATGTAGTCGTCGGCGCCGATCTCCAACCCGACCACGACGTCCACGGGGTCGGAGCTGGCGGAGACCATCACGATCGGGACCTCGACACCGGCGGCCCGGAGGCGCCGGCAGACGTCGAACCCGGTGAGGCCCGGCAGGGTCAGGTCGAGGATGATCAGGTCGATGTCACTGGACTCGGCGAGACGCACGCCGTCCAGGCCGTCCTCCGCAAACTGGATGCTGAAGCCGTGCTGCTGCCCGAGGACGGTGAGGATGTCATGCATCGAGGGGTCGTCATCGACGACCAGCACAGTCGCCTCGGCGACCCCGGTGCGGCCGCCCAGTGAGGCTGCCGGGTTGAGAATGCTGTAATCCGTGAAGGGGCTCATCCTGTCGTTCCCTGGAATGGCCTCCGCGATAGGACGGCTTGACGTTCGCCACGACGCTACCACTAAGATCGCGAAGGCTCTGATTCGGTTACCCGAGTGTTGCGAGCTTTTACCAGGCCGAGATGGCGGTGGCCTCTCGCCCTCGGGTGCGCATCTAGAACTGCCCTGGAAGGGCGATGATGAAGGTGTTGCCACGGACCCGGGTGTTGTCGATCCAGATCCTGCCGCCCATCCGCTCCACCAGCTGCCGCGCCAGGTAGAGGCCCACCCCGAAGCCTCCGCGTTGCCTTAGCAGCGGGGACTCCACCTGGTAGAAGGAGGCGAAGACCCGGTCGGCCTCGGCCTCGGGAATGCGCCGGCCCTGGTCGCGAACCCCGATCAGAACGTAGGGCCCGTCGCGCCGGGTGGAGATGGTCACCTGTTCCGACTCCGGGGAGAACTTCAGCGCGTTGTCGATGAGGCAGGCGAGGGTCAGCGAGAGGCGCTCGGGGTCGGCCATCGCTCGGGAGGCGTCGGGGAGGAGGTTGACCACGAAACGGCTGCGGTCGGCGGACTCGATGAAGCGCGAGATGGTGTCGCCGATCACGACATCAAGCTCGCAGGCGGTGGTCTTCAGTCGGATCTCCCCGGACTCGAGCTGGGCGATCGCCAGCAGGTTGTCGGTCAGCCGCGCCAGGTGCTCGGACTCCGAACGCAGCTCCCGGATGCCCTCGTCGCGAGCGCTCGCCGGCAGCCGATCGCCGGCGTCCTGCATCAGGCTCACCCAGGCCTTGATCTTGGTCAGCGGGGTCCTCAACTCGTGCGAGGCCAGCATCATGAAGTCGCTCTTGATCCGGTCGACCTCGCGCAGCTCGTTGAAGGCCACCGCCTCCAGCTCGTAGGTGTGAGTGAGCTGGCGAGCCCGGCTCTGGACCATCTCGCGGGAGATCAGCCCGCTGATCAATGCGATGACCATGAAGAGGAAGAGGCGCTCGGCGAAGAGGTTGACGGTCGAGCCGTCGAGCCGGCCGCCGGTCGCGAAGCCGATGCCCAGGTAGATCGCCGCGATGGTCGCCGCGCAGAAGAGGCTTCCGCCCAGGCCGAAGCGGAGGCTGCTGGCGATGATGACCAGGTAGAAGACCAGGCCCAGCTGTGAGCTGAAACCCCCGGTCAGGTCGACGAGGCCGCTCGCGATCGCGATGTCGAGCGCGAGCATGGCGTACTGTAGCCGTCGGGTGGGCAGGCGGTTGGTCAGGAGAGCGATGGTCGTCGCCAGGGTGAAGATGGCCCAGATGCCGAGCAGCAGGTCGACCTCGGGGCGGTTGGGGCTGGTCTCGCCGGGGAAGTTCACGCTGACGGCGGCGAAGATCAGCACGATCCAGCGTGCCAGCTCGATCACCCGCTCGATGCCTGCGCGGCGGTCGCGATCGAGGACCGTCGGAAGGTCAGGAATCGTCCGGTGCGGCGTGCCCTCGGTCGATTCGGCCTGCGGGCGCGCGTCCGCGCTGCCGATCGCGACCTGCGGAGTCACGCTCATCGAGGCGCACCGATCCTCCGGTTCACGTCGATGAGCCTACTGTCCGCTTCGGGCGGGAGCACCAGCGCTTCCGGTAACGATGCGGCATCACCCCCCGTTACACCCGCCGAGGCCGACCCGCCCCCGGCTCCGCTGCTGGCCGCCCTGAGCCGTCTGCGGGTCGAGGGGGCCGGCGCGGCCGCCGCGTTTGATCGGCTGCTGGCGGCCGAGGCATCGCCCACATGGCGCGGTCTGGCGCTCCTCGGGCGCGGTCTCTGCGAGGAGCTGCACGGAGCGAGGGCCGAGGCGCAAGCGAGTGTCAGGTTGGCGCTGGAGCAGTGGGCGGTCGCCGACCCGGGCGCCTGCGCGGTGGCTCTGGCCGCGCTCGGCCGTGCTCTCGTCACCGGTCCCGACGTCGGACTCGGCGCCGCCTACCTGGCTTCGGCCGAACGCCTCTCAGGAGGCAGCCCCCCGGAGGTGCTGGGTGCGGTCCTTCTCGAGCTCGGCTCCGCGGCGGCGGAGAACGGCGAGGCCAAGACCGCGGCGGCTCGCTGGCAGGAGGCCTTCGAGCGGGGCGACCCTCGCACCCAGGCCGCCGCCGCCGCGAACCTCGGGCGTCTGGCCGCCGCCCGTGGAGACGCCACCGGTGCGGAGAGGATGTTCCAGCGTGCGATGGAGGCGCCGGAGGGCCCCCACGTCCAGGTCGTCGCCGACGGGCTGGTCACCCTGGCGTCCCAGGCCGCCGCGGAGGAGCGCTGGGATGACGTGGAGGCGTACCTCCGGCAGGCGATGCCGCTCCGCGAAGCCGGTCTCGACGCGCGCGGAGTGGCCGAGATCCTTCATGACCTCGGTATCAGCCACTGGCGGCGCGGCCAGGCGCACCGGGCCACGCGCTGCCTCGAGGACTGCCGAGCCAGCGCCGACGACCTGGGCGACGACACCCTGCGGGGTGCGGCGCTCCGCGCTCTCGCCGCCGTGGCCCTGGAGGGCGGGCGGCTGGTGGTCGCGCTCGCCTACGCCCAGGAGGCCGCCCTGGCCGCCCGGACCGCCGAGGAGCGGCAGATGGCGGCGGCCGTCCTGCGTCAGATTGGCGACGAGGCTCGACGCCAGGGGTCCGCTTCGCTGAGCGGCGAGGCGTTCCGGATCGCGGCTCGGATCCTCGCCCGCGGGGCGTGACCGGCAGGGTGCGCCAGGACCGTTGGGGGCTCTTTCGCGGGTATCAGCAGGCGGGGGCCCCTGACGGTGGGGGAGGAGGCGCGGTGGGGGGCGAGCCGCCCGCCGACATGACCACCCGCCCGCTCGGCGCCTCGTAGCAGTTGACCGTCCAGCCGAGCTCCAGCAGGGCGGAGACGTCGGCGCTGCCGGATCCGAGGACGGCGTGGCGGAGGTCGTACTTGACGAGCAGCGCCTTCCATGTGCTGGAGATGGTGGCGATGTCGATGTAGTCAGTCAGCGGACCTGTGCCGAAGACTCCGATCTCGTCGTACACGAAGACCACGCGCCCGGCGGGGAAGCGGTAGGCGAGGTAGCCGGCGTCGCCGTCCGAGCTGAAGAGGCGCTGTCCGGGGAAATGGGCGGCGACATAGTCGGCCGCGGTCTCGGGCTCGTGGGTCTGTTCGAACTGGGCAGCCGACGAGGCCGATGCCTGGGGCGCCATGACCGCGACGGCGGCGGCGCTCACCGCGATCGCGGCGACCAGGGCCACCGCTCCGGGCAGCCGGGTGGCGAGGCGGATGCGCAGATTGACCGGAGCTCGTGCCGCCCAGGCGGTTGCGCCGTACTCGGAGAGGATGGGGATCGCCACCACGGCGAAGAGGCTGACGTTGCGGACGGCCTGGAGGGTGAGGAGGAAGGCGCCGGTGGCCAGCAGGATGTCGGGCACTCGCGGCCGCCGGCCGAGCAGCCAGACCAGGACAAGGAGGGCCGCGGCCACCTCGATCAACCGGGTCAGCATGTCGTGGAAGTTCGGCGACTGCCACTCGGAGACCAGTTGGGAGAGGATCGGGTTGCTGATCGTCTCCGCGATGTACGCGTAGAGGCCCGGCCCCGCCGGGTTGACCAGGGTCAGGGCGGTGGCGGCCACGGTGGCGATGACCAGGGGTCGGCGGCGGACGCCCGGGTCCACGGGGACGGGGCGGAGGACCGCCCAGAGAAGGACCAGGATCGCCGCGCCGGCGAGCAGGCCGAGGAGCACCGCGGCGGCCGCGGCGCCCACGCAGATCACGGCCAGCGAGAGCCCATCCGGGAACGGGGAGGTGCGGCTTCGTGAGGCGCGGTGGATGACCAGGGTGAAGGCCAGCACCCCGAGGCCGGCGATGAAGCCGGCATGGAGGTTGGCCCAGAGCAGGTACATCGGGGGCAGCAGCCAGACCACCCATCGGTTGCCATCCCGCCAGCGCTGGACGATCAGCAGGGTCAATGCCACGCCGAGGGCGCTCACCGTCTCGGCACGGACGCCGAGGGCCATGCCCGCCATGGCGCCGCAGAGGACCATCGCGGCCACGCTCCAGCCCCGCGGGACGTGCGCCCGCCGGGGGACGGCGAGGGCGGCGACGAGGAGGGCGAGGCTTCCGACCAGCCCCAGGGCCAGGGAGGCGAGGCCGTCGCCTCCGAGCCGGACCAGGCCGGCGAGGACCACCTCGTAGAGCCACTGCTGCTCCACCCAGGGGTGCTGGGTCGCCACGAAGCTGAAGGGTTCGACCGCCGGGATGCCGTGGCTCAGGATCAGCCGCCCCAGAGCGATGTGCCACCACTCGTCGCCATAGCGGAAGAGCTGGACCGTGAAGATGAGGGTGAGGCAGAAGCCGCCGAGGAGCCAGGCCACGTTGACCGCGCGCGACCCGGGACGAGGGTCGCCCGGGCCGGTACCGGCACCGTCGTGGGCGGCTGCGGTGGGCAGCTCGGTCACGAGGAGGTCGCCTTGTCCTGGGCCACCAGCTGGGCGCAGGTCCCGGTCGGCGCCGGCTGGGGCGGCAGGTGGAGGGAGGCCAGCGCGCTCTTCAGGACGAAGGCCTGATTGTGCGGGTCGCTGTACACCATCACCCAGTTCGGGCTCGTCTCGAGCAGGTGGTCAAGGGCGCTGCCGGTGTCGAAGAGCACCACCTGGGTGCCGTCGTGAATCAGGATGTCCTGCCACTGCGGCGTCACGTCGGCCACGTCGGAGTAGGTGTAGAGGAGGCTGTCGCCCATCAGGGCGGCGTCGCCGAAGATGAAGATCTTGTCGCCCGTGCCGGCCAGGCTCCAGGCCAGGTAACCCCCCTCCCCGTACTGGTTGAAGATCCGCAGGTGACCCGGCGCTGAGCGCAGCCAGGCGCTGGCGCACACGGGATAGGTATCCGCGTAGCTGAGAGCCGTGGGCGTGGTGGTCATCGCCGGGACGAGGCGGAGCCCGACCCAGCCGCAGAGGAGCGCGGCGGTCATCGCCGCCAGGGCGGTGACCCGGATGCGGAATGGGGGCAATGGGCGGGTGGGCGGCCGGACGGCTGGAGTCGTCGCGTTCCCGCCGGCTCCGGCTGGGCCCGGCGCGGCTGCTGCCACGGGGACCGGGCCGCTCGCGCGGGCGCCCGCCCGACGCAGCGCCGCGAGCGCCCCGTTCGCCCGGAGACGGTCCAGCACCCGGCTCAGCTGCTCGATCCATGTGGGGCTGGAGGCGGCCACGAAGAGGGCGACGTTGCGCACCGACTCGAGGGCGAGCACGCTGGTCGCCGCCACCAGCACCGCGTCACGGGCCCGGATCCTGCGGTTGACGATCAGGAAGCCCAGCAGGCTGACCAGCATCACCGCGAATCCGCGCACCTCGAGCTGATGGAAGTCGGGCGACTGCCACTCGAGGATGAGCGCCTGCTGTGCCGGTGAGGCGAGCGTCTCGGCGGCATAGATGAGGATCCCCGGCCCATTGGGGTTGATCATCGACACCAGGGTGGAGAGGACGGTCACTCCGGCCAGGGTCGCGATCCTTCGCGGTGGTACCGGGTCGGGGAGGCCGAGACGAAGGCCCGCCGCCTCGGCCGCGACGATCAGTCCGGCGAAGACCAGGCCGATGACGAAGCCGCCGTGCAGGTTGCTCCACAGCAGGAAGAGGGGGGGCAGGAACCAGAGCACCCGGCCGCCACGCATGAGGTACCGCTCGATCAGCAGCAGCACCAGGCAGCTGAACGTGAAGTCGACCATCTGGTCGCGCGGTCCCCAGATCGGGTTGGCCGCCAGCGCGGCCACGATCAGTCCGAGACCGAGGCTGAGCCGGTTCCCCGTGTGGAGGCGGGCCCGCAGCAGGATGAAGACGACGCCGAACCAGGTGAGCAGGCTGAGCACGGGGACGATGGCGCCCATGCCGCCGATGTTGTAGAGGGCGGCGACACCGGCCTCGAAGAGCCACTCGTGCATGGTCCAGGGGTGACCGGCAACGGTGTAGGTGTACGGATCGTGGCCGAGCAGCTGGAGGTGGTTGGCGATCAGCAGCTGGCCGGTCTGAAGATGCCACCAGAAGTCGGGGTCGGTGATCGCCGAGGTCACGGCGATGGCGGTGATCAGGAGGGCACCGACGACCAGCAGTCCCCCCGGGGTGCTCCACTCGTCCAGGACGTCGTGCAGCCGCCGCGTCAGCGGGCGAGGATGGGGGGCGGCGCCGCCCTCGGGGACGCCCGGCGCAGCCGTGATGAGGCCGGAGCCCATCGGCCCAAACCCCCGCGCGTCCCGGCTCAGCGCCGAGCCGGTCCGTCCCCGGCCGGGGCCGAGGCGACGGGATGGGCGGCGACCAGGGCCGTCGAGTGGACGGGTGGCTGCGGGTCGGCGACCAAGCTCTCCAGCACCGCCACCAGCTGGCGTGGGTTGAAGGGCTTGTTCATGAACTCGATGCCGCCGAGCTCCATCACCGCCTGGATGTCCTCGTCGAAGACCCGCGCGGTCAGCAGGATGATCGGCACCGTGGCAAAGCGCCGGTCGGCGCGGAGCTCTCTGCAGACGGTGAGGCCGGAGATGCGAGGCATCATGACGTCGACGACGAGCGCGTCGGGCGGCCAGTTTTCGACGGCGGCCAGGGCGTCTGCCCCGTCGTTGACGGTCAGGACGTCGTACCCCTGATTGCTCAGGAGCATGTCGACGAGGCGGCGCAGCGCCGGGTCATCCTCGGCAACGAGGATGCGCGTCGGCCCCGGCGTGTCGCTCATCGCTCTCGTCCTCATTGGTCTCCGTCCACAGCACCACGATCATCGGCAGGGTGGACGGCGGTGGCCCAGGAGCCGGTTATACCCTCGGGGTGTAAAGGGGGAGTGACGGCGCAACCGGCTTGTCACAGACCCGATGTGGGGCCTTCCCAGAGCGCCGTCGCTGACCACCGGGCCGTGACGCCACGGTGCCGTGAGCGCGACCTGCGCGAGGGTTCCGGCTCTCGATCGACGTGCTCGGTGCCGGTCCTCTCCCGGGCTGGATCACGGGCGAACCGCCGATCCGGTCACGCCTCGGCCGCCTCATTGTCACTGCCATGCGTCCGTCGCCTTCCTGGGTCGCCGGTATCATGGCCGCGCAGTGTTCCGCGCGCTCTTGCTCGCATGACCTTGGCTGCCGAGACCGGGCGGCCGGTCAATCCGTCCGCGATCTCCGGCATCCGGTTCCTCATCACCAAGCGGATCGAGGACCTCGAGGGGGTGGCGCTGCGCCTCGAGGCCCGCCAGGCGGACGCTGTCGAGCGCCGCGACCAGCTGCGGGATCGGCTCGAGGAGGCCGAGGTGGCCTGGAGCCACGTCCTCAAGAACTTCGAGCAGTTTGCCGTCGAAGACATCGACACTCAGTTCCGGATGGTCTCCTCGACCCGGGCGGACCTCGCCTCCTTGGAGGAGAGGACCCGGGACACCGTCGCCCGCATGAACGACATCCACCACGAGCAGGAGCTCCTCCGCCAGGTCTATCGGAGCCTGGATGACCTGGCGGCGAGCACCGCCTCGCCCGCCTCGACCGGGGGCACGGCCCGCCTCCGCAACACCTCCCGCCAGGTCTTCCAGATCATCGAGGAGGAGCGGATGCGGATCGCTCGGGACATGCATGACGGGCCCGCCCAGTCCATGGCCAACCTGGTCCTCCAGGCCGAGATCCTGGAGCGGCTGATCAGCCGCGATCCGCAGCTGGTCGTCAACGAGCTGGCCGACTTCAAGGACGGGGTGAGGGGGGTCCTGGACGAGACCCGGCGGCTGATCTTTGACCTGCGTCCGATGACCCTCGACGATCTAGGCCTGGTCCCCACTCTGCGCAAGTTCACCAAGGACTTCGAGCTGAGCGGGGTCACCACCAGCCTGCGGGTCATCGGCGAGGAGGCGCGACTGCCCGGCGCCCTGGAGCCGACGCTCTTCCGGATCATCCAGGAGGCGATGAACAACGCCAGGAAGCATGCCCGCGCCAAGAACGTGGAGGTGGTCGTCGCCTTTCAGCCGCATGCGGTCTCGGCCATCGTCCGCGACGACGGTGTCGGCTTCGATGTCGCCGCCGCCGAGGGGCGGCTCGATTCCGGCAAGCACCTCGGCATGATCTCGATGCGGGAGCGCGCCGACCTGGAGAAGGGCCGGCTCGAGATCCGCTCGCAGATCGGCAAGGGCACCGAGATCCGGGTGAGCTTCGAGCATTGATCGCTCGGGAGGGGCGCCACCGGCGAGGGCCACCCTGAGTGCGGAGTCGAGCGGGCGCCGTCGATTGACACAATGGGGTGGTGCGGTTCCGCGTCTTGGCATGCGACTTCGATGGAACCATCGCCACCGAGGGCGTGGTTGCCCCGGCAACGCTGACGGCCCTGGAGCGAGTGCGGCGGAGCGGGCGGTGGCTGATCCTGGTCACCGGACGCACCGGCCCGCAGCTGGAGATGGTCTTCGACCGGTGGGACGTCTTCGACCGAGTCGTCCTCGAGAACGGAGCGATCCTCGTCGACCCCTCCGCCGGCACCGAGCGGCTGCTCTGCGCCCCGGTCTCCAGCCGGCTGGAGCCGGAGCTGCACCGCCGCGGCGTCGAGCCGCTGGCCGTCGGACGGGCCGTCTATGCTGGCTCGGCCCGCCATCTGGAGGTCATCCGGGAGGCGATCCGGGATCTTGGCCTCTCCCTGGACCTGGCGGTGAACCGTGGCGGAGTGGTCATCCTCCCCAGGGGCGTCAGCAAGCTCTCGGGTGCCGCCGCGGCGCTCTTCGACATCGGCGAGACCGCCGGGGCCTGCGTCGCCGTGGGCGACGCCGAGAACGATCTGCCCATGATCGCCTTCGCCGGGTGCGGGGTTGCCGTGGCCAACGCGCTGGCCGAGGTCAAGGCGGCGGCGGACCTGGTGACACGCCGGCCGGCCGGCGAGGGCGTCGCCGAACTCGCCGGCAGCCTCGTGGCCGACGACCTGGCCGCGGAGCTCGCGGCCGCCGGGGGCATGGGGGTGGCGCGGCACTGAGACCTTCCCCCAGGGGGTGGGGCCGGCACCCGAGGATCGGGCGGTTTCAAGAGATCGGGTTCGGCACGTCGCGAACCCGTGACTGGCGGAGCATGGGGACGTCATCCCCGCGGCCTGATGATCTGGAGGCCGGGTGGCGCCCGTGGCGCGCCGGCTTCCAGGATGTGCCCTCCCTTCCCAAGGGCCGCCGGCGACGTCAGGTCACCGGCGGCCCCTCTTTTTGGGCTCCGGCGGAATTGCGGCCATCACGAAACTGTTACGTTGCAATCGCACCAAGGCAACTGACTGCGGCCCTATCGTTGATCGCGATGCACACCTCCCTCTTCGCCTCGATCCTGACCTCGACCGGGTTCACCACGGGGATCGCGGCCCTCGCGGGCTGCCTCATCGTCTACCTCGCCTACAAGTTCTTCTACCGCCCGGACTTCGGGATGCCGGTTCGGCGCCGCATCCTGGCCAAGCACATCCGCTTCCGGCGCGACCAGGTCGCCGACGTGCCGGTCTGGTGGACCAATCTCCAGGTTCAGCGCGCCGTCCGCGGTCACTGGAAGCAGAGCCTGCGCGACACCGTGATGCGCCCCCGCGAGCCCGCGGCGGAGCTGCAGGGTCACGGGGCCGAGATGACCGTGCGGGCCGCGCTCACCGCCGGGTGGCCCCGGGTGGGGCGGTAGCCGAGCCCGCGTGACCCTGCGAGGCGGGAGCGGTCAGGTCCGGCGCGAGGGCGAGCCGGGCTAGGGGATGAGCCTGCCGGCGGCACTGCCGCCGGGGCGCGGGGGGCTCGATGCCCCCCGCGCTAT
>PLAK01000146.1 GCA_003134115.1 Candidatus Changshengia sp.
TCGAAGCGGGACGGCGGGGTCCGGGCCACCGCCTTCGCCCAGGTGCGTGAGGCGGCGGCGGTGACGCGGGCTGACCAGTGCACGGCGGGGAATGCTACTGAGCCGGGGCCGGGCCACGCATGCGCCCCGCGCCGCCGACGGCTGGGGCGGGCGGCGGCCCGAGCCGGGCTGCGATAGTGGGAGGGTGAGCCTCAGGAGAGGAGACGGGCGGCCCCACGTGGTGGTGGTGGGCGCCGGNNAGCCCCTGCTCTACCAGGTGGCGTCGGCGCTCCTCGACCCCTCCGACATCGCACACCCGGTGCGGTCCATCCTCCGCGGCGTCCCCAACTGCGACTTCCGGCTCGCCACGGTCACGGGCGTCGACTTTCAGCAGAGGATCGTCCACACCAGCACCGGAGATCTCGGCTACGAGCACCTGGTGCTCGCCACCGGTAGCGCCACCAGCTACTTCGGCAACCAGGCCCTGGCGGGGCGCGCCTACGGGCTCAAGGACCTGGGCGAGGCGCTGGCGCTGCGCGCCCGTGTCCTCGGCGTCTTCGAGCAGGCTTCACGGACCGCGGTGCCGGACGAGCGGAGGGCGCTGCTGACCTTCGTGATCGTCGGTGCCGGACCGACGGGTGTCGAATACGCGGGAGCCCTCTCGGAGCTGGTTCATCACGTGCTGAAGCGCGACTTCCCGAGCATCGACGTGAAGGGCGTCGACATCGTCCTGGTCGAGGCGGTCGGAACCGTGCTCAGCGCCTTCGCGGCGGGGCTGGGAAGGAGAGCCGAGGCCGCGCTCCGGGGCAAGCGGGTGCGCATCCTCTTTGAGCACATGGTCTCCGAGGTCCGGGAGGGCGAGGTGGTCTTCGCCTCGGGTGAGCGGCTGGCTGCCGCGACGATGATCTGGACGGCCGGGGTCGCCGCGGAGTCGCCGGGGGGGATGGCGGGCGTCGAGCGTGCGGCTCAGGACCGGATCCGGGTCAGCCCCGGCTCCCTGGAGGTGATCGGCCATCCGGCGGTCTTCGCCATCGGTGATGTCGCGGCCTGCGCGGGCCCCGGCGGACGGCTCCTGCCCATGGTGGCCCCGGTGGCCATCCAGCAGGGGGACCAGGTGGCGCGCGTCATCGCCGCTCGCACCCGGGGGGAGGCCGACCCGCCACCCTTCCATTACCGGGATCGGGGCAGCATGGCCACCGTGGGGCGCAACGCCGCGGTCGCCCAGATCGGCCCGCTGCGCCTCTCGGGCTTTATCGGCTGGATGGCCTGGCTCTTTGTCCACCTGATGTCGCTGGTGAGCTTCCGCAACCGGCTGCTGGTGCTGATCGGGTGGGCCTGGAACTACGTCTTCTACGACCGGCCGGTGCGGCTCATCGTCTCGCCCACCCCGCCCTCGGAGATCGCCGGCGGCCCGCCCACCCTGCCATAGTGGAGAGCCATGGACGACCTCTACAGCGAGCACGCAGATACGACCGGCGAGCAGCAGGTTTCCTGGCTCGACGTCCCCGCGCACGCCCCCGTCATCGCCAGTGACGGCACGGAGGTGGGTCACGTCCTCGACGTGGCGGCGCTTGCCAACGAGGACATCTTCCACGGCATCGTCTTTGCCCACCGCGCCCACGGGCATCCCTGCCTCGCACCGGCGTCGGACATCGCCCGCATCACCGACAGGGCGGTCTACCTCTCCGTGGACACGGCCGCCGCGAGCGCCTACGGCGAGTTCCAGCAGCTGCACGTCTCCCGGCTCGGCCTGCGCGGCATCTCCCGCTGGAAGCACCTCGGCTGGAAGGATTCGTCCGAGTAGGGGCTCGCGCCGCGGCGGTCAGACCAGGTCAGATCGAGGCGCCGGACCCCATCCCCATCATCCCCGACCAGCCCCCGCCCGCGGGGAGCGTGGAGGTGGCGACCGGCTTGGTGACGGTCACCGAGCGTCCGTAGTCCGAGACGTCGAATCCCAGGCTGAGGCTCACTCCGAGCGTCCCCGCCGGCAGCGGCGCCGACCCGGACGAGGGCGACAGCAGGCCGGCGAGCGCGGAGGCCGCCGCACCGACGTTCACGGAGAGCGAGCCGGAGAGCGTCCCGCGCACCAGGCTCCCGTCCCCCGTGCTGAGCCAGAGGTCCACCGATCCGCTGCCGGTCACATAGGGAGCCAGCATGGCGAGCACCGGGGCGAGCTGGGTGCTCCCGGTGGCGCTGCCGCCCAGGGCCTGGGCCAGCTTCTCGAGCGAGGGAAGGGTGATCGAGGCGGAGTAGCGCTCGGTGCTCACACCGCTGATGGTGGCGGGGCCCTGGTCCTGGAAGCTCAGCGCCGCGACCGCGGTGGTCAGGTCGGTGGAGCTGATGCCGACGCTGGAGGGAAGCGTGCCGGAGACCTCTGCGTATCCGCCGCCATCCTGGCTGACGTAGCCGTGACCGTCGTACTCGACCAGGCTCAGGCTGCTGCCGCCGGCGCTCGCCGTGAGCTGGCGGCGCGCGCTGCTCTCCTGCTTCAGCTGCCCGGTCGCGGAGCCTCCGCTCCCGACCTGGCCGAGGGCGCTCTGGATCGACGCCGGGAGACCGCTGAGGCTCGCCGTGCTCAGGGAGAGCTGGCCGGTGAAGCTCGCCTGCAGCGGAGTGGACTGCACCGCCCGGAGCGCCGCGGAGACGGCCTGGTCCGGGGTCTCGGCGGTGAGGACCGCTC
>PLAK01000053.1 GCA_003134115.1 Candidatus Changshengia sp.
ACGAGCACCCTCGCCATGCATCTCCCCCGCTCGTCCTGACCGACGTCACGCGCCGTCTCCTGGAGGGTCTGGCTCGCCGGCCTACCACCTCCCAGCGAGCCGCACTCCGTGCCCGCATCATCCTCCTCGCCGACGCCGGCGACCCGGTACGGGCGATTGCCCGCCGGCTTTGCTGCCGGCCGGCCACGGTGCGCAAATGGTCGCGCCGCTTCGCCGCTCACGGCGTTGCCGGACTGCGCGACGCCGACCGTCCGGGACGACCTCGACGCATCGCCGCGGAAGAGCGGTGCTCGGTGATCGCCGCAGCCTGTGCCACCCCCGAGCGCTTCGGGCTGGAGGGGGTCACCGAGTGGAGCGGCCGGCTCCTGGCAAGCTGTCTGATCGACAGCGGCCAAGTCACCGCCATCAGCGCCCGAACCGTGCAGCGCATCCTCGCCCGGGCCGCCCTCAAGCCGCATCGCTGCGAGTACTGTAAGCGGGCCAGCGATCCCGCCTTCACGGTCAAGATGCGGCCGATCATCGACCTCTACCTCCATCCGCCCGCTGACGGTCCGGTCTGGTCAATCGACGAGAAGACCAGCATCCAGGCTCTGCAACGTCGCTTCCCCGATCTCCCGCTGCGACGGCCGGGTGAGCTTGCCAAGCGCGAGGCTGAGTACGTCCGCCATGGCACCCGCTGCCTGACCGCCGGTCTCAATGTCCACACCGGACAGGTCCTGGGGCTGGTGACCGAGCGTCGACCTGCTGCCGTCTTCGTCGCCTTCCTCGACCTCCTGGACGCCCGCGTCCCACCAGGCCAGGTGATCCACGCCGTGGTCGACAACCTCAACACCCACTCCGGTCCCGCGGTGGCGGCGTGGCAGGCCGCCCACCCCGGCCGCCTCCAGTTCCACTTCCTCCCCTTCTACGCCAGCTGGCTCAACCAGATCGAGATGTGGTTCGCCACCGTGCAGCGGCGGCTGCTCCGGCGCGCAGACTCCCCCTCCGCCGTACGCCTGGAGGCTCAGATCGTCGCTTTCATCGCCACCCACAACCGGCTCTTCGCCCACCCCTACCGGTGGACCTACACCGGCGACCCCCTGGCAGCCTGACGGTGGGTCACGAACTTCCGCCCATGTCCACTAGTCCCGCCGCAGCCTCGCTCTCGCCCACCCCCTGACGGCGGGCGGCCCGGCGCGACTGCGGCGTGGGGCGCCCGGCCCGCGCTATGCTCCCGATGCGGCGTGGAGCAGTGGAAGCTCGTCGGGCTCATAACCCGAAGGTCGCTGGTTCGAATCCAGCCGCCGCAACCACTCCTCCCTCCTGCGTCGGTGCCGATGTCGTCGCTGTCGAGCATCCGGCCCCCGGCGCCCCCTCCGGCGGTATAGCTCAGGTGGTAGAGCGCCCGGCTCATACCCGGTATGTCCCTGGTTCGACCCCAGGTACCGCCACGTGGGCCCGGCAGCTCCCTCCCAGCGAGCGGGTGGCCGCCGTCGGCCGGGTCCGCCGGGCCGTCGCCTCCGCGGTCGATCGGCGCGGCGTCATCGGCGCCGGTGAGACGGTGGTGGTGGCCTGCAGCGGCGGGCCGGACTCGACCGCCCTGGTCGATGCCATGGCCCGGCTGGCCCCGCCCCGCGGCTGGCGTCTCCACGTCGTCCACGTCGACCATGGGCTGCGGCCCGGCTCGGCCGCCGAGGCGGGACCGGTGGCGGCGCTTGCCGGCCGGCTCGGCCTCGGCTTCGAGGCGGTGAGGGTCGAGGTCGAGCGCGGCCCCTCCGTCCAGGACCAGGCCCGCCGGGCCCGCCACGCCGGGCTGGCCGCGGTCGCCGACCGCCTCGGTGCCACCGCCATCGCCCTCGGCCACACCGCCGACGACCAGGCNNGCGATGGCGGAGCGCGAGGGGAGGCTCGCCCGCCCCCTCCTCCGCGTCTGGCGCCAGGCGACCCTGGACTACTGCGCGGCCCTCGGACTGGAGCCGCTCGACGATCCCAGCAACCGCGATCCCCGCTTCCTGCGCAGCCGGGTGCGCCATGAGCTCCTGCCCGCGCTGGAGGGCGTCTTCCCGGGAGCGCGGCGCCGGCTGGCCACCCTGGCGCTGCGGCAGCGCGAGCTTCTGGAGGGAGGGGGCGTGGCCGGGCCCGGAGCGACCGGGAACAAGCCCGTCACTCCCCGATCGCGCCTTCCGCGCAGTTCGGAGCCCCTGCTATAGACTGGCTCGGATGCGCAACTCCCGGCGCCCCTTCTCCTGGATGCTCGGCGTACTCCTCGTCGTGGTCGTCCTCCTGGTCTTCTACGGCCGTTCCGGCACCTCGTCGACCACCATGTCGAGCGGCCAGCTGCAGGCGGCGGTCACGCTCTGGCAGACCAACCACACGGCCCCCACGGCCATCTCCAACAACGCCAACCCGTCTGACTGGGCTCAGATCAGCAGCGACGGGAGTACGGTCACCTGGTACGACAATGCGGGGAAGCTCTTCACCACCGCCATCGCCGACAGCGACCAGATCACCACTGAGTTCAGAGCGGCCGGCTACACCTACTATCAAAACAACGGGAGCGACTTGACCACCATCCTGATCAGCCTTCTCCCGACGCTCGTGCTGGTCGGGATCATGGTCTTCTTCGTCTGGTGGATGCTCCGCCAGAGCCAGTCGGGGAACAACCAGGCGATGTCCTTCGGGCGCAGCCGCGCCCGCCTGGTCGCCGGCGACAAGCCGTCGGTCACCTTCATGGACGTCGCCGGGGTCGACGAGGCCAAGCAGGAGCTCGGCGAGATCGTCGAGTTCCTCAAGTACCCGGACAAGTTCACCGCCGTCGGGGCGCGCATCCCCAAGGGTGTGCTTCTGGTCGGCCCTCCGGGAACCGGCAAGACCCTGCTCTCCAAGGCGGTGGCCGGGGAGGCGGGCGTGCCCTTCTTCAGCATCTCCGGCTCGGAGTTCGTGGAGATGTTCGTCGGGGTGGGCGCCAGCCGGGTGCGCGACCTCTTCGACCAGGCCAAGAAGAATTCCCCCTGCATCGTCTTCGTGGACGAGATCGACGCCGTCGGCCGCCAGCGCGGCGCCGGCCTGGGCGGCGGCCATGACGAGCGCGAGCAGACCCTCAACCAGCTGCTCGTCGAGATGGACGGCTTCGAGACCGCGACCCACGTCATCGTCATCGCCGCCACCAACCGTCCGGACGTCCTGGACCCCGCCCTGCTCCGTCCGGGACGCTTCGACCGCCACGTGATGCTCGACCGTCCCGACATCCGCGGGCGCCGGGCGATCCTGGAGGTCCACTCCCGGAACAAGCCGCTGGACCCGGCCGTCGACCTCGAGGTCCTCGCCAAGCAGACCCCTGGGTTCTCAGGGGCGGACCTCTCCAACCTCATCAACGCGGCGGCCATCCTGGCCGCGCGTCAGAACCGGAAGCTGGTCAGCATGCCGCACCTGGAGGAGGCGATCGCCCGGGTGATCGCCGGCCCCGAGCGCAAGAGCCGGATGATCAGTGAGAGCGAGAAGGCCACCATCGCCTATCACGAGATGGGCCACGCCCTGGTCGGCATGAGCCTCGAGCACACCGACCCGGTGCACAAGATCTCCATCGTCAGCCGCGGCATGGCCCTGGGTTGGACCCTCTCGCTGCCCACCGAGGACAGGTACTTGGTCAGCAAGGCCGAGCTCCTCGACCAGCTCGCCCAGATGCTCGGGGGACGCTGCGCCGAGGACCTCATCCTGGGCGAGGCCAACATCACGACCGGGGCGAGCGACGACATCCGCAAGGCCACCGACCTGGCTCGCAAGATGGTCACCGAATGGGGGATGAGCGACAAGCTGGGCCCCCGCACCTTCGGCGAGCGCCAGGAGATGGTCTTCCTGGGCCGCGACCTCGGCGAGCAGCGCAACTACTCCGAGGACATCGCCTCCGAGATCGACCAGGAGGTGCACCACCTGGTCGAGACCGCCTTCCTCCGGGCCAAGGAGGTCCTCCGCCGCCGCGAGCACATCCTCCGGGTGCTGGCCGCGCGCCTGACCGAGGTCGAGACCATGGAGGGGGCGGAGATGAAGCGGATCATCGACGAGATCGAGGGCACGGAGGCGCCGGCCGGGCCCGAGCTGGGCGAGGTCGCCGCCGGGGTCTGACCCGGATTGGCCACCGGGCGGTGTCCGCCGGCCCGCTCCAGGGACGTGCTGCGACCGATCCGCGACCGGACCGTTCACCGCCGGGAGAGCGTGGACTGGGACACTCGGGTCGATGCCGGACGTCACCTGTCCCAGATGCTGGCTGTGGCAGCCACTCGGGCGATCGACGGGCTGTCGCGCGTGTGGCGCTCCCCTGATCACGCCGATGGGCGCTCGGGTCGATCAGGCCTGGGATCCCGCGGTCACAGGCCAGATGGCGTCGCCCGGTGGCGGCCCGTCGGCTGGTGCCGCCTATCCGCCGCCGGTCGGCTGGGTCCCCGGGGGGTACGCCGGACACCCGGCCGCCCAGGAGAGGAGCGGCACGGACTGGGTGCTCTGGGTGCGCGTCGCCATCGCAGTGCCGTCCGTCCTCGCGGCGGCGCTCCTGATGCTGGCGGGCATCTTCTTCCCGCACGTCACATTTGAGCAGGGCACGGCCTCAGGGATCGTGACCCGCACCGTCGATCTGGGCCCCACGGTGGCCGTCGTTGCCGCCGTCCTGCTGCTTGTGACCGCGCTCTTCGCCTGGCTGGCCAAGTTCGCCATCTTCCGGGTGATCCTGCTCGCCCTGACCCTGGTGAGCGTCGTCTCCGCCCTCAGCCAGCTCGGCGACGCCGTCTCCGCTGAGCGGGCCGTCTTCCTCCTCGCGCTCGGCTGGGACATCCTCTACGGCGGGCTGCTCGGCCTCTCGCTGGTCGCCCCCCGGCCCCGATACCGCTGAGGCGGGCGGGACCCGCCCCGGGCTCGCGCTACACTCAACACCGGCCCATCCCCTCCGAAAGGTCGCGTGCCCGGGGACGCCAACCGGCGCCTCGAGGCGAAGGGTGTGACGCGGAGCCGGACGGGCGCACCCAGCCCGCTTGGATCCAGAGGTGACCGAGACGGTGACAGCCCCGCGTGTCGAGATGGCGGCCCCGAGTGCCACCCCGCTTGGCTGGCCGGCCACCATCGCCTTCGTCGGCGCCGGGCGTGCCGGCGGCGCCCTGTCCGCCGCGCTCACCGCGGCGGGCCATCCCGTCACCGCCATCGCCAGCCGGGACCCGGCGCGCGCCGGTCTCCTCGCGGCACGGGTCGGTGCCCGACCCGCACCCACCCCGGTGGCGGCGATCCTTGCCGCCGACCTCACCTTCCTCACCGTCCCCGATGCGGCCATCGCCGGGGTCGCCGCCCTGGTCGCGGAGTCCGGCCCCGATCTGAGGAGTCGGGCCGTGCTGCACTGCAGCGCCAGCCTCGGGCTCGAGGCACTGGCCGCCCTGCGTCCGACCGGTGCCCGCCTCGGCTGTCTGCACCCGTTCCAGGCTCTCGCCGGTGCCGAATCGGCCCCGCTCCTCCAGGGTGCCGTGATGGCGATCGAGGCCGACCCCGCCCTCGAGGCACCGCTCCGCCGGCTCGCCGAGGAGCTCGGCGGCCGGCCGATCGAGCTGGCCCCCGGGACCCGCGCCCTGTACCACGCCGCCGCGGTGCTGGCGGGGAACGCCCCCCTCGCCCTGCTCTCCGCCGCCTCCGAGCTGCTGGTGGCGGCGGGGTTGGAGCCGGAGATCGCCGAGCAGGGTCCGCTCGCCCTGCTGGAGGGTGCCCTGGCCAACGCCCGCCGGGTCGGTCCCCGGGCGGCGCTCACCGGCCCGGTGGTGAGGGGCGACACCGTCACCGTCGCCGCCCACCTCGAAGCCCTCAAAGAGCGACCCGACACCGCCTCCCTCTACCGCGCCCTGACCCAGGCGATCCTGCTTCTGGCCGGAGAGGAGGGACGAGAGGAGATCTCTGACATGCTGAATGGACACCGTGGGGGTGGAGCGGAGCTGCGTGCTGAGCGCAGGCTTTGCACAGGCGGCAGCAGCAATGCCGCCGAGCAAAGGGCGCCGAGCGCCAGTCAGGGCGCTCGGACGCCCGTGCCGGAGCGAAGCACCAGCCCCGCTCCACCGCACCCAACGGAGGATCCGACATGCCGGTGACCATCCGCAGCCTGCTCGAACGCAAGCGCCGCGGCGAACGCTTCGCCATGCTCACCGCGTACGACTACACGACGGCCCGGATCCTGGCCGAGGCCGAGATCCCGGTCCTCCTGGTCGGCGACTCCCTCGGCATGGTCATGCTCGGCTACCGCAACACCCTGCCCGTGACCATGGAGGAGATGCTCCACCACGCCCGGGCGGTGGCGCGAGGGGCTCCCGACCAGCTCCTGGTGGGGGACATGCCGTTCAACTCGTACCACGCCTCCGACGAGCAGGCCATCGCCAACGCGGCCAGCTTTCTGCAGGCGGGGATGCACGCGGTCAAGGTCGAGGGCGGCGGCCGGGTCGTCCCGCTGGTCGCGAAACTGATCGAACGGGGCATCCCGGTGATGGGCCATCTCGGTCTGACCCCGCAGTTCTTCAACCTCCTCGGTGGCTTCAGGGTGCAGGGGAGGGAGGCGGAGGTGGCGGCGAGGATCGAGAGCGATGCCCGGGAGCTGGAGGCGGCGGGCGCCTTCGCCGTCGTGCTCGAAGGCATGCCCGGCCCGCTGGCGGCGTCGGTGACCGCCTCCCTCACCATCCCCACCATCGGGATCGGCGCCGGCCCCGGCTGCGATGGGCAGGTGCTGGTCTTCCACGACATCCTGGGGCTGAACCGCGACCCCCTGCCCAAGTTCGTCAAGGTCTTCGCCCCGCTCGGCGACGAGGCGGTGGCCGCCACCCGTGCCTACGCGGCCGAGGTGGCCGCGGGCACCTTCCCCGACGATGCCCACACCTACAGCTGACCGCCGCCCACCTCTCAGCCGGGTCGATGGCCCGGAGGAGCTGCGCCACCGGTGCGATCGGATCCGGGCCGCCGGGGAGAGCCTGGGTCTGGTGCCGACCATGGGGGCGTTGCACGCCGGCCATCGTCGATTGATCCAGAGGTCGAGAGCGGAATGCGACCGGACGGTGGTGAGCATCTTCGTCAATCCGACCCAGTTCGGTCCGGGCG
>PLAK01000091.1 GCA_003134115.1 Candidatus Changshengia sp.
ACAAGTGGGCGTTCACCGTGCCCTTCGTCTGCGGAGCCCGCGACCTGGGTGAGGCCCTACGCCGGATCGGCGAGGGGGCGGCCATGGTCCGGACAAAGGGCGAGGCCGGCACCGGCAATGTCGTCGAGGCGGTCCGCCACATGCGCGCGGTCCTCGGCGGGGTCCGGCGCCTCCAGGCGCTGCGCCACGACGAGCTGATGGCTGAGGCCAAGCGGCTCGGCGCGCCCTATGAGCTGGTCGCCGAGGTCGCCGAGTCCGGCAAGCTCCCGGTGGTCAACTTCTCGGCCGGCGGGATCGCGACCCCGGCAGATGCCGCGCTGATGATGCAGCTCGGGGCCGACGGCAACTTCGTCGGGAGCGGCATCTTCAAGAGCGACGACCCCCTCGGCTATGCCAAGGCGATCGTGGCCGCCACCACCTACTTCGACAAGCCCGACGTGATCGCTGATGTGAGCGCAGGGCTCGGCAAGGCGATGCGTGGGCTCGATGTCGCCTCGATGCCCAAGGAGGAGCTCCTCGCCACCCGCGGCTGGTGAGGGCGCACTCCGCTCCGTGGGAAAGCCGTCACGTCTCCGGTGCCCGACCCTTGGGTAAACTGCCTGTAGTGACCGAGATGCCGACGGTGCCGCCCCTCCGGGGTGGCTCGCGTGTCCGGGGGACCTGAAGCCATCGTTCGAGTAGGTGTGCTCGCACTGCAGGGGGACGTCCGCGAGCACCTCGCCGCCTTCGACCAGGCAGGAGCCGAGGCGCTCCCGGTGCGGACCGCTGCCGAGATCCTGGGCGTCCACGCCCTGGCGCTGCCGGGGGGCGAGTCGAGCACGCTCAGCCGGCTGATCCGCGTCTTCGGGTTGGAGGCGCCGCTCCGCCACCGCCTCTCCGGGGGGATGCCGACCTTCTCGACCTGCGCCGGCACCATCCTGCTCAGCCGGGCGATCCTCGACGGCACCGTCGACCAGCTCGCCCTCGGCGCCCTCGATCTGCGCACCCGGCGCAACGGGTACGGCCGTCAGGTGGACTCGTTCGAGTGCGATCTCGACATCCCGATGCTCGGCTCCGGAAGCTTCCGCGCCGTCTTCATCCGGGCCCCGGTCATCGAGGGATGCGGCCCGGGGGTCGAGGTGCTCGCCGTCCACGAGGGGCGGCCGGTGGCGGTGCGCCAGGGCCGGCACCTCAGCTTCACCTTCCACCCCGAGATGACGGGAGATCTCCGGTTCCACCGCCTCTTCCTCGATGGGGTCGACGAGCTCCTGGAGAGCGAAGCTCCGCTTCCCTCGGAGGGCAGCGCGGCGTGAACATCCGGGGTGCCTCCTTCCGGGACCTGGCCCGCATCGAGCAGCTCTACAACGAGGCCGGCAGCGGCGACGAGCAGGCACTCCAGCTGTCGCCCGACCACCCCTTGCCCCAGGCGACGCTGCTCCGCCTCTGGTATGCGCTCAGCAAGACGGTCTCCTCGCTGGTCCCCTTCAACGTCGGAGCCGCCGGCGACACCCTCTTCGTCGCCGAGACGCGCGAGGGGATCGTGGGATTCATCCAGGCGCAGGCCTCCGGGGATCGCGCCGGCACTCTCCAGATTCTCAACCTCTGCGTCGCCGCCACGGCGAGCGGCCATTTCGCCCGGGCACAGCTGCTCACCCACCTCACCAATCACGCGCTGGAACACGGCATCCAGCGCTTCGTGGTCCGGCTGCCCCTGGACCATCCGCTGGTCGGCACCTTCCTGGAGCAGGGTTTCGTCCAGCTCGCCACCGAGCAGATCCTCTACAGCGACGACGCACCGGTGACTCCCCAGACCGCTCGCAGCGTCAGTCTCCGCCCGGCCCGACCCGAGGACGTGGGGGCCATATATCTCCTCTACCTGCGCACCACGCCATCCCAGGTCGCGAGCCTGGAGGGGTCGTCCCTCAAGGTCTGGCAGGCTGCCTTCGCGGAGGGGGACCTGACCCGTGTCAACCGCGACGAGGTCCGCCACTTCGTGGTCGAGGAGCCGGGGGTGGTGGCCTGGGCGGCCATCCGGCCCGCCTCCGCGACCCGCCCGACCCTGCTCTCCCTGATGTGCGACGGTCACCATCCACGGCTGCGCGAGGCGGTGATCGACGCCGCGCTCCGGGAGCTGCCGGCCGGCCCGGTATCCTCGGTGCTCCGCCACTACGATTCCGAGCTCATCCGCGGCCTCCAGCACCGGGGATTCGCGATCTACGGCACCCAGGTCCTGCTGGTCCGCGACCTCGCCAGCAAGGTCAGATACCGCGCCGCGCCGGCGCGCAAGAAGCCGGTGCTGGTGCGCGCCCACCTGGCTCAGACCGTGCCCGTCGGGGAGACCTCTCCCTCTCTCCGGGTCCTCAGCCGGAGGAGCGAGCGATCGCCGCTCCCCTAGTCCCCCGGCGAACCGCGAAGGCTGGTTCCGGGCCCACCCGCCCCTTGCCGCCCGTGACGGAGCGAAGAGTGAAGCCGCGGGCCTCGGCTCCGAGCGGAGGAGCCGGCGGTACGCAAGGCGAATACGGGCCGGCCTGGAAAGAGGAGCTGGCCCTCCTCTTCGAGGCCCTCCCGCCGCGTGTGGCTCTGGCCGCCCAGGCGGCCGCGGCCGACCGCGGGGACCTGCTCGAGGTGGTGCTCGACCTCGGCCGCGAGCCCGAGGCGCGCTTCGTCGACGGCGAGGTCATCCTCGACCGGGTGCCGGTCGCCAACGCCGACATCGAGTACGTGGTCCAGCGCGTCGGCGATTTCGGCGATGACAACCGCGCCGGGATCGAGCGCACCCTGCATCGCATCAGCGCCATCCGCAACCGCGCCGGGGCCATCGTGGGCCTCACCTGCCGCGTCGGCCGGGCGGTGACCGGGACCATCGACATCATCAAGGACATCGTGATCCAGGGCCGCAGCATCCTTCTGCTGGGAGCCCCCGGCATCGGGAAGACCACCATGCTCCGCGAGTGCGCCCGGGTGCTGAGCGACGACCAGGGCAAGCGGGTGGTCATCGTCGACACCTCCAACGAGATCGGGGGTGACGGCGACATCCCCCATCCCGGGATCGGGCGCTCCCGGAGGATGCAGGTCCAGACCCCCACCAAGCAGCACGCCGTGATGATCGAGGCCGTGGAGAATCACATGCCCCAGGTCATCGTCATCGACGAGATCGGCACCGAGCTGGAGGCGGCCGCGGCCCGGACCATCGCCGAGCGCGGCGTGCAGCTGGTGGGCACCGCCCACGGCATGACTCTCGACAACCTGCTGGTCAACCCCACCCTCAACGATCTGCTGGGCGGCATCCAGACGGTCACCCTCTCCGACGAGGAGGCGCGCCGCCGCGGCACCCAGAAGTCCGTGCTCGAGCGCAAGGCGCCGCCCACCTTCGACGTCCTCGTCGAGATCCAGCAGCGCGATCGGGTGGCGGTCCACATGCCCGTCGGCGAGACCGTGGACGAGGCGCTTCGCGGCAAGTACAAGCCACCTCAGATCCGGATGCGTGGCGACGCGGGGCAGATCATCAGCCGGATCGAGACCGGCGGGCCACCCAGCCAGTTCGAGCCCCCGCCCTTCGGCGGTGGAGGACGCCGGCCTCGCGAGCGCGAGCACCGCCGGGGCGGCTTCGACGTCGAGCAGTACATCGCCAACCAGCAGCGCGGTCGGCGCGATCCCGGGGAGCGAGGGGGCAACGGCTCACCCCGCCTCACCCCGCCGCTGTCGGTCTTTCCCTACGGGGTCTCGCGGAGCTACCTGGAGCAGTCGGTGCGCGAGCTCAAGCTGCCGGTGCGCATTCAGCACCACGTCGAGGACTCCGACATCGTCCTCACTCTCAAGAACTACTACCGGCGCAAGGATTCGCCGGTCCGGCTCGCCGAGTCGTCGGGCATCCCCATCGAGGTGCTGCGCAGCAACACCGTCTCCCAGATCAAGGGTGCGCTCTCCCGGGTCTACGGCGTCGCCTCACCCGACTCCACCGAGTCGGCGCTCCAGGAGGCGCGGGAGGGGATCGACCGGATCCGGCAGCTCGGGGGTGAGGTGGATCTCACACCCCAGAACCCCTACGTCCGCCGGCTCCAGCATGAGCTGGTCGAGCAGCACGAGATGACCGCCCGCAGCCAGGGGGAGGAGCCGAACCGGTACGTGGTCATCCTCGGCCCGGCGGCCTCCTGACGACTGCGCCGCTTGGTGCGTGGGGCTCATACTCCGTGACCGTGTCGTCCTGGCCCGGTTTCTTCATCTCTCTGGAGGGGATCGACGGAGCGGGCAAGAGCACCCAGGGGGCTGCGCTTGCCGGCGAGTTGAGCCGCTCGGGCCGTGACGTCGTCACCCTGCGACCCAGCGACACGCAGCTCGGTGACCTCGTCCGCGGCTACCTGCTCCAGCATCACCAGGTCCCGATCGACCCCTGGACCGAGGCACTGCTCTTCATCGCGGGGCGGGTCCAGCTCCTCCGCGAGCGCATCCTCCCGGCCCTCCAGGCCGGGGCCGTCGTGATCGCCGACCGCTACGCGGACTCGACGCTCGCGTATCAGGGCGCCGGGCGCGGCCTTCCCGTGTCCGCGCTGCAGTGGCTGCACACTGAGACCTGCATGGACGTCTGGCCGGACCTGACCTTTCTGCTCGAGCTTCCCCGCCCGACCGCCGAGGACCGTCAGCGCTCCCAGCAGCTCCCCCTCGACCGTTTCGAGGTCGCCGCCGCCGGCTTCCACAATGCCGTCCAGCAGGGCTTCGTCCAGCTGGCCGCCGCCGATCCCGGACGGATCGTCAGGATCGATGCGAGCCGCCCCCCCGCGGTCGTCCTCGCCGAGATCCGCGCCGTGGCCCTGCGGCGGCTCGCCGAGCGTCACGCGGCGGCGCCCAACGCGGGCGGGGAACCCCGATGAGGCTGGTCCTCGCCATCGTCCACAGCAAGGACGCGGACAGCTGCGTCACCGCCCTCAACGACGCGGGCTTCGCGTGCACGCGGCTCGGCACCTCCGGCGGTTTCCTGGACCGCGAGAACGTCACCCTCCTGATCGGTGTCGATGCGGCCCAGGTCGACAAGGTCATCGACCTGATCCGGGGCCGTGCCAAGCGGCGCAACGAACGGTTCCAGGCCGCCGCCGCGGCGGGACCGGCGGCAGGGGCGGCTGCGCCTCCTCCGGTCGACGTCGAGGTCGGCGGCGCGACCGTCTTCGTGCTCGCGATCGACCGTTTCGAGCGCCTGTAGCTTCACGCGGCCGTCTGCGGGGAGGGGCCCGCCGCTGCTCAGGAGAGCTGGACGGCGGGCAGGGTCTCGCCGCCGTCCAGCTCCAGCACCACCTCGGTCGGCGGCACCACCCGCTCGACCCGCGTGCCGCTCAGGTGGACGCGGACCCCGCGGACCCCGGCACCTCCCGGGGCGCCGGGCTCCCAGCCGTCGGCATAGAGGGCCCGTGCCTCCCCCCAGGTCGCGGCGTTGCGGAGATGGCGGCCGTCGGTGAAGCCGAGGACCCCGGGCCGGGTGGGGTAGCCGAGGCCGACCTGGCCACCGCTCGAGAGGAACGCCCGCACCTCTGAGAGCGGTCTCCCCACCGGAAGCGGTGACGGCTCCGCCAGCAGGGCGTCGGCCAGGGACGGCATCTCGCCGCTCCCCGCCATCTCCCGCACGGCGATCCGCGCGGCGTGGCGGCCGGCCCGCTCGCGGCGGCGCCGCTCGGTGGCGATCTCCTCCTGGCGGGAATGGATCTCGCGGAGCTGGCGGTCGTATGGGGACATCGCCGTCCGCGTCGCGCGCTCCGCCTGGGCGAGCCGGACCGCCTCGGCGTCCAGGGCGGCCGCCTCCAGGTCGCGGAGCCGCTCTGGGTCGACCCGGGACGGGAGGAGGGGAGGCGGGATCGGCGCCGGTGTCTCGGTCATCGCCACCGATCATGGCCCCACAGGCGACCCGCTGCGAGTCCGGGTGCCCCACGAGAGCTGCCGCGTGGCGTAGCGTCCCCAACCATGGCCGAGACCGGCGACCCGATCCGTGTCGAACGCGAGGGCGTGGCCGCCCTGGTCACCATCGTCCGCCCGCCGGTCAACGCCATCAGCCGCGCGACGGCGGTCGCGCTGCTGGAGGCGCTCACCGCCGCGGAGGCGGATCCCACCTGCCGTGCCCTGGTGCTCACCGGCGACGGCGATCGGTACTTCTCGGCCGGCGCCGATCTGACCGAGTTGCGCTCCGACGCCGACGACGTCACGGCTTCTGTCGAGGTGACTCGGAGGCTGGAGGCGTCGCGTCTGCCGGTGGTCGCCGCGGTCAACGGCTACGCCCTGGGCGGTGGTTGTGAGATCGCCCTGGCCTGTGACCTGCGCATCTGCAGCGACACCGCCCGCTTCGGTCAGCCCGAGATCAAGCTCGGCATCATGCCCGGCTGGGGCGGCACCCAACGGCTCCCCCGCCTGTTGGGCAGGGGGCGTGCGCTGGAGATGCTGCTGACCGGGGATCAGGTCGACTCCGGGCGCGCCCTCGAGTGGGGTCTGGTCACCCGCGTCGTTCCCGCCGGCGATCTCCGCAAGACGGCGCTCTCGCTGTCGCACCTGATCGGCATGCGCCCCCCGCTGGCCGTCGCCGCCATCAAGCGCGCGGTCCGCGCGGGCCTCGAGGGGTCCCTGGAGGCCGGGCTGCTCCACGAACAGGAGGAGTTTGCCCGCCTTCTCGCCACAGAAGACGCGCGCGAGGGGCTCGCCGCCTTTCGGGAGAAGCGCACCCGTCCGCCCACCTGGAGCGGCCGGTGAGGTTGTGGCGACGGTCGCGGGTCGCATGAGCGTCGCGCATCCGCCGCATTGCCGCGGCTGCCAATGATCATCCCAATCCTCAGCCCCGTCGCCCTGGTGGCGCTGGCCGGGACGTCGTTCGCGCTCACCGCGCTGAGGTGGAGGCGCCTGGTCCAATTGATGCGCCAATCACGGCGCCCCGACCGGCGCGGCGGCGACATCCCAGGGCGGGCGCGCGCCTTCATGGGCAACGTCCTCGGCCAGGGTCGCCTGCTGCGCTGGCCCTACGCGGGAGTGCTCCACGCCCTGATCTTCTGGGGTTTCCTGGTCCTGCTCACCGCCATCGCTCAGGGGATCGTCGAGGCGCTGGTGGTGGGTGTTCGGCTCGACACCATTCCCTTCGTCGCCCCCGCGCTCGCCTACCTCCAGGACCTCTTCTGCGTGCTCGCGTTGACCGGAGTGCTGCTCGCCCTCGTCAACCGCTTGGCGATCCGCCCCGCCCGCTTCCGGGGCAGCCACCGCCGCGACGCCCTTCTCATCCTGGTCTGGATCGCGGCGCTTCTCGTCTGCATGGAGCTCAACTTCGCGACCCTCATCGCCGAGCGCTCCCCCGAGGCGCTGGCAGCCGACCGGCCGGTGGCCTCGGCGCTCAGCCACCTCTTCACACCACTCGGCTCCGGGAGCGGCGCGCTCACCGCGCTCCACGGGATCTTCTTCTGGGCGCACCTCGTCCTGGTCTTCGGGTTCCTCGTCTACCTCGGCTACAGCAAGCACCTTCACATCGTCACCGCCGCGGCCAACGTCGTGCTCCGGGAGGAGAAGCCGAGGGGACGTCTGCGTCCCATCGACATCGACGCCGTGATGGCGGCTCCCGACGAGAGCGATCAGCACTTTGGCGCGGCGGCCCTCGAGCATTTCTCGTGGAAGGACGTGCTCGACCTCTACAGCTGCACCGAGTGCGGCCGGTGCCAGTCGCACTGTCCCGCCTACCTCACCGGCAAGGTGCTCTCCCCCAAGACATTGATCACCGACCTGCGCGACGCCGCCTTCGAGCAGCTCAAGGGCGGCTACGGCACCACTCGGCACGCTGCCCACCCCGAGCCGGGGAACGGTTCCGCGGAGGGAGCTCATGCGGGTGAGCCGGTGATGTGGGTGACCGGCGGTGGGCCGGGATCCGTCCGCGACATTCCCGGCAGCTTCCAGCCGTCATGGCTCTCTCCCGACCAGGTGGCCGCCGCCGTGGCAGGCAGCGGCGGCGAGCGTCCCCTGATCGGTGGTGTCATCGGCGAGGAGACGCTCTGGGCGTGCACCATGTGCGGGGCGTGCATGGACCAGTGCCCCGTGTTCATCGAGCACGTCCCCAAGATCGCCGAGATGCGACGCCATCTGGTGCTCGACGAGTCGCGGATGCCGCGCCAGGCCGAGGCAGCCCTGCGCGCCATCGAGAACGTCTCCAACCCCTACGGCATCTCGCATCAGAGAAGGACCGACTGGACGATCGGTCTCGACGTCCCGCGCATCAGCGACAAACCCGATGCCGAGTACCTGTACTGGGTCGGCTGTGCCGTCTCTTACGACGAGCGTGCGCGGTCCATCGCCACCTCCCTGGTCAGCATCCTCCAGACTGCCGGCGTCGACTTCGCGATCCTCGGGGGCGAGGAGCGCTGCACCGGAGACCCGGCACGCCGGATCGGCAATGAATACCTCTTCCAGGAGCGCGCGAAGCAGAACATCGAGGTGCTGGCCGGGCACCGTGTGCGCCGCATCGTCACCAGTTGCCCGCATTGTTTCAACACCTTCGCCAACGAGTACCCCGACCTCGGCGGGCACTACGAGGTCATCCACCACACCGAGCTGATCGACCGGCTGATCACCTCGGGGCGGATCGTTCTGGAGCGGCCGATCGAGGAGACGGTGACGTACCACGACTCCTGCTACCTGGGCCGGTGGAACGACATTTTCGCGGCGCCGCGCGACATCCTCCAACGCATCCCCGGGATGAGGGTGGTGGAGATGAAGCGGAGCCGGCGCGAGGGGATGTGCTGCGGCGCGGGAGGTGGACGGATGTGGATGGAGGAGGGACAGCCGCGGGTCAACCACCGCCGTGTCGACCAGGCCATCGAGACCGAGGCGACCCGCGTGGCCACGGCCTGCCCCTTCTGTCTCACCATGTTCGACGAGGGGATCGCCTCCCGGGGGGCCCAGGACCAGGTGGCGGTCGACGACATCGCAGTCTATGTGGCCCGTTCGATGCGACGTGCCGCCACCGGCGATGCGTTAGCGCCTCCCCGGACCTCGGGTTGACACGCGACTCGCCGTTACCGTACTGTCCACGCTGTGCCGCCCGGGTGCGGCGTGTCTTGACAACGTCCTGTTCCGCGCGCACTCACGAGGTTCGGTGTCCGGTCACGTGACGTCGCAGCAGCTCCGGTGATGCGGGTACTCGCGGTCACCGCCAACAAGGGTGGGGTGGGAAAGTCCACCCTGGCCTTTCAGGTCGCGGCCGAGCTGGCCCGCCGGGGCCTGCGGGTGCTCGCTGTCGACGCGGACAAGCAGGCCGACCTCACCCGCTACGCCCGCGGCCCGCGGCTCGCGGGGATGGGCCTCGACGCCGTCCTGGCGGACCCGCCGGCATCGCTCGACCCCCGCCCCTACATCGGACCGGTCTCCGACAACCTGGACCTCCTGGGCAGCTCGCCCCGCCTCGCCGACGCGGACCCGGTTCTCCACTCGGCTGAGGGGCCCCTCCTGATCCAGCGCTGCCTGGCGGTGGTCGCCGACGTCTACGACTGGGCGGTCGTCGACACCGGCCACTCCGAGCCGATCATCGCCGCCGTGCTGGTGGCCGCCGACCAGCTGCTGATGCCGACCACGGCCAGCGCGCCCGACGCCCGGCATGCCGGGGACATGCTCCAGACCGCCGTCCGGGTCCGCGAGCAGCTGGGCCTGGAGACCGCCGAGCTGCTCCAGCGCTCCCTGATCACGATCTGGCGGCGGCAGCACAACGGGGTCGCCGACGCCGAGGTCATCGCGAATCTGCAGGAGCGCTTCGGCGACCTGGTCTGCCCGGTGGTCATCCCGCACAGTTCGCGCATCTCCGAGGCCAACGACCAGCGGCTCACCGTCCGGGAGCACGCCGAGATGTTCGGGACCGCTCGCGATCGACCGCTGCGGGCGGCGGTCGACGCCTACGAGGCGATCACCGACCACGTCCTGGCGCGTGCCGGGGTGGTGGCCGGAGACCCGTCCGGGCCGCGTCTCCTCGAGGAGGTCGACTTCGAAGAGCCCGACCTCGCCCGGGTGGCCTCGGCCATCCGCCGGGTCAAGGCGCGGCGCGGTCTCGACGACGACGAGCTGGCCGAGGTGCTGGGGCGCTCGGTCGATTGGGTCCGGCACACCCTCGCCTTCGGCACCCGGTACCCGGAGGGGGAGGACCGTCTCACCATCCGCCCGAGGTCTCGCGTCGCGGTGCGAGAGCTCGCCGACCCGTGGCCTCCGCGGTGGCGTCCCTGAACGGGGTCGAAGCCCCTCGCTTCAGCCGCGACCGGCTCACCTGGCTCGGCTACATCAGCATCTCGACCTATGGCTTCTACGTCTACGCCCTGGGCCCCGTGGTCGCCTTCCTCCGCCAGGAGCTGCACCTCACCTACACCCTGACCAGTCTCCACGCCACCGTCTGGTCGGTGGGCTCGGTGCTGGCGGGCCTGAGCCTCCACCGCCTCGCCCGGCGTCTCGGCCGCCACCGCCTCTTCTGGCTGGCCGCGGTCACCACCGCAGTGGGGGCGCTCCTCTTCATCGCAGGGCACGCCGTCCTGGTCACACTGCCGGCGGTGCTCATCCTGGGCACCGGGGCGACCCTGGTGGGGGCGGTGAGCTCGGTCTTCCTCGCCGACCGGCACGGGCAGCAGCGCGACCGCGCCCTGGTGGAGGCCAATCTCGGGGCGAGCGGCGTCGGCGCCTTCGTCCCGGCACTGCTCGGCCTGCTCGCCCTGACCGTGGTCGGCTGGCGGTCTGCGCTGGTGCTGCCGCTCCTCGTGCTGGGCGCGCTCTTCCTGTTCCTCGGACGGGTTCCCATGCCCAGGCCGCCGGTCGCGGTCTTGACGGTCGGGAGGATGCCCCGGGCTTTCTGGGCCCCCTGCCTGCTGGTGGCCCTGGCCGTCGGGATCGAGTTCTGTGTGCTCTTCTACGCCGTCCCGCTGCTCGGCATCGGTGGCAGGCTTTCCACCGCCGACGCCGCGGCCGCCCTCAGCCTCTTCGTGGCCGGCGAGTTCGCCGGGCGGCTGGCGGGGGGATGGCTGACGCGCAGGCCGGGGCGCACGGCCGGCCTCGTCGGCGTCGCCCTGGGGGTCGCCTTTGCGGGCTTCCTCGTGCTCTGGCTCGGCCGCTCCCTCCCCCTCGAGGTCGTGGGCCTCTTCGTCACCGGCACCGGCATCGGCAACCTCTACCCGCTGACTCTCGCCCTGGCGCTCGGAGCCGGCGGTGGCAAGACCGCCCAGGCGATGTCCCGGGTTCAGGTGGGGATCGGGATCGCCATGGGCATCGCCCCGCTTCTGCTCGGCGTCCTCTCCGACCGCGTCGGGGTCGTTCGCGCTCTGGCCGTCGAACCGGCCCTCACCGTGGTCGCGGTGCTCGTGCTGCTGGTCGTCGTCCGCGGAGGTCGCGGCGAGCCGGCCACCGGGTGAGCTGCTGGAGCGGAAGGGGAACGCTGCCCGGCTACTTGTGGACCGTCCCCTCGGCCGGTACGCCCGGCCCCTCAGGGGTCGCCGTCCGCCCGAATGCGGCCAGGTAGGCCGGGTCGGGCCGTCCCTGGATGTGGTGGACGTAGGGCACCAGCACCCGGGAGACAAGGACCTGGAGGGCGGCGGCGATGGGCACGGCGAGGAGCGACCCGATCAGACCGGCGAGCACCCATCCCACCACCAGGGCCAGCACCACGGCCAGTGCGGGGAGCGCGAGCACCCGGTTCATCACCACCGGTACGACCGTGTTGGCGTCGACCATCTGGAACACGCCGAGCACCACCAGCACCAGCAGCGGGTACTCCGGCGACACCGTGAGGCCGAGCAGCGCCGCCGGCACGACGCCGAGGATGGCGCCGATCATCGGGATGGCCGCGGCGATGCCGGCGAAGAGGCCGAGCAGGATGGGGCTGGGCAGCCGGAGCACGGCGCAGGCGATACCGGTCGCGACGCCGACCACGACCATGTTGATCGCGACCGCTCGAAGGTAGCCGCCCATCCGGTAGCCGGTGTCCTGGATGACCTCGATGACCAGCGCCTGAGCGCGGGGCGGGAAAAGGTCGACCAGGAACGACTTGAGCCGGTCGCTGGTGGTGAGCCAGAGGAAGCTCATCACCAGCACCAGGATCAGATCGGCCACGGCCGCGGCGATGGTCCCGCCGATGGTGACCAGGTCCTGGCCGGCCTGTCCCAACGCACCCTCCACCTGGCTGGTGAGCTGGGCGTTGCTGATGCCGACGTGCCTCTCGACGGTGACGATGAAGTGGACGGCGGACTTCTGGTA
Organism: Candidatus Changshengia sp.; assembly: GCA_003134115.1. Taxonomy (GTDB): domain Bacteria; phylum Chloroflexota; class Dormibacteria; order Aeolococcales; family Aeolococcaceae; genus Changshengia. Next base: position 12,205 of record PLAK01000091.1, read on the forward strand.
CGCGGGGAAGTGCTTGGCCAGGCTCTCCGCCTCGCTCACCACCGGCTGGACCAGCAAGGCGACGATGACCACCAGGAGGGCGAGGACCATCAGGTAGACGACGGCGATGGCCGCGGCGCGCGGCAGGCGCAGCTCCTGGACCCGGGAGACGAGCGGCCGCACCCCCTCGGCGATCACCACCGCGATCAGGAAGAGAAGCACGAGGCTGGCGACCTGGACGATCACAAAGACGAGGGCGAGGACCAGCAGGACGATGAGCGCGGCCCCGACCAGCGTGCGCATCTTCACGACCTGGCGCGCGTCACGTCTGCGCTCCGGGAGATGCAGGGGGACGGGCGCCGGCTCGGCGGCCGGTGCGCCCTCGCTCGGGCCTCCCCGCGGCGCCGGCTTGGTGGACTCGGACACGGCGCCAACCGTAGCAGGGATCGGCGGCCTTCACGGCGGCACCGCGCGGGTTGAGCCGGCCGGTCTCATGAGGTGCGGGCGGCTGCCCACCGATCCGGGTCAGAGGCCGGTCAGGCGAACGCCCACCGAACGGCGGGCCAGGCGATTGATGCTGAGCAGGAGGACGGTCAGCTGCTCGAGATGCTGGGCGTTGCCCAGGCGGCCCGCGTCCACCACCCGCACCCCGGGGATGACGCCGGCGATCTGGCGGACGTCCGTCTTGGCTCCCTCGTCGTCGCCGCAGAGGAGGACATCCTCGTCGAGGTCCTGGTCGAGGCGGCTCAGGTGCACGCTGCTCACGGTGTGGAAACCGGCCACGATCCGGCTGGTGGGAAGCAGCGCCGCGACCTGCTCCGCGGCAGAGCCCTCGGCGACCCTCACCGCCACCGGGCCGAGGGCCGGGTCGAAACGGACCGGGACCGTGGTGCTGACCACCACCTTGCCGGCGAGCGCCCCGGCGAGGTCGGGGAGGAGTCCCGCCTGCGCCTCGTAGGGCACGGTGAGGATGGCCAGGTCCGCGCCGGCCGCGGCATCGGCGTTGGTGGCGCCCCTGATCCTCGCCACCCCGCCCAGGGCCGTGACCCGCTCGGCGACGTCGAGGGCGTGCTGCAGCTCGCGGGAGCCGATGGTCACGGGCAGGCCGCCACGGGACAGCCGGAGCGCAAGCCCGGGGCCGAGCCGGCCGGTGCCGCCGATCAGGGCGACGGTCTGAGGCATCCGCCCAGTCTATGGGGCGGCGGGGCGCGCCGGTTGCGACACCCGCTCGGTCAGAATGGGTGGTCCGAGCGGGCCGCAGGTCCGGGTCGAGGGAGTGATCAGATGGAGTTCCGTCGCGTCGGCGAGTCTGGGCTTGAGGTATCGGCCGTCGGAGTGGGGTGCAACCAGTTTGGCCGCCGGGTGGATGCCCCCGGGGTGGCGCGCATCGTGCACGCGGCCCTCGACGCCGGGGTCACCTTCTTCGACACCGCCGACGTCTACGCGGCAGGCGAGTCGGAGCGCCTTCTGGGTGCGGCGCTGCGCGGCAGGCGGGATGCCGCCGTCGTGGCGACCAAGGTGGGTTCTCAGATGGGGGAGGGCGTGTACAACGCGGGTGCGTCGCGCCGCCACATCCGCTCCGGGGTGGAGGCCAGCCTGCGCCGGCTCGGGACCGACTGGATCGACCTCTACCAGATCCACGTCCCCGACGACGACACCCCCATCGAGGAGACCCTCTCCGCGCTCGACGACCTCGTGCACGAGGGCAAGGTTCGCTACATCGGCTGTTCCAACTTCCACGGCTGGCAGATCGCCGACGCCGATTGGACCTCCTACATCCACCATTTCAGCCGCTTCATCAGCGCCCAGAACGAGTACAGCCTGCTCAACCGGGGCGCCGAGGCCGAGGTGGCTCCCGCCTGCGAGCACTTCGGCCTCGGCCTGATCCCGTACTTCCCGCTGATGCGCGGTCTGCTCACCGGGCGGTACCGGCGCGGTGAGACCGCCCCCGAGGGGAGCCGCCTCTCCGGTGAGGCGGGCGAGGAGTTCCTCACCGATGCGAACTTCGACATCGTCGAGGGCCTCTCCGCCTACGCCCGGCACAAGGGGACGGACCTCCTCGGCGTCGCCATCGGAGGCCTGCTGGCTCAGCCGGCGGTCGTCTCGGTCATCGCCGGGGTGAGCCAGCCCGAGCAGGTGCTGGCCAATGTCGAGGCGGCGGAGTGGGTGCCGAGCCCGGAGGACCTCGAGGAGCTGGACGCCATCGCGCCCTCGGAGCGACCCGCGGAGGGGTAGCGGCCGGCTCAGCGTCACCCCATCACGGCGGCGGCCGGCCCCGGCGTAGTCAGGGCCGCTGCGTCAAATGCGCCGAGAAAGCCGATCGCGTCGATCTTTCCTCGGGCTCTCCCTCCCCCCCTCGCACCGGCGGTTTGGGACACGCGCGTCCCAAACTGGCTTCATGGAAGGGGGGACACCCTGCCCTCGCCGCCCCACGAGCCACAGCCGTCCAGCGGGTGGCTCCCGTTCTGCCGCGCGCATACTGCCGGGCGACGAGGGGCATGCCGCCGAGCGGCGCACCTCCCTCCGTACACTCGGTGATCGTGAAGCTTCTCGAGTACCAGGCCAAGCGGCAATTCGCCCGGGTCGGCATCGAGGTCCCCGCGGGCCGGCTGGCCCGCACCCCGGAGGAGGCCGCCGCTGCCGCCCGTGAGCTGGGCCGGGTGGCGGTCAAGGCCCAGGTGCCGATCGGCGGCCGGGGCAAGGCGGGAGGCATCGCGGTCGTCTCCTCGCCGGACGAGGCGCACCGGGAGGCGGCCCGCATCCTCGCCATGGAGATCCGTGGCTACCCGGTCCGCTCGGTATGGTGCGAGGCCGGCCTGGAGATCGCCCACGAGCTGTACCTGGGGATCACCCTCGACCGCGATCGCCGCCGCCTGGCCCTGATCCTCTCCGCCGCCGGCGGGATGGAGATCGAGGAGGTGGCGGCCACATCCCCGGAGCGGATCGCCAAGCTCTGGCCCGACCCCTTCGCCGGACCGCACCCCTTCCAGGTTCGCGAGCTGGCCTTCTCGGCGCTCGCTCACGCGCCCGCGCTGGACGAGGCGCGAGGCCGTCTCGCCTCCGCCCTGGTGCCGCTTGCCCAGACGCTCTACCGGCTGGCCCTGGACCTCGATGCGGTCACCTGCGAGATCAACCCTCTCGCCCTCACCGCCGACGGCCGGCTGGTGGCCGCCGACGGCAAGCTGGAGGTGGACGAGAACGCCGAGTACCGCCACCGGGAGCTGGCCGCCGAGCTGGCTCTCGATTTGGAGGGCGAGGACGGCCGCACCGGTGAGGACCCCTACGAGGCCGAGGCCAAACGGCGCGGGCTCACCTACGTCCACCTCCCCGGCGGCAGCATCGGCTGCATCGGCAACGGAGCCGGTCTCGCCATGAACACTCTGGACCTGGTCCAGCAGGTGGGGGGGCGGCCCAACAACTTCTTGGACATCGGCGGCGGGGCCAGCGCCGAGAAGGTGCGCAGCTCGCTCGCGATGATCCTGAGCGACCCCGATGTCCGAGGCGTCTTCATCAACATCTTCGGCGGCATCACGCGCGGCGACGAGGTGGCCCGGGGCATCGTCCAGGCGCGGGATGAGCTGGGCATCACCCTGCCGGTGGTGGTGCGGATGACCGGCACCAACGAGGAGGAGGGCCGCCGCATCCTCGCCGAGGCGGGAATCGTGCCGGGGACCAGCGCGCCCGAGGCGGCGCGCCAGATCGTCGAGCTGGTGGGGGGCGCCCACTGATGGCCATCCTTCTCGACGCTTCCAACCGGGTGCTGGTCCAGGGCATCACCGGCCGCGAGGGGAGCTTCCACACCCAGCAGATGCAGGCGTACGGCACCCAGGTGGTCGCCGGCGTGGTGCCCGGCCGGGGCGGGGGCGCGACCCTCGGCGTTCCCATCTTCGACACCGTCGTCGAGGCGGTGGCCAAGACGGGAGCGGACACGGCCTTCACCATCGTTCCGCCCGCCTTTGCCGCCGACGCCGTGATGGAGGCGGCCGCCGCCGGCCTCCGGCTCGGGATCTGCGTCACCGAGGGCATCCCGGTGCTCGACATGGTCCGGGCCACCGCGTTTGTGGACGGCACCTCGATGCGCCTGATCGGGCCCAACTGCCCGGGGGTGATGACCCCGGGGCAGGCCAAGATCGGTTTCATCCCCAACCACGTCGGGCGTCCCGGGAGGGTCGGGGTGGTGGCGCGGAGCGGCACCCTCACCTACGAGGTGATCCAGGGCCTCTCCGAATCCGGGTATGGCGAGACGACGGCGGTGGGAATCGGGGGCGACCCGGTTCTCGGCTCCACCTTCGTCGACATCCTCCCCCTCTTCGCGGGCGACCCCGCGACCGAGGCGGTGGTGCTGGTCGGAGAGATCGGGGGGTCGGACGAGGAGAGGGCCGCGGAGTGGATCCGCTCGTCCGGGTTCGACCGGCCGGTGATCGCCTTCATCAGCGGGCGGACGGCTCCCCCGGGGAAGCGGATGGGCCATGCGGGGGCGATCATCAGCGGGACCACGGGGTCCGCCCGGGGCAAGATCGACGCCCTCTCCGCCGCGGGCGCCGCCGTCGCCGACACCATCGAGGACGTGGTGCGGCTGGTCGGCGAGAGGCTGACTCCCTAAGACGTGCCCGGGGTGGCCTCGGGCCGGGGCTCGGGTGCCGCTCCCGGATGGGGTGCGTCCTCGGCTCGCGGGCGCCCTTTCAGCTTCGCCTGGTACATCGCCGAGTCGGCGCTGCGCAGGATGTCGTCGGGAAGCTCCTGGCCGGTGGCACTCAGCGCCGCTCCGACGGCCGCGCTGATGACCACCTCCTGGCCGTCGATGTGATACGGGGCGCCGAGCCGGCGGGAGATGTCGTCCGCGATGGCGTCCACATCCGCGCGGGCGCGGACGTCCTCCAGCAGCACCGCGAACTCGTCACCACCCAGGCGTGCCGCGGTGTCGCTCTGGCGCAGACGCTGACCGATCCGCTCCGCCACCTTGACGAGCAACTGATCCCCGGCCAGGTGCCCGAGATTGTCGTTCACCTGCTTGAAGCCGTCGAGGTCCAGGAAGAGCAGCGCGATCCGCGCCTCGGGGTTGCGCCGGGCCCGTGCCAGCGCCTGGGTCAGGCGGTCGAGGAAGAGGGTGCGGTTGGGCAGGCCGGTCAGGGCGTCGTGGTGGGCGCCGTAGCGAAGCCTCCCCTCCAGCTCGCGCTGCGCCGTCACGTCGGTCAACGAACCCACCAGACGGGTGGCGGAGCCGCCCGGCGCGGCGCGGATGGCGAGCGCCTGGCAGCGCACCCAGCGGTAGGTGCCGTCGGCAGCGCGGAGCCGGTGCTCACATTCCATCACCTCCCGCTTGCCGTCGACACAGTCGCTCACCGCCTTGCGCAGCCGGGACAGGTCGCTCGGATGCACCCGGCGGAACCACTCGTCGGGGCTGGTACCCACGTCAGCTCCCCGGTGGCCGAGCATCGTCTTCCACCGGTCCGAGTAGTAGACGCTCGATGTGCCGAGATCCCAATCCCAGAGACCGTCGTTGGCCGCCCGCGCCGCCAGTGCGTAGCGCTCCTCACTGCGCTGGATCTCCTCGACCAGGTCGCGTTCGCGCTTGTAGGCCCGGGCCAGGTCCTCGGTCTGGGAGCGAAGCCACTCCGTCATCACCTCGCGCTCCACCGCGACGCTGACCAGGGCGCTGCTCTCGAAGTGCAGATCCCGCCCCGTGACCTGGGTGACCTCGACCGGGGCGACCATGGCCATCAGCCCCAGATCCATGCCGTTGGTCCTGATGGGCATCACCATTCCAATGTCGCCGGGCGCCCACTGCGCGCTCTCGAGGAGTCCGGTGGGGGGGAAGTCCTCGACCCGGACCTGGTCGGGGGACTGGGCGAATGGGGGGCCCTCCCGCGCGTAGGCGCCCGTCATGGTCAGGAGATGCTGGCGCTCCCCACCCTCCTCGCGGTCTGCCGACCAGAGTCCGAGACAGCCCAGCCGCGCCGTGGTGTGATCGAGCCAGCCGAGGGATCGGGGGTCGCCGGTGCTGCCGCTCACCAGGGCCATGCTCAACTGGTGCTCCCGGCGCATCTGCAGGTTGAGCACCGTGCTGGCCGTCGACTCGCGCTGTGCCAGCAATCGAGAGAGCTCCACCAGGATCTCCGTGATGTCGGCCTGCGGATGCGATGCGTCCTCGGCGGGTTCCCGATCCGCCTCCAGCTCCAGCCAGTAGCGGCGCACGCAATTCACGCTGGCCGTGATCGTGGTCCAGCGCGGGCTGATCGAGAAGAGCGCCCGGGCGGCCTCGCGGTGGGCGCATCCCGAGGTCTGGTCGCCCTCCCCGCCCATCTGCGCGCAGCGCGCGATCGCCTCCACTGCCACGTCCAGCGCTGCAGACTGCTCGGCGGGCAGCGGTTCGATCCCGTTCAGGAGTCGCTGGAGGCGGAACCGGAGCCGGTCCTTCGGAGTGGTGGGGAGAGAGGGGTCGGCGTCACCGACCATCTCCAGCGCCGAGCCCGTCGCGCAGCCGCAGGACTCCCGGATCACGAAGGACGTCGGCACCCGATGGACCTCCGGCGCCACCTCGCGGCCTGCCACCAGGTCGAGGATGAGGGTGGCGGCGAGGCGACCCGCGGCGTTGAAGGTCTGGCGCACGGTCGACAATGTCGGGCGGATCGACGACGACGCCTCCACGTCGTCGAAGCCGACCACCGCCTGGTCGTCCGGCAGGTCCAGCCCCGCCTCCGAGAGCGCCCTCATGAGGCCCAGCGCGTTGTAGTCGGTGGCCGCGAAGGCGGCGGTGGATGGCATGCCCGCGGCGAGCATCGCCCTCCCCGCCTCCTCGCCCGTCCCCTCCAGGTTGTCGGCAGTCTCGAAGACGAGGCTTGCGTCCGGCTCGATGCCGTGGTCGACGAGCGCCTCCCGGTAGGCCTCGTAGCGCTCTCGCGTGTCCTTTTGAAAGAGGCTGCCCACGAAGGCGATGCGGCGGTGACCGTGCTCGACAAGGTGGCTCATGGCCTGGAGGACCCCGATGCGGTTGTCCGCCCGGACCACCGGGCAGGAGAAGCCCTCCACCTCCTCGCTGAGGAGGACCACGGGCTTGCCGGCGTCGCGCAGGGCCTGCAGGTAGGAGCGGTCGACCGCGTTCACCACGACGATGAATCCGGCCACCTGCTCCCAGGCCGCCCGGAGGCTGTAGTGCGGCACCAGGGCGTCGAGGCTACCCTGGCTCGGGTCGAGGGTCTGGATCGCCACCAACCGGCCACTGGCCTCGGCGACCGTGTCGGAGATCGCCGAGAGCACCGCGCTCATGTAGCTGCCGGCGATCAATGGCGACAGGACCCCGATCCTGAGCTGCCCGTCCCGCCTCTCTACCACCGGCCACGCCTCCAACGCTGCGGCACCTGACCGCGTTGGCGGCGGTCTGTCAACGCCAGCGGGTCACACCCGCGCGCCGGCGGCCAGTGGAGGCGCAGCCTCGCGCGGAGTCTGGCACCCGGTTGGAGCGATTTCCCGGCAGCCGGGGAGTTGTCATCATCTCGCCACAACTTTCCTCCCGGAACTCGCGAAGAGCCCGGGCGGCCCGGGTCTCGCGCCGGGCCGGCCCGCGAGGCGGACGCCACGCCAAAGCGTGTGGCGCGTTTGCCGAGATGGCTCCCGGGGACCGCATCTCTTGTCCCCACGTCCCGGTGGCCCTGGTTTACCCTTGCCGGCGACCGAAAGCTTCCCCATCACCCCGTTGACGCTCCAGAAGAGGGACCTGATCGGCCGGGTCCACGGTGGTGCCGGCTCCGCCCACCTCGCGACTCCCGACCGGAACACATCGAGATGGCACCGAGAACGCGCCTCCGGCGCTCGCGGTATCGCGTCCTCCCCCGCTGGTTGACGACCAGGCGCGCAGTCGTCGCCGCCGTCGTGGTGGTGGCCGCCGTCGGGGGAGTCTTCGGCTACCGGGTCCTGGACGGTCTCGCGCACGTCTTCCACACCAACGTGGCCTCCGTGGTCGGGAGCCTGGTCCGGGGGCAGAGTGGCTCCACCATCGAGAACAAGCAGGTCGCCAACGAGCAGCGGATCAACATCGCACTCTACGGGTACGGTGGCGCTGGGCACGACGGGGCCTATCTCTCCGACTCGATCATGATCATCTCGATCCAGCCGCACGCGACCGGCCCTCCGCAGGTCGCAGAGATCTCGATTCCTCGCGACTGGTACGTGCCGATGTACAACGCGGCCGGCAAGAAGGTCGACGAGGGCAAGATCAACCAGGCCTACAGCGACGGCGTGCTCAACGGCGACGGGGGGGTCCCGGCCGGGCAGGAGGACGCCGGGGGGGCGATGGCGGATGCTGCCATCTCCCACCTGCTCGGCATCCCCATCGACTACTTCGTCGGTCTCGACTTCACCGCATTCAAGCAGGGCGTCGACGCCGTGGGAGGCATCGACATCGACGTTCCCGTCAGCTTCGTCGACCCCCAGTACCCCTCGTGCGATGCCGACACGTGCCCGTACAAGGAGATCAGCTTCAGGGCGGGCGAGCAGCACATGAACGGCGCCACCGCCCTCGAGTACGCACGCTCCCGCCACGGGGATAACGGTCAGGGCACCGACTTTGCGCGCAGCCAGCGCCAGCAGCAGATCCTGACCGCCATCAAGGCGAAGGTGCTCTCCATCGGCGGCATCGGTGATCTCCCCAGCCTCCTCGACGCGCTGGGCGGAAACGTCGACACCAACATGACACTCGACGACGTCGAGGCGATCTACAACCTGGTGAAGGGAGTCAACTCCGCCTCCATCGTGCACGTCGGCCTGGACGCCACCAACTTCCTTTACGAGTGCAATGTCCCCACCTGCTCTGCCGATTACCTCTACGCCGACAACGGCAGCTACGCGACCATCGACCATTTCATCCAGAACGTCTTCGTCCCCCCGGGGGCCCTCGGCGAGGACCCGAACGTGGGCATCGAGGACGGCAGCAGCACGGGCGGTGGGCCCTCCGCCCGCTGGGTCGGAATCTTCGGCGCGTTGGGCTGGTCGACCCAGGACCTGGGCCAGGTCCCGACCACTTCCGGGACTGAGGTCATTGATCAGAGCGGAGGAACGGAGACTGCGGCTGCGAAGTGGTTCGCGGCATACTTTGGTGTCCCCGTCACGACGGTGCCGCCGCCCAGCCCGGGAGCGACCGGCTCCACAGACGGGGTGATCGTCATCCTCGGCCAGGATGAGGAGCGCGCCTTCAACCACGACCCGGGATATGGGAGCTGACCTTGCGCATCGGCATCCTCACCGGGGGCGGTGACGCGCCCGGGCTCAACGCGGCCATTCGCGGGGTGGGCCGGCGTGCCCTCGCCCACGGTGATACGGTCATTGGTGTCAAGAACGGCTGGGCTGGCCTGATCGGCGACGGCGACTTCATGGAGCTGGACCGCCGCCTCTTCTCGGGCATCCTCCAGCTCGGAGGCACCGTGCTGGGAAGCTCCCGGACCAACCCGATGAAGCGCGAGGGTGGCCGCGAGGAGGTACTTCGCAACCTCGGTCGGGCTGAGCTGGATGCCCTGGTCGCCATCGGCGGCGACGACACCCTCTCGGTGGCCGCCTGGCTGGCGGACCATGGTGGGCCGGTGGTCGGCGTCCCCAAGACGATGGACAACGACCTCTCGGTGACCGACTACTGCATCGGTTTCGACACGGCGGTGAGCCGGGTCGCCGAGGCGCTCGACCGGCTCCACACCACCGCCGCCTCCCACCACCGGGTGATGGTGGTCGAGGTGATGGGCCGGGACACCGGCTGGGTGGCCCTGATGGGAGGTCTGGCCGGTGGTGCGGACCTGATCCTGATCCCTGAGATCACCGTCGCTCTCGACGAGATCATCGACCGCCTTCAAAAGCGCCTCCAGAGCGGCCACGATTTCAGCATCATCGTGGTCGCCGAGGGCGTGCAGGTGGCCGGCGTCACCGACCAGCAGGCGGCCGACGGCAAGGTCGACGCCTTCGGCCACGCCCAGCTCAGCAAGCGCGGGGTCGCCGAGACCCTGGCCGAGGTCATCGAGGAGCGCCTCGGTCACGAGACCAGGACCACGGTGCTCGGGCACACCCAGCGGGGCGGCACTCCGTCGGCTTACGACCGGATCTGGGCCACCCGGGTGGGCGTCGCCGCCTACGACCTGGTGCTCTCCAAGAGCTGGGGGATGATGCCGGTGGTGCGCAACGGGACTGTCGAGACGGCTCCCATCGGCGACGTCGCCCGGCAGCAGCGCCGCGTCCCGGCGGACCTGTACGAGCTGGCCAAGATCTTTTACTAGTGGTGACGGAGTGGCGGGAGCCGTAGAGGCTCCCGCCATCCGCATCCGAAGGGTCACCTCGTGCCGCGCCAAGCGGCCCCGGTCGGCCGGGTGAGGTTCACGGAGGCGGGCCAGGAAGCCGTAGGCTTTCGCGCCGAGCGGAGGATGCCTCCGCACCCAGCCCCGACCACCACGGGTGACCTCGCCATGAAGTTCGAGCACAAGCCACATGCCCGCACGCTCGCCATCCTCGAGCATCGCGTGCATCCGGGCACGACACGTGACCAGCTGCCCCACGGCAACCGCTACTCCCGGGTCAACAGCTGGCTGGCGGTGAAGATCACCCAGGGCGTGGGCAGCATGACCTGTGCCTGGCTCTTCTGCATCCTCGCGCTGCTCGGCCTCCCGGCGGCGCTTGCCAAGGGCGGCGAGGGGCCGGTGGCATGGATCGCCCAGACCTTCCTCCAGCTCGTCCTCCTCTCCATCATCATCGTCGGGACCAACATCCAGTCGGCCGCCAGTGACAAGCGGGCCCAGGACACCTACGCCGATGCCGAGGCCGTGCTCCACGAGGCGATGCAGATCCAGGCGCACCTCGAGGAGCAGGACAAGGCGCTCACCGCGCTGGTGACCAAGCTGGGGGCTGCGCTCGACTGACGCGTCAACGCCGGCATCGAGCCCTCTGACCCGGGGCCCTCGCCTTCCCTTCCGGCTCGGGGCGAGCCTCTGCCTGCCGTCCGGCTCTGCCCACCGCCCTGTCCGGAATCCGCGAGCGGCCACCAGGCCTCTCCCCGCAACATGGACTGGTGGAGGATTTCGAGAGCCGGTACCGCGCGGTGGCGAGCCGCGATCGCCGCTTCGAGGGGAGATTCCTGGTGGCGGTGACCAGCACCGGCGTCTACTGTCGCGTTGGGTGTCCCTCGCGGACCCCGCGTCGCGACCACGTCCGTTTCCTCTCCTCGCCGGCGGCCGCCGAGGCGGCCGGGTTTCGTGCCTGCAAACGCTGCCGTCCCGACCGGCTGGATGAGCCCGACGGGGCGCTGGTGGGCAGGGCGCTCCGGCTCATCGCCGCCGGCCTGGCCGACGCCAGCGGGATCGAGGGCGTGGCCCACCGGCTGGGTGTGAGCTCTCGGACGCTGGATCGTCGCTTCACCGCCACGATCGGCGCCTCGCCGCTTCAGCTGGCCCGCAGCCGCCGGGTCCAGACGGCCCGTGCCCTGATCTCGCAGAGCTCGATGCCGTTCGTGGACGTGGCCTTCGCCGCCGGCTTCGGNNGGCGGAGAGCGGGGCCGGCGGCTGGCTCACGCTCCGCCTCTCCCGCCGTGATCCGTTCGCGGCGGCGCCGCTCCTCTCGTTCCTCTCTGTCCGGGCCATCCCCGGGGTGGAGTCGGCCACTGCCGGTCGCTACACCCGCGCTCTGCGCACCCCCGGCGGGATCGCTCTGGTCCTGCTCACCCCCGGTGAAGGTCACGTCCTCCTGCGCCTCCGTCTGGACGATCTCGCCGACCTG
>PLAK01000166.1 GCA_003134115.1 Candidatus Changshengia sp.
CGGGCCGCCCGTGGCCCGCGGGCACGCAGAAGAGCCCGGAGACGCCATCGAGCAACCGGCGTCCGCCGGCGTCGACGTAGTGCACCCCCTCGGCGCTCACCAATAGGCGGGGGTCGGCGGCGAAGGCCCGGTTGGCAGTGAAGGGGAGCCAGTGATGAGAAAGATCGGGGTTGTCCATGGGTGCTCCGTTCGGTTCGTCGAGGTCGTTGGGGGCTCAGTCTCTCCCTGAGGCGCCCGTTAACGGCGGGCCGGGTCGGCCCAGCGCAGCAGTAGCCGCAAGCAGGCGTCGAGCAATAGGCCCATTATCCCGATGGAGATGATCCCGCAGAAGACCAGGCTGGTGCGCAAGTAGTTGCCGGCCTGAAGGATGAGGTAGCCCACCCCCGAGGTGGCGGCGATCATCTCGGCGGCAACGATGCTCGTCCACGAGCCAGCCATGGCGATGCGCATGCCGGTCACGATCCCGGGGATGGCCGCCCGCACCTGAACGTGGGACAGCGTGTAGCGCCGGGAGGCCCCCAGGGTCCGGGCGCACAGTTCGAGTTCCATGGGCACGCTGTCCAAAGCGGCCAGGGTGGCGATGACCATGATGGGCAGGACGCCGACGAAGATGAGCACGACCTTGGGCATCTCGCCGATGCCGAACCATTCGATGAACAACGGGATGAAGGCCAATGGCGGCAGCGGCCGGGTCACCTCGATGATGGGGTCGACCAAGTAGCGCACCGGGCGCACGGCGTGCATGAGCGAGCCGATGGCCACCCCCGCCGCCGAGCGCACCGCCACCACCGGGCGGCACCGGCGCCGGAGGTGGACCGACGGGATGTCCAGCCGCTCGAGGTCGGCGGCCACCCGCGCGGCCGCCGCCTCCGACCCCACCAGCAGCTCGAGCTGGGGCGGCCCATCGCCGCGGCTGAGGGAGCCGCAGGCGAGGAAGACCCCGCGCAGCCGGGAGCGGGAGCAGCAGAGGTTGGCCGAGGGGACGGGCGGCGCCGGGGGCACGGCCGGGGCGGGGATGGCGGCGGCGGGCGCCGGGAAAGCGGCGCTGCCGGCGGCAGCCGGGGGTCGGATCGTGACCCGGTAGCGGTGCCGGCGCGCCGTGGCGAGCCGCTCCACCGACGCCGGGATGGAATCGGCGTGCAGGACGGCGAGGGCCGCCCGAGCGGCCACCAGCCGGGTGGTGACGGGCGCCCCACCCTCGCCGGCGAGGGCCATCCCCTCGATCAGGGCGGCGCGGCAGCAGGCGAGCGGGGGAACGTGCGGGGCCAGCTCGGCGACGATCCGCTCGGTGAACGAGGCGCCGCGCCGGGCGACCGGGTGATCTCGCCCCAGCCGGCCGGCGAGCTGCTGCCGCACCGTCTCGGGCCCGGACCGCGGAGCCGCCACCCGCCGATCCAGGTCAGCGCGGGTCGGGCTTGCCGACGTCGCGGTGGCGGACGGTCACCTCGAGGTCCTCGGCGCGGAGCCTCCGGGCCAGCTCCTCGGCGACGACCACCGAGCGGTGCCGTCCGCCGGTGCACCCGACCGCGACGGCGAGGTGCCGGCGGCCCTTGGCCGCGTAGTGCGTCGACGCCCAGGAGAGCAGCTCGCTCAGGCGATCGCAGAGCTCGTCGGTATGCGGATCGGCGAGCACGTAATCACGGACCCCGGCATCCAGCCCGGTCCGGGGCCGGAGCTCGGGATCCCAGAAGGGGTTGCGGAGAAAGCGGACGTCGACAACCCAGTCGGCCTCCACCTGGGGACCGAACTTGTACCCGAAGGAGGAGACCGCGACCCGGAGCGGAGCCTCACCGCCCCGCGGGACCACCAGCTCGACGACGCGCTTGCCCAGCTCCTCGGGGCTCAGCTCGCCGCTGTCGATGACGGTGTCAGCCGCGGCGCGGAGGCCGGTGAGCAGCTCGTGTTCGTGCCGCACCGCCGCCGCCGGGCCACCGGCCGCGTGGCACGGATGGGGGCGGGTGCTCTCGGCGAGGCGCCTGAGGAGCACCGGGTCGGGGGCGGTGAGGTATACGACCCGCACCCCGGCCGGGGGGATCAGGCCGGCGACGGCCTCGCCCTGGCGCGCGTCGACCACCGCTGCTGCGCGACGCCCTCCGGTCGCGGCGGCCCAACCGGGAAGGAGGTCGAGGCCGAGGTTGTCGCCGACGTCCACGCCGGCGGCCTCCAGGGCACGGGCCGCGGTGGCCTTCCCGGCCCCGCTCATGCCGGTCAGGATCCAGGCCTCGGGCGTCCCCACCTCAGCAGTCATCTCGCCGCGATTGTAGGGGGGGACAGGCGGGCGCGCCCCCTCCTCGCCGGTGCCGAAACCGCCATGCCGGCGCGGACGTCCCGCTCAGACCAGCTCCTTGATGCGCTGGGCGACGACCTCGGGCACCACCTCGGAGAGCTCCTCGACGCTCGCCAGGCCGATGGCCTCGACGGTGCCGAAGCGGCGGAGCAGGGCGCGCTTGCGCACCGGTCCGAGGCCGGGGACGACGTCCAGCCGGGAGCGGAGCGCCGACCTGGCCCGCCGGGCGCGGTGCTGGGTGATGGCGAAGCGGTGGGCCTCGTCGCGGACCCGCTGGACCAGGAAGAGGGTCGGCGACTCCCGGGGCAGCACGATCGGCTCAGGGTCGTCGGGGCGGAAGAGCTCCTCGTTGCGCTTGGCCAGGCCGAAGACGGGCACGTCGCCCAGCCCCAGCTCGAGGAGGACGCCCCGGGCCGCACCGAGCTGACCCTTGCCGCCGTCGATGAGGAGGAGATCGGGGAGCGCGGCAAAGCTCTCCTCGGGCCGAACCCTGCCCCGCCGGGCCCCGCCGGCCCCGGCGCCATTCCCGTCGCCGGCATCCGGATCGAGGCGGGCCGCCGCGCCGTTGCTGCCGTCGGGATCGGCGACCGGGATGTCGCCGTCCGCCTCCTCCTGGACGGCGCGGAGATGGCGGGCGAATCGGCGCCGGAGCGTCTCCGCCATGGAGGCGAAGTCGTCGGCGCCCTCCACCGTCTTTATCCCGAAGTGCCGGTAGTGGCCGGGACGGGGCCGGCCGTCCTCGAAGACGACCATCGAGCCCACCGAGTTGGTGCCCATGGTGTTGCTGATGTCGTAGCACTCGATCCGGCGCGGCGGGCTCTCCAGGTCGAGCCGAGCGGCGAGGTCGGCGAGCAGCGCCTCGGTCCGCTCGGCATCGAAGTCCTCGACGACGCGCCGCTGGCGCAGGGTGGCGAGCGCCGTCTCCCGCGCGCGCTCCACCAGCCGGCGCAGCTCGCCCCGCTGCGGGACCCGGACGTCGACCGGGCCGCCGCGCTCGCCGGAGAGGAAATCGGCGATCTCTTCCAGGTCCTCCGCCGGGTCCGAGGCCAGGATGGTCCGGGGGAGCTGGGGTGACCCGCCGTAGAACTGGGGGAGGAAGGCGCTCAGGCACTCGGCGGGTGAGCGGTCGGCGACGCCCTCGACCTCGTGGGTCTCCGACCCGATCACCCGGCCGCCGCGGACGGTGAGCACCGCCGCCATCCCCCGCCCCGCCTCGACCACGATGGCGACGGCGTCGTGGTCGCCGCGGCGCCCGCTCAGGACGTCCTGCCGCTCGCTGATCCGGTCGATGGCCCGGAGACGATCGCGGAAGCGGGCCGCCAGCTCGTAGTCGAGGGACGCCGCCGCCTCCTCCATCTGCCCGCGCAGCTCGTCGGCGAGCACCGGGCTCCGACCCTCCATGAAGGTCTCGACCTGCTCCAGGAGATGAGCGTAGCCGGCCTCGTCGATCCGCCCCTCGCAGGGCCCGCTGCAGCGCCGGATGTGGTAGTCGAGGCAGACCCGGCCCCTCCGGAAGATCTCGTCACTGCAGGTGCGGAAGGGGAACATGGTGCGCAGCGAGCGGACCGTGGTGCGGAGTGATTGGGCGCTCGTGTACGGACCGAAGTAGCGCGCCCCGTCGCGCTGCACCCGCCGCGTGTAGTACGGCCGGGGAAAGAGCGTCGCACGCTGACCCGCCTCGCCCCGGGGCGCCCGCAGCTTCTCCCTGGCCGTGCCCGGGGCGTGCGCGTCCGGCGCACCCGGCGCGGGGATCTTCAGGTACAGATAGTTCTTGTCATCCTTGAGTCGAACATTGAAACGCGGGCGGTGGCGCTTGATCAGCGTGTTCTCGAGGATCAGCGCCTCGCGGGGGCTGGCGCAGGCGATCACCTCGAAGTCGAAGACACCCTCGACCAGCCGCCGGGTCCGATCGGGCAGGCTCGGCATCCCCGTGAAATACGAGCGCAGCCGGTTCTGCAGCACCGCCGCCTTGCCCACGTAGGCAACCCGGCCGGCCAGGTCGCGCATGACATACACCCCGGGGCCCTGCGGGGCGGCCCGGAGACGCTCGCGCAGAAGATCGGCGTTGTCGATCAGCCGAGCCGGGCGCTCCGTGGTGGCCACCGCGTCACTGTATCCCGGGAGCGAGCACGGGCAGGGCGCCCCGGATGTCGAGATGGGGACGTGCCGGGAGGATCGGGCACCCGGTACAGTCGGCGACCATGCAGGGAGGCAGCCTCATCCGGAGGGCAGCACGGGGGGTCGGGGGTCACCACCGGACGGCGATGGCCGCCGTCGGGATGGGAATCGTCCTGGTGATGAGCGCCTGCGGTGCCGCGGGGGCATCCCTGAAGAGCGGCACCGCGGTCCCCTCTGCCCCGCCCGGGACGTCCGCGGACCCCTCGGGAGCCGCCTCGGCGGCGCCCGCATCCCCGACCCCCGCTCCGACGCCCACCCCGCCCGCCACCGACCTCATGGCATACGCCGCCACCATGGACGGCAACGCCGTCCCCGTCGACGTGACCGCGGACAGGGCGGAGGCGCCGATCCCGGCCGACCTCCATCCCGGGGCGATCGCGATCGCCCCCGACGGGCGCACCGCCTACGTGGCCGACGTCTTCGCCGCGACAGTCACGCCCATCGACCTCGTCACCGGCGTCGTCGGGGCGACGATCTCGATCTCGTCGACGCCCAACAGCGGGATCTCGGCGATCGCCATCAACCCGAGCGGCACCACCGCCTATGTGAGCGTGGTCGTCGCCGCCCAAGCCACCGGCGTGGTCGTGCCGATCGATCTCGCCAGGGGCACTCCGGAAGCCGGGATCCCGGTGGGCTCCGACCCCGTCCACATCGCCATCACCCCCGACGGCTCCACGGCCTACGTGGTCGACTACGGCGACGGCACGATCACGCCGATCGCGCTCCCGAGCGGCACCGTCCTGCCGGAGCTCCTCGTCGGCGGCAGCCCCGTCGACATGGCGATCACCCCAGACGGGCACGCCGCCTACGTCATGGACGGCCTGAACGCCAACGCCGTCACCCCGATCGCATTGTCGGCCAACCCCGCCCACGACGTGGTCGGCAGAGCGATCTCGGCGGTGAGCGGCGAGGCGCAGGCGATCGCGATCACCCCCGACGGCGGCCGCGCCGTCCTGGTGGGCGGGACCGGGGCCAGCCTGGTCTCGCTCCCGAGCGGGGCCCAGCTCGGGACGACGATCTCCGGGAGCTTCACCTGCGTCGCCATCAGCCCCGACGGCACCACCGCGCTGCTCGGCTTCTTCGACGGGACGGGGGGCACGAAGGGGGTGCTCCCGGTCAAGCTGAGCGGGGGCGCGTCCGGTGCCCCGATAATCCTCGCCGGTGAGCCGGCGGCGATCGCCATCCGTCCGTAGGGGGGGAGGCGCCGGCCGCGCGCGGAGAGGGGTAACCGCCCACTCTCCCAACCCGTTGGAGCAGCAATGGCAGAGGTCACCGATACCCTCGCGCACGGAACCGCCCGGGGTCGACGCGATCGCCGGCACCTGACCGCCGCCCTCGCCGTCACTGGGGCGCTGCTGCTCGGCGCCTGCGGCGGTGCCGGGGCCACCCCGTCGCCCAGCCCGGCCCACTCCCCGCGGACGACGCCGACCGCCACGATCAGCACGGCGGCGACGCCGACCCCCATGCCGGGATCACCCACCCCCGCACCGGCCCCCAC
>PLAK01000026.1 GCA_003134115.1 Candidatus Changshengia sp.
CCCAACCGACAGACCCGTCATGCGCGCGGCAAGTCGGATCCCATCGACGCCGACGCCGCCGCTCGGGCCGTGCTCTCCGGCGAAGCGTCCTCGGTCCCCAAGAGCGACGAGGACCGCGTGAGCATGATCCGCACCCTGCGGGTGGCTCGCCGGTCCGCGGTGCAGAGCACGACCCAGATCAGCAACCAGGTCAAGGGTCTGATCGTGACCGCTCCTGCCGAGCTGCGCGAGCAGCTGCGCTTGCTCAGTGGCCATGACCTCATCGAGACGTTGGCGGGGTTGCGGCCGGGATCGATCACCACGCCGACGGCGGCGGCCAAGATGGCCCTGCGGGTTCTGGCGCGACGCCATCAGCACCTTGGGGACGAGATCGCCACGCTGAACGTCGAGCTCGAGCGTCTCACCCAGGAGGTCGCGCCCGAGCTGTGCGCCCTCAAGGGGGTCGGCCCCGATGTGGCGGGAGCACTCCTGGTGGCCGCTGGCGACAACCCCGAGAGGCTGCGCTCCGAGGCCAGCTTCGCGCACCTCTGCGGCGTCGCGCCCCTGCCCGCGTCATCCGGCAAGACGACCGGACGCCACCGGCTCAACCGCGGCGGCAACCGTCAGGCCAACAATGCCCTCTGGCGCATCGTCATCGGGCGCCTGCGCTGGCACCAGCCGACGAAGGACTACGTGGCCCGCAGAACCGCCGAAGGGCTCTCCAAGAAGGAGATCATCCGCTGCCTCAAGCGCTACGTCGCCCGCGAGGTCTTCCGACTCATCGTCGCCGAGCGCGAACTTGCCCGGGCTGCTTGACAACCATAGAAGCATCAGATTTGGCGCCCGTTTCTACTGACAAGTTCGGTGCCCCATGATCTGGACAGCTCCGTGCACCTTCACAGCAGAGGGAGTGGACACCGGAGGAGCTGATCTCCGGCTTGGAGGACGACTGGTAACTCGTGGCGAACAAGCAGCCTCGTCGCGGCTGGCCTTTGCCCTACTGCTGAAGTTCTTCGAACGGGACGGACGTCTTTCCCGCCACCTCGGTGAGGTGCTCGCGCCAGGCTTCCGCGATCACGTTACGGGCCTGGGCAAGACCCGTCTGTTGCACGTCACCATCACTAGCGCACACGCCGACGCGACCGCAGCTCCTGCAACAATCACGGCATAACCTTGTTCAGGAACCGTTGGAATCCAGGTCGGCCATCCAAGCACCCGGGTCGAAGCGTTGGCTATCTCAAAACTCACTAAGGCTAGTGTCAGGAGACAGAGCAAGACAGCGCTCCATGATGCGGCAAGGCCGGCTCGACCGGCTATTCCCATGATGATGGCGAGCACGCCAAGTCCCACGATGACCAGCGCGATCCAGCCGTCGCTGCCGCTGATAAGCGAACCGGACCAAGAGCCGTCGTCCGTGAAACTTGGACAAGCGAAGCACGACAATTTGGCGAAGGGGAGCAGCAGTCCGACGCCAACCGCACAAAGCGACGCCACGCACGCCCATCCAGCTACGACCGCCGTGCTCGCGCGTGCCAAAACTCTTCGACTCAGCTCGAACCCCTCCTGTTTAGGGAGCACATTCATGATGAGCGTTGTCACCACCGCCAAGAGTGCGGCGCTAAGAAGGAGGTAGAAGCCGCTGTCAAGGGTCCAGGTTAGCGACCCCATGCCACGCACCAACTGGGCGTCAGCGACCACTCGTGGAAATGCCGACGCGCCTTCGAAGATGGCGAGTGCCAAAGCGGCGAGGGAGGAGACGCCGTTCGCGATGGCAGCCAAGCGCGATCCAATGCCCAGGAGGAATCCTATCGCGGTGATACCCACGAGACATCCGAGCCAGATGAATACCCAGCCGTCCGCGCCTCGACCAAGTGCGCCTACCGGAAGCGTCGCAGCGACCGCCGCAGTGCAGACAGAGCAGTGCTGGTTTACGAACGGCGGAAAGAGAGCAACCAAGATGGCTACAGCCGCGACAAGGTTAGCGAAACCAGCCCCTCGCGCCACCGAGGGGCTGGCCGCTCTCACGTTGGCCAGAAATGGCTTCTGGCTCGAGTCTCTACCGTGCATGCTAAAGGCTCGCTGCGTTGCTCAGCCTAACAATGCGGGTGCGTTGTGCGGATCCGTCACGAGCAGAGATCGAATTGGTTGTAGAAGGTGTATCCGTCGTTCGTCCCCAATCCGTATGGGTAAGCTTGGGTGTCTCCGGTTGCGTATCCGTACATCGTGACGTCATCAACCGGGTAGTCGTTGATGGGGTTCTCCTGGCCGGCCGTGGTGACCAGCTGGAAGTCTAGCGTGCCATAGTTGGCAAGCGCTTGAAGATTCTCAGTGCCGCCGTTAGGGTCCTCGACGACGAAGTCCGTGGTGCTGCCATTGTAGTTGCCGTCCCGAAGGAAGTACGACGTCTCGGGGCCATTCGCGCTTGAGAAAGTGTACTGGTACCCTGTCGCACCCGCCCAAGAGATGTACCCGTACTGAACCCAAACCTCGAAATCGTCCCCTGCGATGCCGTAGAAGGGGACGGGGAAGGCGTTGTAATTCGATGCGCCGGTGTCCTCGAACCATCCCTCCCCATTAACGATCGGGGCGTTCGCGTCGTAGTTTGTGGCACCGAGCTGTTCGCCCGCCTGGCCGAGATCCTTGTTTTGCCAGCCGCCTATGCCAACCCACGGGGCGGCCATTGCGCCCGAGCAGTTTGGCGAGTGCACCGTGGGTGAGTACCACATGCCCGAGGCGTAATGGAAGGTGCCAGCCGCGGCCGTGTCCAGGTACCCAGACCAAATGTTGCTAGGCTTTTGCGTGGTGCCGAAATTCTCCTTTGACTCGAGGAGTGCTTGCGGTGGTTGTTCGTAGGTTGAGTTGCCAAAGGCCGCTATCCAGTTTGCCTGCGAGACCGCGTTCGAGGCAGGCGGTTCGGGCGGGATCCCGTACTCAGCCAGCTGAGCGGAGTTGGCCGTGAGCGGGTCGAAGCCCGCTGGCGGCTCAACTGCGGCCGCTTGCCCGCCACCGGGGAGGTCGTACTTCCAGACTGAGCCTCCGCTGGGTAGCGAGGCGATGCTCGAAACCTGGTAAATGCTGAAGCCGCAAGCCGACTGAACCTCGGGTGACGCCCCGTAGGGCCTCCACCCGGCGGTTTGTGCCTGCGGGCAGGAAGGGGCGGAGGTGGCGGTGGCGCTCGTCAGCGGTGCCACGAGCAGCAGTAAGGCAACGGTTGCTGCAGAGACCTTCTCGGCAGTTCTCATAGGGGAAGGCTCCCAAATCGGAGGCTAATGCGGCACGGCAGTTGCCGAATGACGTCGTCACACACCCCGGCGTGCTGCCGGCCCGACGAACCAAATCCCACATCCCCTTGCCCGACCACAACGCCTATCGCGCGATATCTGCCCTCCCGCGGATGTGAAAAGGGCGATAGTATCGCCGCCCCGCGGGTGGGCTGTCAAGGGACTGAAAGAATCGGGAGGTGTGGACAAGCAGTCGTAGTAGTTGGGGGGTGAGGGTGCGGGAGAGGGGGGCTGAACGTTGGTGGACGGTGTGCAGAACCTCTGGCGTCAGCCCGGTGCCGCCATAGCCGGTGGGATCTTCATCATCGTCACCGGAGAGCTTTCCGCACGGGCCTGACCCCTCTAATGACCGGCCCCGTGCCTTGAGAATGATTCGTCGGCCCGCTCAACGGAAGGTTCGCCGGTGTCGTCAGTGGGGACGGGACGTGACCTNNTTGAGGACATGAGGATGGCATCTGTGAGCATCGCACACGAGCCCGCCGCCGGCGTCACCGTCGGCGTCGACACCCATGGCGAGGTCCACGTGGCCGCAGCCTTCACCAGCGACCTCGGGCGGCCACTGGGCCATCTCGAGATCCCCACCACGCCNNGGCGCCTACGGCGCCGGGCTGGCACGCCACCTGCGCCGTGCCGGCTGCACCGTGATCGAGATCAACCGG
>PLAK01000038.1 GCA_003134115.1 Candidatus Changshengia sp.
AGGCCCAGGCCGAGAACATCCGGAAGATGCTGGTGGCCATGGCCGAGGACATCCGGGTGGTGCTCATCAAGCTTGCCGACCGCCTCCACAACATGCGCACCGTGGGAGCCCACGCCGAGGAGCGGCGCCGGCGGATCAGCCAGGAGACCCTGGACATCTATGCGCCGCTCGCCCACCGGCTCGGCATCTGGCAGTTCAAGGCGGAGCTGGAGGACCTGGCCTTCGCCCAGCTCGACCCCGACAGCTACCACGCCATGGAGACCCGGCTCCAGAGCGGGCGCGAGCAGCGCCAGGTCTTCGTCCGCGACGTGAGCGAGATCCTCCACCGCGAGCTGGAGGCCGTCGGGGTGCGCGCCGAGCTGAGCGGTCGGTCCAAGAACGTCTACAGCATCATCGACAAGATGGGCCGCCAGCAGAAGGAGTTCGAGGAGATCTACGACCTGATGGCGGTGCGCGTGGTGGTGGACTCGGTCAAGGACTGCTACACCGCGCTGGGCGTGGTCCATCACCTCTGGAAGCCGATCCCGGGACGTTTCAAGGACTACATCGCCATGCCCAAGGGCAACGGCTACCAGTCCCTCCACACCACCGTGATCTCCCATACCGGCGAGCCGGTCGAGGTGCAGATCCGGACGGTGGAGATGCACCACACCTCCGAGTACGGCGTGGCCGCCCACTGGCACTACAAGGCGGGCTCGCAGCAGGTGCGTTTCGACGAGCGCTACAGCTGGCTGCGCCTCCTCATGGACTGGCAGAAGGAGCTGCTCGACGCCGAGGCCTTCGTCGACACGGTGAAGGTCGACATCTTCCAGGACGAGGTCTTCGTCTTCACCCCCAAGGGCGACGTGCGCTCGCTCCCGGCGGGCAGCACCGCCGTCGACTTCGCCTACCGAGTCCACACTGCGGTCGGTCACCACTGCATTGGGGCCAAGGTCAACAGCCGGATGGTCCCCCTCGACTACCGCCTCGTCAACGGCGACATCGTGGAGATCCTCACCACCAAGGCCCCGCACGGACCCTCACGGGACTGGCTCAACTTCGTGAAGACGTCCACGGCCCGGGAGAAGATCCGGCAGTGGTTCAAGAAGGAGCGCCGCGAGGAGAACGTCACCAAGGGGCGGGAGATGCTGGACAAGGAGTTCCGACGTCTGCGCCAGACCTCGCTCACCTCGCTCAAGGAGGAGGGCCTGCTCGACCTTGCCCGGGAGTTCAAGTTCCCCACCCCGGACGACTTCCTGGCGGCGATCGGCTACGGCGAGCTGAGCCCCCGGACGGTCGTGCTCCGCCATGCCGACCGGGACGTCTCGACCTCGGAGGATGACGGTCGCGGGCCCGCCATCCCGCTCACCTCACCGGCGGCGCAGCCAAGCGGCGAGGTCCGGGTTCACGGGGTCGGCAACATGCTGACCACCCTGGGTCGCTGCTGCAAGCCGGTGCCCGGCGAGCCGATCCGTGGCTACATCACCCGAGGCAAGGGGGTGACCGTCCACCGGGCCAGCTGCGTGAGCATTCAGCACGCCCAGGACCCGGACCGGCTGGTGGAGGTCGAGTGGGAGAGGGGAGCACACCAGGTCTTCCCGGTCAGCATCAAGGTCGAGGCCTGGGACCGGACCGGNNAGGTCCGCGACGTCCACACCGTGGCCAGGGACGTCGGCTAGGCATCCCGTCGGAGCAATTCCACATCGGGGGTGGCAGCTTGCGACGGGGTATCCACCGCTCCGTTACCCGGGTCTGGCATTTTTGACGCGATATCAAAGGCGTCCCCGGCCCTCCTCTGCCCACCGGGCAGGAGGTGCCCCGGTCGTGCCACCCGGAGGACAAGGGAGTGCGGAGGCGTCGATCCCGTCAGCGGGGCCAGGTGATCCCGATCGTTGCCCTCGTGCTGGGCGTGCTCGCCGGTTTTGCGGCCTTGACCATCGACGCCGGAGTCAGCTACGACCAGTCGCGCAGCGACCAGGACGTCGCCGATTCGGCCGCCCTGGCCGCGTCGTACTGGATCTCCCAGAACAGCACGGCCACCATGTCGGTCGACAACGCGTTCACGATCGCGCAGAACGTCGCCACCCTCGATTGCAACGGCCCGTCGTCCTCGTGCCCCGTCTCCACGATTCGGTACTCGACCGCCGGGCAGACCAGTGTCCTCTGTTCGGGCACGACCTCCACCAGCAACAACTGCGGCACTGACGTGACCAACCAGGTGGGCTATGTCGGGGCCGCCATCACCAACACCGCGAATGACTACTTCGCCAACCTCCTCGGATCCGCCTCCGGGAGGACGCACTCGATAGCGGCACAGGCCGAGGCGTCGGTGTTCGGCACCGGGGGTGGCAGCGGCGGCACCACCTCGGGTGGCTGCGAGATCTGCATCCTCAACTCCATCAACGCCAGCAATAGCCTGACCATGGGGACGACCCGCGGCGACATCGACGTCAACAACTCCTTCACCGTCTCGGGTGGGAGCTGCACCATCACGTCCGCCGGTGCCACCAACCTGCCGCCGGCATCCCACGACAGCATGGGTCCCTGCTCGGCGTCGAGCTTCTCGCCGGCGGCGACCTACAAGGCGGGCACGGGCTGGATGTCCGCCAAGTGGCCGGCGGGCGGATCGGGCTCGACCTCGTGGCCCGCGGGCGATCCCCTCCAGGGTCTGCGGCTCGGCTCGCTCGGCTCCTACACCTCCGGCACCGTGATCATGGCGACCACCAGCGCCGCACTCAGCCTGAACAGCACCTACACGTCGATCCCGGTCAACACCATGAGCGAGACGCTCTACTCGGGCACGACCCTGTACGTCGGCAGCGCCGCCGGGCCAGCCGTGACCCTCAACAACAATGCGACCTCCACGTCGCTCCCGATCCCCTCATGGAAGGACACCACCGCCAACTACCCGGTCGGAACGCCGCTGGTCCAGGTCAGCACGTCCGCGGACTGGAGCTCCCCATCGAGCGGCGGCACCTTCGAGGTGACTCCCGGGACCTTCTACGGCATCAGCACCGCCTCGGGCGGCAATGTGACCCTCGAGTTCGATCCCGGCATCTACGTCTTCTACGGCCCCGCCGGCAGCAACGGCGGTCTCAACCTGCAGGGTGGAACGGTGACCCTCGAGAGCAACCTGTCGGACGCCGGCGGAGTGACTTTCTACTTCTCCTGCAACAGCGGAAACGGGCCGGCCAACTGCAGCTCCGGCACCGCTGGCGCGACCCTCAACGCGGCTCCGAGCAACCTCGTGCTGGGCACGACCTCCGACACCCTCTACGCGCCCACCAGCGGGACCGGGGCCAACATGCTCTTCTGGTTCGACCCCAACGACACGGTCACCATGACCCTCGACGGCAACCCCAGCACCAGCATGACCGGGGCCCTCTACATGGCCTCGGGCACCCTCTTCGCCGAACCCAGCTCGAGCAGCGGGCTCAAGCTCCCCGGCGCCATCGTGGTCAACACCCTGACCATCGGCGGCGGCGCCAACAGCATCGGCACTCCGAGTGGCGCCCCGGTCGGGGGGACCCAGACGGGCGCGGGCAACCTGGTCAAGTAGCCGATTGGCGACGACCGGGCGTCGGGGCCGCTGGGTCGGTGCCGACTTGACAGCGACTCGTTACGGATCGGTCGCCGCCCGTCGACGGAAAGAGCGGAGGGCCGCGGTTAGGCTGGGCGGGCAACCGGCGATAGGTGGCGACGGATAGGAGAGCACGGTGCCGAACGGAAACGAGGAGCGGTTCCAGCGGAGACGCCCGGCGGGGCCGGCGCGTCCCCGGGCACGGCGGCGGCGTGGCCAGGCCATGATGGAGTTCGCCGTCACCTTCCCCTTCCTCCTCGTCCTCGCCGTATCGATCGCCGACTACGGGTACTACCTGGAGCACGTCAACAACATCACCACCGTGGTGCGCGATGCGACCCGCTACGCGAGCGAGAACACCACCGCCGTGAGCTGGAGCCCCGCGTGTCCCAACCCCACCTGGAGTGGGTCAACGGGTGCCTATTCGTGCCCGGTGACGACGGCCGCCAGCGGCAACGTCGAAGGCCTGATCCAGTACGAGGCGGAGAGCCTGACCGTCCCCGAGGGAGGCCTGGCCCTGGACAACATTGATTGCAACTGGTCGGGCGGCAACCCCCCGGCTGCGGGAGACCCCTCCTGGACCGGCACGCCGAGCATCCCAACCTCGTTCCCGGCCGGTAGCGGGGCGACCGGCACTCCCAGCAGCTGCATCTCCGTCGTGTACTACACGAGCACTGGCGGGACGTACTCCAGTTCGAGCCTGAGCGCGTCGAGCGACGTCTTCGGCTGGTATTCAGCGAACGCGAACTCCGATGCGGGCTGCTTCCTCCCCGTCCCTGACACCACCTGCCCGGCGGTGAGCTCGGAGTCCTACCCGGGCATGGGCACCGTCGTCGAGATCACCGTCATGTACGCGTGGAGCTCCACCAACCCTGGCCCCGTGTTCGACGTGCTGAACTCCGCGTTCGGACTCAAGGTCGATATCACGGCGCAATACTCTCTGGTGGTCGAGAATTGAGGGCCGGGCGCCGCCGTGGCCTCGGAGGCCAGACGATGGTCGAGTTCTCCTTGCTCCTGCCCCTTTTCGTGCTGATCATCTTCTCCACCATCGACTTCTCGGGCTACTTCGGAGCCCGGCTCTCGGTGGAGAACGCCGCTCGCCAGGGGGCGAGGATTGCCGTGGTCCAGCCCGTGACGACGTACCCGGCTGCGGCGACCACCATCCAGAACACGGTGCTCGGGGTTGCCAGCGACGCCGCCATGCCGGCGAACGTGGACTGCCTCTGGGAGGGGTCGACGCTCAGCCCGACCGTGTACCCGCCCTTCATCTGGCCCAGCGGCAAGGGCTGCATCGGGATCTGGTACTTCGAGCTGCAGCAGACGGGCAGCCCGACGCTCTGTGCCCAGTGGAGCCTCCAGCACAGCGGGTGGGGGACCTGGACGCTGAGCGGTAGCACCTGGACGTTCGCCAGCGCCTCAGCGCCCTCGGGCCTGTGCGGAGTGGCGGGTGACGACATCGTGGTGGTCGGGGTCGGCTACACGTACTCGCCGCTCACGCCCATCCCCGCCCTGAACGGGCTCAACACCTACGGCGAGACCCAGCTCCTCGAAGAGGAGTAGGCGGGGGCACACCCGATCCCGGCCCGGCCCACCGACCTCGGCGGTCGCCGGCATCATCGGCGGGTAGACTTCCGACCCATGCCGCCGATCACGCGCCCCCGGGGCACCAACGACCTCCTCCCGGCCGAGTCCGGCCTCCGCCAGTGGGTGCTGGAGACCCATCGCCGGGTGGCGGCCGCCCACGGCTACCAGCTCATCGACACCCCGGTCTTCGAGGCGACCGAGATGTACGAGCGGGGGACGGGGGCCGGTACCGACGTGGTCGAGAAGGAGATGTTCTCCTTCACCGATCGCGGCGGCCGGGCCCTCACGCTCCGGCCCGAGGGCACCCCGGGGGTGCTGCGGGCCGTCCTCGCCGCCCACCTGGAGCAGGCGCACCGGCCCGTCCGGGTTCACTACGCGGGGCCGATGTTTCGCTACGCGCGGCCCCAGGCCGGCCGCTACCACGAGTTCTGGCAGCTCGGCATCGAGGCCATCGGGGAGCGCTCCCCGGCCCTGGACGCCGAGGTCATCGAGGTTGCCTGGCGCTTCTACGAGGCCCTCGGCGTCACCGGGCTGAGCCTCCAGGTCAACACCCTCGGGGACCTCGACGATCGCCT
>PLAK01000006.1 GCA_003134115.1 Candidatus Changshengia sp.
CGGCATTCACCAGACGCTACGCGGTCGACGGCGTCCAGGGTGGGAGAGCGTCAGACTCGTCAAATCGCCCGCACACGCCCTCAGGTCACCGGAATTCGGTGTCTGGGGGTCCCTGGCGGTACCCGGCGGCCCTACCCGGCAGCGGCTTCTCCTTCAGGTGGACTCGCCCGTCTGCCCCTGATCAGGAAGACGTTTCACAAGCTGGCGACGGTCTCCCCTAGGCTGCCCCCGACGGCGTAGCAGGCGCCGGTCGACGGGATGCACGCAACGCCGTTCAGTTCACCCCCTGCGCTCCCCACCTGAGAGCTGGGAACGACCGACCATGATCCGCTGACGTAGTGCTCGATCAGCGGGTGGGCAATCATGCTGGGTTTCAACGTGACTCCCGCTGGCAGTCCGACCGCACCGGGGTTGCTCAATCCGACCGCCCAGCAGGTTCCCGCCGAGGCTTCGCACGTGACACTGTCAAGCCCACCGGCCGGAGCGTTGACCGCGGGACCGCCTGCGGCGGCCCAGACGCCCGCTGCGTAATGGACCAGGGTCGGGTAGTTGTCTGAGCTGGTACCCACGGCCCAGCAGTCACCGGCACTCAAGCACGAGACGCCGGTGAGCCTGTCCGTGCCCGGACCGACGCCCACCATCTGGGAGGCGCTCACGGCGGACCACGCACTGCCAGTGTAGTGCTCGATCAGCGACGTATCATAGTCGGCTTGGCCGACGGCCCAGCAGTCGTTCACGGTGACGCACGTGACGGCATCGAGGCTGCCACTTGCGAGCGGTCCTGAACCGGTCACGCTGGTCCAGCCCGCCCCTCCGTAATGCTCGATCAGAGGATGCGCGATGCCGTCTCCGCCCAGCATCTGGTCGGCGCCGGACTGACCGACGGCCCAGCAATCGTCCGCACCGACACACGTGACGGCGCTGAGCCAGTCTAGATCGCCGCTGATGGGGGGGCTGCTGACGGCCGTGAAGCCGGCGCCGGCGTAACGCTCGATCAGGGGCTGGAGGAGGCCGGTACCGTCGGGGGACGTGTCCAGGCTCCCAACCGCCCAGCAGGTGCCGTCGGCGGCGCAGGCGAGACCTGTCAGGGTCCCTTCCTGCGGCCCGATGACCGTGTGCCATACGCCGTCGGCGTACTGCCACACGCTGCTTTGGCCCTGGGTGGCGCCACCCACGGCCCAGCATTCCCCTGAGTTGGTGCAGGAGATGGTGTTCGCGTTGAAGCCGGAGGGGACGCTCATGACCTGCCAGCTGCTGGAACTTGGACTGTGCAGGGCGCGGATCTGGACGCCGACGGCCAGCACGGCGGCGACGACAGCCAGCGTAGCCAGCCCTCCGACCAACGAGCCGGGAGGACGGCGCCGGCGCCGTGGACGGATGACATCCTTCAGGCGTTCCTGGAGGTCGGAGGGGGGGGCCTGCCGGCGCAAGGGAGCGACGAACCCCCGCACCATGCGGACGATCTCCTCGTCTCTCTTCATCGTGGGGTCAGACATCGGCGAGCTCCCTCCTGAGCTTCGTGATGGCCCGGCCGAGGTGGCTGCGGGCGGTTCCGGGCCGGCAGCCGAGGAGGTGAGCACACTCCTCGAGGGTGTAGCCGTCAACGTGGTGGAGCACGAACGCGGCGCGCTGACGAACGGAAAGGGATCGAAACGCCCGGCGCAGGTCCACCAGCGGCGCCCCGAGGAAAGCGGGGAGCCTCTCCTCCATCCCCCAGCGCTCCCGCGACCAGAGGATGCGGCGGTGGAGCAGGCGACGGCGACGGATGGCGTGATTGATACAGATCCGCGTGAGCCAGGCTGAGCGCCTGCCTGGGTCCCGCACCGATTTCCAGGCACGCCATGCTGAGGTCATCGTCTCCTGGACGATGTCCTCGGCCTCCGCGGGATCGCCGACGATGGCCAGCGCCAGCCCGTACAGGTGATCCGCCTCAGGCAGGACGGTCAGCTCGAACTCCGCCTCGGCGGCCTCGCCATCCACGGGAGAGGTGGTCACGGCGCGGATATCAGACCCCATATCTCATCAGATGACCCAAGACAGCCGTCTTCTTACAGTGGGCCTTCGCTGCGGGTCGCCAGAGGGCAGGAAAGGGGAACCACGCTTTGAACTGGCTTGGTCACGAGTTGTGTCTTTGGGCTGAGTGGGGTGACTCATGCCTGCCACATCCAAGCGAACGCAACGACGCGGTCAACGGCGATGAAGCGGACGAAGCTATCGGCCTGAGTGTCAGCCGGCCTTGCGGGTCGCGTCGGTAAGGGCCTGGCGGACCCAATCCGTGCGTGAAGCGCCCGTCTTCTCGGCCGCCTGACGCACCGCCTGGTCGAGCTCACGAGAGATGCGCACGCGCAGAAGGGGCGACTCTCCAGACTCCGAGAGGGAGGGGCGGCCTCGCCGGCGCGCCTGGTGAAGCGCGTCTGCGACCGCCTCGGAGACGTAGCGATCATCGATGACGCGACCCTTACGGTCGCGCAGGGTCTCGCTATCGGGGACGTCGGCGCCCAAGTGGTAGCTCGCCCGCTTCGCCATCGGCGTCAACCCTGTAGCCCTGTTGGCATGACGTGGATGACGACGACGGCATCGGGTAGGTCCAGCGCCACGATCTCCAGTTCCAGCCCCCGGTCGTCTCTGCCCACCCAGACCAGCCGTGCGTCGAGGTCTCCGCTTGCCGGAATGCGGACCGGCGCGGTGGTGGTGATCACGTGCATCGCATGAGCCTTCCCGATCCGATGGCGCCGCGCTGAGCGGAACCAGCGGATCTCACGTTCAGCCATTATTGTAGCACAGAAATTGGCCGTGGTGATCGTGGCCGAAGCCGCCGGCGTCGGACCTCAGCGCGCGCATTGTCGGCGATGCAGGCGTCGAAGCCGTCATCGGTGGCGGAATCGGCGGTCAGCACAAGGAGCAGCCTGACGTCACCGTCGGCGCGCGAGTGAGGGACGGAGGGGGGAGCCTGGATGAACCGGCTGATGCGTTTCCTGCACCCCAGCCCCATCGCAGCCCCACTCTGGGTGTACTCCGCATAGGAAACGGGTCGATCGGCCATCTGGCGGCTCCGCTGAGTTCAGGATCGCACCACTGCCCTCGCACGGCAGAGGTC
>PLAK01000017.1 GCA_003134115.1 Candidatus Changshengia sp.
TCCCTCGTTCGAGACCGACACCGTGCGGTACCACATCGTGAACGCGGCCCACATGCTGGACTCGGGCACACACTGGTCGCTTCCCTACGCCGAACCCGGCGAGCATACGGCGACGGCCCCCGAGGCCGGGGAGTTGCTCAATGCGCTGCTCATGCTGGGCAGTCACACCGACAGTCTCGCCTACATCGCCAACGTCCTCTGGATGGGCATGCTCGGCGCAGCTGGGGTGGTGGTGGCCTGCGCCTGCGGTGCCACCTGGAGGCGGGCGACGATGGCCTGGGTGGCCGTGGCGGCCATGCCGGTCATGGTCTACCTCTTCTGGCACTCAATGATGAACGACTTGATCCCAGCCGTCGGCGTGGTTACCGCCCTAGCCCTCTGGCTGATGGCTCGGGAGCAGGGGTGGACGCTGCGTCGGATGGTGCTCGTCGGAGCTGCCCTGGGCCTCGCGCCGGCCACCAAGTTCTCCGGGTTTCTCGACGCCAGTGCCGTCCTGATTCCGCTGCTCTGGGATTTGCATCGTCGCCGGCTGTTGTGGCGCGGCGCTCTGGTGGTTCCGGGCACCGCCGTGCTGTTCTGCGCGGTCTGGTACGTGCGGAACTGGGTGGTGGCGGGGAACCCCCTCTGGCCGCAGCAGATCGAACTCCTCGGTCGCGTGATCTTCGCGGGCGACCACGCGGCGCTCACCATGTCGGTCGACTCGGTGGCGGCGTGGTTGCTGGGAGGGCACGCCGACGTGATGAACCTGCTCTACGGCTTCTGGCTGTTCCTGGGTCTGACCCTGGTGTTCCTGGTTGGGCTGGTGCGCGGCCGGTGGTCAGCGGAACGCCGGATCGTGATCGTGGTGGCCTGCCTGAGCGCGGTCGCATATCTGCTCACTC
Organism: Candidatus Changshengia sp.; assembly: GCA_003134115.1. Taxonomy (GTDB): domain Bacteria; phylum Chloroflexota; class Dormibacteria; order Aeolococcales; family Aeolococcaceae; genus Changshengia. The sequence continues at coordinate 882 of PLAK01000017.1, forward strand.
CCTACGGCGTGGCCTCAGGAACTCCCATCCTGTTCGCCTATCAGCTCCGCTTCGCTCTGGCCACCATCGTGCTGGTCGTGATGGCCGCGATCTCGGGGCTGGGGTGGCGGACCACGGCCGTCATCGCGATCTCGAGCGTCATCGTTGAGATCCCCTTTTATGAGTTCCTCTTCTACTCTCGCCCCGACCTCGTGCCCTGGTGGCCGACCCTGGCGATCGCGGTGGCGTGCGTCGCCTGCTGGCTGGGGACACAGAGTCTCAGAGGCTGGCTGCGTCCCAGCCTGCAGATGGTGGCGGTGATTGCAGGACTCTCGGCGATAGTGGCCGTATGGCCGCCGTATCCGCCCACGTCCAGATCGACCTTCATGGCCGACATGGTTGCCGGCCGTCACGGTTCTGGGCCCGTGGTGGTCGTCTATTACGAGTACATGAGATGGGTCCTGGGGCCGACTCTGGAGGTGCCCATAAGCTCTGCCGGCGCCGGCCCCGAGGGAGCCCAGCAGTCGCTCTCGGGTGAGGCGCTGACACGGGCAATCGTGGCCCAGCACCCGAGCCTGGTGGTCGTGGGTTACGACGACCTCGATCTCGCCCCTCCCGATTGGGTGCCACCCAGCTCGTGGATCGAGGTGGGCTCGCAGTCGTGGGGCCGGAAGCGCGACGAGCGGGTGACGGTCTGGGTGCTTCCCGGGGCGCTCGAGCCGAGATGACGTCCGGCCGACTCGCTCCTGGGCTCCGAGCGCCATGACCGGGTGGGGGACCACGCTGACCGGGCTGCTCCTCGAGACCGTGCTGGTCGGTTTGGCGGCCGTGGTCACAATCCGCCTCAGCTCTGCTCTGCTGCCCCCATCGACCGATTTCCTCGAGCGCGCCGCCGTGGCGGGCCTGCTCGGGGTCACGGGCTGGGTCGCTCTGCTTCAGGTCCTGGGTCTCCTGGGGATGCTCTCGCTTCCCATCGTGCTCGGGTGCCTGGCAGGGGGAGCCCTTGCCGCAGTCCACTTCCTGCCGGCGCCGGCAGGGATGAACTGGCATGCGTCGCAGGTTCCGTGGGGCCTGGTCGCGCTCGCCATCCCGTTCATCGTGCTCGCGGTTCTAGAGGTGGCCTCGGTCATGCCGACCCAGTACTTCGCGGACAGCGTTCGCTATCACATCCCGAACGCCGCCTACATCCTCAACACCAACTCAATCCGCTCTCTCCCCTTCGCCCAGCCGGGCGATGGCAGCGCCGCGTCGCCGGGGAACGGCTCGCTGCTGCTGCTCGCGGTCATGCTGACATTCCACAACGATGCGCTCGTCGGGGTCGTGGATCTCGCCTGCGCTGGTCTCCTCGTCGCGTTCTCGGCGATGCTGATTCGCGAGCTGGGGCGGAGTGCGTGGGTCGGTGCCGGAGCGGGTCTGGTCGTGGTCACCTGCTGGGCCTTCTTCGGCACTCAGGTGGGCTCCGCCTATGACGACGGCATCGGGTTGCTTGGCCTGATGGCGGCTGCGACCTTGGGGCTCCGCCATGTGCGGACATCGCAGTCCAGATGGCTGGTGATGGCCGGGCTGAGTGCGGGGCTGGCGATCGGGACCAAGGCCGATGAAGTGCTTCCCGCACTCGCCGTGATGGCGGCCATCGTGGGAGCCGGCCGTCTCTGGCGGAGGCCTGGACATGTGGCGTGGTTCGCGGCTGCCGCGCGCGGCCTGTCCGTGGTTTGGTACGTGCGCGACTGGGTCCTGGCCGGGGATCCCCTCTTCCCCGAGACCGTGAGGATCGGATCATGGCTGCTCTTCCCCGGCCTGGGAGGGAGCGTCTCGGTCGCCGAGGGCCCCGATTACCAGTCCCTCCTCGGCACCATCCTCCACGGCGGCGGCACTTCGGCGGCCGAGTGGTTCGGGTCGGCCGTCGCGAGCTTCGGTCTCTGCTTCGTCGCCCTCGTGGTCAACCTTCCCCTGGCGATGACTCGGCGGGGACGAGCACGGATGCTCTTCGGCCTGGGCGCGGCCTGCACGGTCGCGTACGCGATGTCGCCGTTCACCGGCTCGGTTCAGGACGTCTTCGGCGCCATGAGGTACCTGCTTCCAGGGGTCGCCTTCGGGGTCCTCGGGCTTGCGGCGGTGCTCCCCCGGCGGTGGCTGCCGGTGGCGGCGGGCGCCGCCCTGGTGGTGAACGGCGTCGAGGTCGGGCTGTTCGAGATCGCCGCTCGGCTCCCCGTCACCACGCTCGTCGTGGCCAGTGCCGCCAGCCTCATTCTCCTGGCCCTCCTTCAGGTCCGAGGAAGGGCAGCTCCGCCCGGGCGGACGCGATGGCTCCGCGGTGCGACACTGCTCGCAGGCTTGGTGGCACTGGTGACGGTGACCGCCCACCTCCAGCCGGCCCAGGGGCCGACCGCCGTGGACCACGCCCTCGCAGCCTCGCGAGACCTCACGGGACGCGTGGTGGTCATGGACGTCGACAACGTGACTGCGATCCTGGGTCCCGACCTGGACGTCAACATCGTGGCCGCCGGGACCGGTCCGCCCGGTGCGGAGACGGTCATCAGCGATCCGGACCAGCTCACGACCCGCATCGCGTCCCTGCGCCCAGTCGCGGTCGTGGTGGGCGATTCCGGCCTGGTCAACTCGATCCCGCCGGGCTGGAAGCCTCCCAGCACGTGGCACAGAGTGGGCCGCGAGGCCGGCGCCGTCGTGTACGAGCCGTGACCCGGGGGCGAAACCTCTGAGGTGCTCGCCCTCAGGGCTCGTCGCCGGCCCGGAACGGCCGCGGGCTGATGCCGAGCTCGGCGAGGTCGGCGGGGGGTGGGGGCGGAGGGTGGGCGAGGCCCCAGAGGGAGTCGGCGCGGACCGGAAGGTCGAGGTGGGACACCTCGCCCAAGCGCAGAAGAACGTACGCTGGTGCCCACGGCACCGGCACGATGACGGGGCGGGACCCGCGCCGGCGAGCCAGCTCGGTAACCAGGTCTTTCATCCCCACCGGCGCCGGGTGTGCCAGCACCAGCGGCCGCCGCGGCAGCTCGGGGAGCGTGGCCAGGCGCAGAACGGCGGCGCCGAGATCTCGCTCGTGCAGCAGGTACTGATCGGAAGCTGACGCGGGGAGGGGGATGAGGGGCAGCCCGGCCAGGCGCTCGAGGGTGCCGACCATGCCTCCCGGGCGCTCCCCGAAGACCAGGCCGGGGCGGATGACGGCGGCGCCGTGGGCCCGTGCCGCAGCCTCGACGGCCAGCTTGGCCCGGCCGTACCGTTGATGAGTGCCCGGGAAGGCGGCGATGGACGAGACAACGATGACCCGGCCCACTCCCGCCTCGGACGCGGCGGTGAGAAGGCGACGGCACCCGCCCACATTGATCCTCCAGTCGTCGGCCCGGCGCGCCGCTCGGAAGTCCCAGGCGCAGTGGACCAGGAGATCCACGCCACGCAGAACGCCGGGGTCCAGGCCGGCGGCCAGGTCGTAGGGGATGTCGTCCAGGTCTCGGAGCCGGCGCACCAGGCCCACAACTCGCCATCCCGACTCCGACAGCGCCTGCCGGATCAGCCCCCCCACGTACCCGCCGGCACCGGTGACGGCCGCCACCTGAGTGTTCACGCGGGCAGTCCCCTCACCACCTCGCTGCCGATCCGGTGGGAGTTGGCCATGACGGTCAGTGTGAATGTCGTGGAGGCGATGCTGGGAAGCACCGAGGCGTCCACCAGATGGACTCGGTCCCAGCCTTGGAGACGGCCCCACCGGTCGGTGTCGAGGGCGCCCGGAGTCGCCCGATGAGGAAAGGCCGATCCCCAGTGGTAGCTCCTCGCGGCGCCGGAGAGGATAACCTTGGGCATGATCGGGTAGAGGTCCAGCCAGGGGCCCATGCCCGCTAGCCGCAGGCAGACCTTCCGGACCAGCCTGGCGTGGGCGCGGTCAGCGGGCGGTGCCTCGACGCTGAGGACCCCGGGTGCCCCGTCCGTCGCGGCGGCGACCAGTCGGAGGTCAACCCGACGCGAAGCGCCGGAGGGCAGGTATCCGAGGATCACCGATAGACGTCCGAGGACGCTCGGCAGCAGCCGGCGCCCCGGCCCCTCGCGCATGGGACCTGGAAGCGCGTCGAGGAATGCTGGGTTGTAGGTGAAGTACTGGAGGTGGACCGGCTCGGCGCCCAGTTCGGGAATTCTCATCAGCATGCTCAACTCGCCCATGGCGTGCTTGGACGAGTCTCGCGGGTCACCGCTCCCGTGCAGAGAGAGGAGCGGCATGATGATCTGCGCCGACTCCTGCAGTGAGAGGCGCACTCCGTGGAGCCGCCGCGACTCGAGAACGAGCCTCGAGGTTCCGATCGCCCCGCACGCGACCACCACACGATCGGCGCTCAATGTCCGCCGGCTGCCGTCGCTGAGGCTCTCAACGGTGACGCTGGCCTCGGTCGCGCCTTCCTGCTGATCGATGCGGACGGCCCGCAGGCCGCCAAGGTAGGTGATCCTCTTGGCGGCGCGCAGCCGGCCGACCGTCTCCGCTGACGAGTAGATTAGCTAATAGGGGCAGCCGGACAAGCACAACCCGCAGAGCGTGCAGCCCGCGCTCTTCACCGCCAGGCGTGCCCGGCCGAGCGTGAGCCCGCGACGGCGCAGCAGACGCCGGTTTCGCCGGTACCGCTCCAGGATCGCGCTCGCCGCGGCTGACAGGGGCAGCGGAGGGAGGGGATCGGCGTAGAGGGGCAGCTCCTCGGCGAGGTCGTCCGTGGTTGCCGCGAAGGGAATGGCGCGAAGGATCGCCGCGTAATGAGGCGCCAGCTCGCCGGCTCCGAACGGCCAAGTGCGAAAGGCCGTCTCCGGGAACGGCAGGACCTGCGCCGACCATGCGGAGCTGAAGCCTCCGTACGCGGCGCTGATGAGTTGGGGGTGCACCCCCGGTCCCACCGCGAGTGGCGAGAGCTGTCCCGCATCGCGATAGACGTAGTCGGAGCCGTAGATGAGCTTGGTCTCCGGTAGGCCACCGTCTCGGGAGTCGGCGGCGCGGCGGGCGACCCGAGCGACGTCGTCCTCTGCCCACTCGCGGGGAGGAGCGGCGGCCAGCCGCTCCAGGACGGTCCGGGTCTCGGGATCGAGATCGATCCCCATGTCGACCACCGTGACAGCCCAACCCGGCTCCGCCGTCAGGGCGAGTAGCACACCGGCCGCGGCGGGACCTGAGCCGATGACGATGGCAGACGGCACGGCTACCGATCATAGGCTGACCCGGTCGCCCCCAGGCCGGCGTCGCGGGGGACGCTGCAGCTTCGTGACGGCAGGGTGACGGGCCGGGCTTGCGGTCGGCCTCGCGTCAGGTCAGGCCGGCGGCGAATCCCGATATCGCCTTGGCCACCTCGGCGGGTCGCTGCACCGGCAGATCGTGGCCGCCGTCCACCCACGCTATCTGCGCATGCGAACCGAGCACGTCCTGAGCCCGCTGCAGAGATCGGGCCTTCTCCTCGGTGGGCCAGGGACCCCCGATGGCCGGCATGAAGAGCACCGGGCATTCGATCCTCGCCATCAGCTCGAAGGAGTCCAGCTCGTACAGGTGACGGGCGATCTCCATGTGCTGGGTCATCGGCAGCCGGGCCCGCACCGTGCCGTCCCCCACCGCCTCGAAGTTGCCGAGCAGGATCTCCGCCGCCGCCGCGGCATCCCCGCCCTCGGCGAGCGTCCCGCCCTTTGCCCACTCGCGCACCGCGTCCTCGGTGATGCCGGAGATCCGGGGCGGGCGGAGGCGCTCCTCGGCCTCGGCCCAGGTCGGGAAGTGCTCCCTCATCGACCCGGCGCCGCCGTCGACGCAGACGCAGCCGAGGACCCGTTCGGGGAGGGCGGCCGCGAACCAGAGCGCGACCGACGCCCCCCAGCTGTGGCCGGCCACGATCACCCGCTCCAGACTCGCCGCATCACAGAGACCGCGCAGGTCCTCGACCACCTCGGCGAAGGAATACCCCGTCTCGGGACGGTCCGAGAGGCCGTGGCCGCGCAGGTCGGGGGCGAGCACCCGCCACCGCGGGCTGAGCCGCGCCGCCACCAGGTCCCACCAGCGGGCGTTGCTCGCCAGCCCGTGGAGGGCCAGGATCGTCGGGCTGCCGCCCGGGTGCTCGCGCACCGAGAGGTGCTGGGTGCCGCAGTCGACCAGGTACTCGCGCACGCCGGCCATTCTGGCATCCACGCGCTTCTCGGGGCCCACCGGGCAGTGCCGGAGGCGGCTACCCGTAGATGGTGACGGCGCCGGAGCCGGGGACCATGCCCGGCGCGAAGGCGCGCATGTCACCCGCCATCGCCTGGGCCGCGGCTCCCGCCGGCGCATAGAAGATCACGGCCGTCGCGTCCTGGTTGGCCCCCGCCCCGATCTGCCAGACCGCCACCTTGACGTACCCCTGGGGGACCAGGAAGTTGAAGGTCGGCGCGTAGAGGGCGACCGCGGCCACGTGGTCCTCCCGGGCAAGCACGGTCGTGTGCGCGGAGTTGTACTCCCCGTCGTACTGGAGGCGCAGCACCGAGACACTGGCCAGCGCCCAGGCATCGAGGAGGCCGCCCCGATGCTCCCACGTCACCCGCCCGATGTCGTTGACCATCACCGTCCGCCCGTCGTAGTAGCGAGCCAGGAAGCCGGCCATCTGCTGCTGCACCTGGGTCTGGATCAGCGCGGACTCGGGGGCGTAAACCATGTAGTCGAACTTGCCGACCGGCAGCACCACCAGCAGCAGCACCAGGGCCAGCACCAGGTGCTCGCGGACCGGTGCCCACTCGATCCGCGGGAGCGTGCGCAGCGTGAGCCAGACCCCGACGATCACCAGGTAGGCCTGGTAGCGGTCGTCCCACCCGAACTGGCCGTAGCTGGCGTGGAGAAGGGTCCCGATGACCCAGGCCGCCCAGAGGGGCCGCAGCAGCGGGCCCCGGACAGCCATGACGATCCCGAAGCCGAGGAGGACGATCAGGAAGGGGTCGAGGCCCAGGTTGGAGCTGATCCCGGACCAGGTGGGCACCACCGTCTGCAGCAGGCTCTGGTGTCCCAGCAGCGCGGTCTTCTCGACAATCGAGTTGGGAAAGAAGAAGGCGCCATGGGCGAGGTCCACCACCCCCATGACCACAATCGGGATCACGGCTGCTGCCGTCCCCGCCGCTGCCGCCCCGATCCGCGGCCACAAATCGGGGTCGGGTCGTCGCCGACGGAATGTCGACCATAGGGGCGGGACCACCAGGGCGAGGGCGCATCCGGCGCTCAGGAAGAGGGTCTCGAAGCGGATGGCGCTGCCGAGCAGGCTGAAGAGCGCGTACAGGAGCGCCCGACGAGCTGTGACGCCGTCTCGGATCAGCCATTCGAAGGCGATCAGGAGTCCCAGGACCAGCGCCGTCTGCAGGGTGTGCTCCATGCCGAGAACGATCAGCTCGGGCAGGAAGAGCACGCTCGGAAGCAGCATCACCGCGAGGTAGCGCACCGGCGAGTTGCTGCCCCGGCGGAGCACCACCAGCTCCTGGCGGCTCGTCACCAACCACACGACGACCAGCGCCGCCAGGCCGTTGATGATGAAGGGGAGCCACTCCGTCACCGCCGGCACGACCTTGATGAGGGTGGCCAGCAGCAGGATCCAGCCCGGTGACGAGTCCGCCGATTCCCAGTCCCCGGGGACCACTCCCCAGGTGCCGGTGGTCGCGAAGGTACGCGCCATCGAGAGGTGGATGTAGGCGTCGTCGATGATGTACGTGAGGGTGCCGCGCGTCAGAACGACGATCGCGACCATCAGGGCGGCGGTGACGATCGCGAGCCCCGCGCAGGCCACCCAGAAGGTGCGACGCCGGTCGATCTCCTCGGGGGGGACCGCCAGCGCAGACGTGATTGCCATGACCTCGCAGTGCAAGCCGCAGCCGGGCCCACGGGTGGGCCGGCGTGCCCCCGGTAGTACCACCCGCCGGGGCCCGGTTCCGGCCGTCGTGACCGAATCGAGATCGCACTTCGGCGAGTCGGTTGCCCGGGAGCCCGGACGGGACATCCGGCCGCCCCTCGGGTAGGCTAGTGGGGATGCCCAGACCTGGCCCTGCGCCCGTCCTCGAATGGACCGAGGACCCGGCGGCCAACCGCCTGATCGCCGAGGACCCACTCGCTCTGCTCGTCGGCTTCTGCCTCGATCAGCAGTTCCCGATCGAGCAGGCGTTCCTCGGCCCGCTGCGGATACGCGAGCGGCTCGGGACCCTCGACCCCGGGCGCCTGGCCGCCACCGATCCCGAGGTGTTGGCCGTCGTCTTTCGCACGCCGCCCGCGATTCACCGCTTTCCCCGCAGCATGGCCGAGCGCGTCCAGGGCATCTGCCGCATTGTCGCGGAGACCTACGGTGGCGACGCCTCCCGTCTGTGGCGCGAGGCCGGTACGGCCGTGGAGCTGCATCGGCGGCTCGCGGCGCTCCCGGGCTTCGGCTCGCTCAAAGCGCGCATCGTCACGGGCGTCCTCGTCCGCCGCTACGGGGTGACCCCGCCGGGCTGGGAACAGGTCGTTCCCGATTTCCCCACGCTCGCCGACGTCACCACCGCCGACGAGCGTCGCGCCTACCAGGCGGCCAAGCGGGCACACAAGGCAGCCATGCGCGCGCAGGCTGCCGAGGGCCCGGCGCACCGCGCCCCTTCGCGTGCCACCGCCACGAAGCGCGGGTCGGGGCGCACCGCACCCGGGTCGGAGCGCGGCTCGGCCGGGGCCCGGCGCACTCCGGCATCGAGGCCGTGACCCCGGGCCTGTCCGCATCCGTCGCGGTCTTCGAGGACGGCGACGCCCGGATCGTCAGGGTGGGACCCATGGGCCCCTACGGCAACAACGCCTACATCGTCCGTGACACCTCCGCGCATGCCGGCCTCCTCGTCGACATGCCGCTGGAGGAGGGTCCCCTCCTGGACGCCATCGCCGCCGAGGGGGGTGTCCAGACGGTGGTCGCCAGCCACTGGCATCTGGACCACTGGGCGACCTACGACGCGGTCCGCGCAGCGACCGGCGCCCCCGTCCTGGTCGGCGACGCCGAGATCAACATTCCCGAGGAGCGGATCAACGGCCGGCTTGCCGACGGCCAGGAGCTCCGGGTCGGAGGCATCCGCATCGATGTCCTCCACACCCCCGGCCACACCCCGGGCAGCATCTCGCTGCGTGTGGGCGGGGCGGTGATCACCGGGGACACCCTCTTCAACGGCGGCCCGGGACGGACCTTCGCCGCCGGCGACCTGGAGACGATCCTGGCCTCGATCGACGCCCGGCTCCTGCCGCTACCGGCGGCCACCATCGTGCTTCCCGGCCACGGGCAGGGCACGACCATCGCCGGGGCCATGGCGGGTCGCGAGGCGTACCGGCGGCATCCCAAGCCACACGGATTCGCCGGCGACGTCGAATGGGGGCGCTGAGGCTCTGATCGCACCGTACCCGCACGGGGAGTCGAACCCCGGTTGCCACCTTGAAAGGGTGAGGTCCTGACCGCTAGACGATGCGGGCGCTGCCGAGATGGTAGGGGTCCCCACGCCGCCTGCGGCGCGGCAGAGCCGCGCTCGCCTCACCCCGCCACGCAGCGCGGCAGGCCGCGTGGCCTCTCAGGCCACGAACTGCCCGGTCGCCATCAGGGTGGCCAGGAAGCCCATCCAGCCTGCCGACACCGCGATCAGGACCGTGCGCGACTGCGGATGGCGCCGGGTGACGTCCGCGAGGGCGAGATAGATCGGCACCACCGTCATCTCGTACCGGGGCACGCTCAGCCAGTAGATGAGGGAGGTGGACATGAGCCACGCGACCGCGGCGAAGACCGTGAGCGAGGGTGACACCGTCCGCCAGTGCCAGGCCAGCCAGAGGACGGCGATGAGCCCCGCGATGCCGAAGAGGAGCTCCATCCCGAAGACGAAGCTGTTCCCGTTGTAGCCGTCCACGAACGATTGGAAGGTGGCTCGCGCTCCGTCCCACGGCCAGGCGAAGAGGCGGTTGAAGGAGGCCGACCGCTCCACCTGCAGGTAGACGAGCGGGTTGCCGGTGGAGAGCCACCCGTAGGCCACGAAGAGAAGTGGGGCGAGGGGCGTCGCGAGGATGGCGATCAGGCCGCGTCCGGGCCGGCCGCGCTGGCGGATGAGATGGTCGACGATGAGCGCCGGGATCAGGGCGACACCGGTGATGCGAACCAGCATGGCGACGGCCGCGGCGATGGAGGCGCGCCCGTCCTTGCCCCGGCGCATGTAATAGAGCGAGGCGGTGGCGGCGGCGAGGAAGGTGCTCTCCGAGAAGACTGCGGTCAGGTAGACGGCGTAGGGGAAGACCGCGAGCGCCCAGCAGGCAAACTGCGCCGACGCCACGTCGCCCCGCTCGAGCAGGATCAGCTTGGCGAGGAACAGCAGGGCGATCAGCTCGCCGATGGCGCTCACCACGATGCCGGCGAGGATGGTGTTGGGCACCACGAAACCGGCGATGTGGACGAGCAGTGGATAGCCCGGGAAGTACGCCCAGAGGTGGCCGGCGGCGCCGACCGTCAGGTTGAGCGGCCCACTCGGATAACCCCGCTGGGCGATCTCCGCGAAGGAGGCTCCATCCCAGAGGGCGAAGGGTTGGAGGAGCGCCGACCCGGAGGGCAGGCCCGCCCCGGG
>PLAK01000041.1 GCA_003134115.1 Candidatus Changshengia sp.
TCATCGCTCAAGACCTGGATCTGCCGGATCCTGGTCAACAAGGCGAAGACGGCGGCCCAGCACGAGGGACGCACCATCACCTTCTCCGACCTCGGCGACGGCGAGCTGGCTCCGGCCGTCGGTCCGGAGCGATTCCACGATCAGGGTCCCAATCGGGGCAAGTGGTCCATCGCTCCGCAGGCGTGGGATCGCCCCGAGGAGCGCCTGCTCTCGNNGAGGACCTGGGTTCCACTGACACCTGCTCCGCACTCGGAATCAGCGAGGGGAATCAACGCCTGCTCCTCCATCGAGCGCGATCAAGGGTTCGGGCCGCCCTCGAGGCCTACTTCTCGGATGTAACGGATGCCCCATGACCACAGACTGTGAGAGCAGATGACCTGGAAAGATCCCTTGGGTCGGATCGCTCGCGGACGACGGCGCCGCGCGGCTCCCGCCGTGTCGGACGGTGGAGAGCTCACCTGCCAGGAGCTGGTCGAGCTCGTCACCGACTACCTCGAGGGCGCCCTCTCGGCGGACGATCGGCATCGGTTCGAGGCGCACCTTGACGGTTGTGGCGGTTGTCGCGCCTACCTGGACCAGATGCGCGAGACGATTCTGGCCGCCGGCGGAGCTGCGGGTGCAGATCTCGACCCCGCCATGCGTCAGCGGCTCATGGATTCGTTTCGAGATTGGAGGTCGTCGCGCGATGTCTGAACGCCCGGAGGCGCCGGGCCGGACCACGGCCCTCACCGCGGCGCTGGTGACGGATCCCGCCGCCCTGACCTCTACCGAGGTGAGTGGTGCCCATTCGCGCGGCCGGCTGCACGGAGGCCGTGGGTAAGCTGACTCGCGGAACGTGATGATCAGCCTCCTCGTCGTCGGCTTCGTCGCGGGACTCATCACCGGCATCTCGCCCTGCATCCTGCCGGTGCTGCCCATGGTCCTGGTGGCGGGAGCCACGGGCACGGCACCGGCCTCACGGCGGTGGCGCTCCGTCGCCGTGGTGGTCGGCCTGGTGGTGAGCTTCAGCTTCATCACCCTCCTCGGCACCACCGTGCTCAGCGCCCTCAGGCTCCCCCAGGACCTGCTGCGCGACGCGGGCCTTGTGGTCCTCGGCGTCTTCGGCCTCAGCCTGCTCGTACCGGCGATCGAGAGGATCCTCGAGCGCCCCTTCCTCCGCCTCCACGCCCCCCAGCCGGCGACCTCGCGGGGCGGATTCGTCCTGGGCCTGGGCCTGGGCGCGGTCTTCGTCCCCTGCGCCGGCCCCATCCTCGCCGCCATCTCGGTGATCGGAGCCACCAACCACCTGAGCTTCGCCGGCCTGCTGCTCACGCTCGCCTTCGCGGCCGGAGCCGGCATCCCCCTGCTCGCCGTCGCGCTGGCCGGGGACGCTGTCATCGATCGCGTCCGGGCGCTGCGCGACAGGGCGCGGGGGATGCGAATCGGCGGCGGAGCCGTCCTCCTCCTCATGACCCTCGCCATCGGGCTCAATCTCACCGACGGGTTGCAGCAGGACGTCCCCGGGTACACCAGCGCGCTCCAGAGCAGCGTGGAGGGCGGCAAGTCCGTGCAGAGCCAGCTCCAGAGCCTCACCCGGGGCGGCAGTGCCTCGCTGGTGAGCTGCACCAGGTCCGCCACCCTGCAGGATTGCTTTGCGGCCCCCAACTTCCAGGGCATCGCCGCCTGGTTGAACACAGCCGGTGGGGCGCCGCTCACCGTCAAGTCACTGCGCGGCAAGGTGGTCCTCATCGACTTCTGGACCTACTCCTGCATCAACTGCCAGAGGAGCCTACCTCATGTCGAGGCGTGGTACCAGCGCTACCGCGCCGACGGTCTGGTGGTCGTCGGGGTGCACACCCCGGAGTTCGCCTTCGAGCATGTCGTCTCCAACGTGCGGAGCGCGGTGCAACAGTTCGGCATCACCTACCCGGTCGCCGTCGACAACAGCTACGACACCTGGAACGCGTACGACAACGAGTACTGGCCGGCTGACTACCTCGTCGACGCGTCGGGCGAGGTGCGGTACGAGAGCTTCGGCGAAGGGCAGTACGGTCGGACCGAGACCGCCATCCGCCAGCTCCTCGTCGCCGCCGACCCGCGCCTGCAGTTGCCGCCCACAACCGCCGTTCCGGACCTCACCCCGACCGAGCTCATCAGCCCCGAGACCTATCTCGGCTACAGCCGGCTCCAGTACCTGGTCGGAGCCACCTCCATCCAGGACGACGCCCCGGCAACGTATTCGTTCCCCAGCTCCATTGTGGCCGGCGAGTACGGCCTCTCGGGGACGTGGACGATCGGCTCCGAGGAGTCAACCTCCGGTGCGGATGCGCGCCTCGAGCTGGACTTCGAGGCCAAGGACGTCTACCTCGTCGTCGGCGGCAGCGGCACCCTCTCCCTCACACTCGCCGGGAGTGCCCTGGCGACGATCGACGTCTCCGGCGTCCCCCGCCTGTACACGCTGGTGTCGGGCCAGTCTGAGCAGACGGGCCTGCTCCTCCTCACCGCCTCACCGGGGCTCGAGGCATACGCCTTCACCTTCGGCTGAGCGGCCCGGGACCGGCGGCTCGCGATCCACCGCGCCGCCTACAAGCCGTACGCCTCGAGCAGACGTAGCCACACCTCGCTGACGGTGGGGAACGACGGCACCGCGTGCCAGAGTATGTCGACCGCCACGCGACCCGCTATGGCAACGGTGGCCGAGTGCAGCAACTCCTGCGTCGCCGGCCCCGTGAACGTGGCGCCAACGATCACGCGCCGAGACTCGTCCACCAGGATCTGCGACGTTCCTCTGATGCCCTCGCCTTGCGTGGATGCGCCTGAAACGTCGCCGGTGGGAAAGCGCACCGCCCGGACATCGATGCCGCGTTCGCGCGCCTGCGCCTCGGTGGGGCCGACCGCACACACCTGCGGGTCGGTGAACGTGACGCGGGTCACAACGTCGCGGCTGGCACGATCACGCGCGTCCTTGCCGGCGATGACGTCGCCCGCGATCCGCGCCTGGTACTTGCCCATGTGCGTCAGCAGTGCAAGCCCGTTGCAGTCACCCACCGCGTACAACCAGCCACCCGCAACACCGGTGGCGCGCAGTGCATCGTCCACCTCCACGTAGCGCCCGGGCTCCAGGCCCACCTTGTCGAGACCGAGCGACGCCGTGGCCGGCACACGGCCGGTGGCGACCAGGATCTCGTCGCCGACCACCTCGCTGCCATCGCCCAGCCTCGCGATGACAGCGCCCGATTCATCGCGGCGCACCGACGTCAGCCGAGCACCGAGCAACACGCGAATGCCCTCCGCCTCGAACGCCGCGCACACCTCGTCACCCGCAAACGGCTCCTCGCGGGCGAGCAAACGCTGCGCGCCCTCCAGCACGGTCACCTCCTGGCTGCCGAGGCGCCGAAAGCACTGGGCCATCTCGCAACCCACGGCCCCGCCGCCGAGCACGAGCAGGCGGCGCGGAACGGTGTGCGTCTCGGTCGCCTCACGGTTCGTCCACGGGCCCACCCCGTCCAGCCCGGGCACCGGTGGCAACGCGGCGCGCGTCCCCGTCGCCAACACCACTGCAGTGCGCGCGCGCAGTGACAGCATGACGCCATCAGACCCCGACACATCGACGCGCCGCTCGCCGGCGAGGCGCCCGTTGCCGCGATGCAGGACGATGAGCTTCGAGGCCAGCCACGGCAGCTGCCCGCCGTCGTGCCAGTCGGACGTCATGTAGTCGCGGCGTGCAAACACCTGCTCCAGGTCGATGGCTCCCTGGACCGCCTCGCGGGCACCGGGCACGCGCCGGGTCGCCGCCAGCGCATCGCCGGGACGAAGCAGCGTCTTACTGGGGATGCATCCCCAGTACGAGCACTCACCTCCCACCAGTTCACGCTCGACGATGGCAGTGCTCATGCCGTGGTCGGCACATCGACCGGCGACGTTCTCACCCGCAGGCCCTGCACCGATCACAACGACGTCATAGTCAAGAACCTGACCGTTCGCCTCGCTCATCCCCGCGCCTCCTGTCCGCTCCAGTCGCCATCGCACACGATTGTGCAGCAGTGTGCCGGGGGCTCCGCCTCTCCCGGCGCCTGCCTAGAGCCAGAGCCCAACCCTGGCGCCTGCGCGGAGCAGCGGCCCGAGCAGTCCGGTCGAAGGCCGCCGCCTCTCGCCGGCCGACACCGACAGGCGTTCGGGGGGGGGTTGTGGGGTGGCAAACTTGTCCTCGAGCATGGATGGTGCGCAGCTCTTCCGCCGAGCTCTCGAGCAGGCAACGGCGCTCGTCGGGGGTGTCCGCCCCTCCCAGCTCGGCCTGGCCACGCCCTGCAGGGAGTGGGATGTGCGGGCCCTGGCGAGCCACATGCTCTACGAGCTCAGCTGGATTCCCGACCTGACCAGGGGAGCGACCATCGCCGAGGTCGGCGACCGCTACGACGGTGACCTCGTCGGTGGCGACCTTGTGGCGAGCTGGCGGCGGGCTGCGGACGCCGCGCTCATCGCCGTCGACCGCTGCGACCCCGTCGCCATCGCACATCTCTCCTATGCCGACGTGAGCAACGACGCCTATCTCCGGCAGGTGGGGGCCGACGAGCTCATCCATTCCTGGGATCTCGGATCCGCCACCGGGGCCCTCGTGCGCTTCGATCCCGAGCTGGCCGAGGCCGTATACGAGAACACCCTACCCGACTTGAAGGGCATGAAGGCGAGCGGCCTCTTCGCTCCTCCGGTTCCGGTGCCAGAGAACGCCGACCCCCAGAGGCGGCTCATCGCGCTCTTCGGTCGCGACCCCGGCTGGCGGCCACCGCACTGATGCTCGCCGCCTCGGTGGCGGCACGGTGTCAGCGAATCGCGTCGGAGGCGTCGAGACTGCCGGCGAGCCCATCCCGGACTGAAGGCTCAGCCGGTGTGTCGTGAGCGATGGCGAGAGGAGCCCATTGCTCATAGAACGAAGCGAATCTCTCGAGAGCTTCGTCGACCGGAGCGCGGTCGCCGGTGGCCAGCAGATCGAGCAGCAGCCCGCGCGTGACGGCCACTCCGAGGCGAGCGTCGATCCGCGCCTGCGCCTGCGGCAGACCTCGTGTCGTGGCCTGCCTGACGATCACCTCAACCCACGCGTCGACGATGCGGTCCAAGAGACCCTCCGTGCCTCGGCGCCCCTGCAGGGCTTGACCGTAGAGCTCGAAGAAGAGCCGCTCGCGCCCGGCGAGACCAGGGTCGGCGAGGCGCCGCCACATGCTCAGGATCATTGCGGCGGGAGACTGCTGGCGGTCCTCCACCAGCTGCTCCAGGAACGCCCGCTGCTCAGCCTCCACGGCCTGGACGACCGCCACCATCAGCCCCTCCCCGGACCCGAAGTGGTAGATGAGCATCCGGTGGCTCGTGCCCACGGCCACTGCCAGCTCACGCAGGCTGAGATCGGTGACCCCGCGGACCTGAAGGTGGGAGAGGACCGCTTGCAAGAGCCGCTCCCGCGCCCCTCCTTTCGTTCCCTCTGCTACCATCGCCGAGAAGTGTACCATTTGGTACAGTTCCGGACGCTGGGAGGTCAATCAGATGACGCGACACTGCGACTTCTCCGTACAGGCGCGGACATCCGCGCCCCCTTCGACCGTCTACCGGCTGCTCAGGGATGGGGCCAGCTGGCCTCGCTGGTCCCCGATCGACTCATTCACCCTCGAACGCGAGGGCTCCGAGGGCGGCGAGAGCCTGGGTGCCATCCGCGTCTTTCGCACTGGCCCCGTGCACAGCCGGGAACTTCTGGTCGAACTCGACGTGGACCGCCGCCTGAGCTACACAGCCCTGTCCGGCCTTCCTCTGCGCGACCATCGCGCGGACGTTGATCTCACCGAGCTGGCCGACGGGACCCAGATCACATGGCGCGAACAGTTCACCGCCAGGGTCCCGGGGATGGGGTGGCTGCTGAAGAGACTCCTGCGCCGATTCGTCCAGCGCTGCGTCGCCGGCCTCGCCCTTGGCGCAGCTTCGGCGCCAGCTGACAGCCACCAACCGCTTCTCGATAGAGCCACGCGCTGAGGGTCGTGCCCTGCTGTACCTCTGGTGCATCCGCCGGACACACCGCCTGAGACCCGCTGTCTTGGGCCACCGCTGGGGGTTCGACTAGGGCGGTCGCATAATGACTGGCATGGGTGCCAACGAGCTACGCGTCGAGGAGGTGTCGGTCGGCTTCGAACTCGGCACCATCGAGGACCTGCGGTTTCGCCTGAGCCGCTCCAGGAGGGCACCGGACCTCGGTCAGGGCTGGGAGCGTGGAGCACCCAGCGCCTGGACCGCCGAGTTGCTCGACGACTGGTACCGGTTCGACATCCATCCACTGCAAGCACGGCTCGACGCGCTCGCCCATTACCGAGCGCAGGTCGGCGATCAGCATGTCCACGTCATCCGAGTCGAGGGTTCAGGGGCACAGCCCCTGCCGCTGTTGCTCACGCACGGATGGCCAGGATCCTTTCTCGAATACCTGAAGCTGATCCCACTGCTCACCGAGCCTGAGGCGCACTCGGGCGACCCGGCTGACGCGTTCACGTTGATCATCCCGTCACTCCCCGGATTCGGGTTCAGCGGGCCGCCGCCCCACGCGGGTCGCACGGCTCGTGAGGTGGCGAGGATCTGGCATCGGCTCATGGTCGACGGGTTCGGCTACGAACGCTACGGCGCTCACGGAAGCGACCTCGGGGCCGGCGTGACCGGCTGGTTGGCGCGTGACCATCCCAACAGCCTCACCGGCATCCATCTCGCCACGCCGGGCCTGGCTGTCACCGCCGATCGGCGCTCAGCGGGCGAGGAGCGCTTCGCCGAGGCCGTGGGCAGGTGGGCGGTCGAAGAGGGTGGCTACATGCACGAGCACGCGACCAAGCCCGCGACTCTGGCCGCCGCCCTCGCCGACAGTCCCGTCGGGCTCGCGGCGTGGATCGGCGAGAAGGTCGTCGCCTGGAGCAGCGAGCGGGCCGACGGAGCCCCCGCGTTTGACCGAGATCTTCTGCTGTCCACGCTCACCCTGTACTGGGCGACCAACACGATCGCGACGTCCCTCTTGCCCTATTGGGCTTACCAGCATGGCAACGGCGCGTTGCCGGCCGGCAATCCCTCCCCGGTACCAACGTCGGTCACGGTCTTCGGTGGCGAGCGCGTACCGTTTCCCAAGCCACCACGTGAGCTCGCCGAGCGGTTCTACAACGTCACCGATTGGGCTGAGCATCCGGTCGGGGGTCACTTTCCAGCGGTGGCGGAGCCGGAGATCCTCGCCAACGTGATCAGGCGGTTCTTTCGACCGTTGCGCTAGCGAGCCCTGGCGAGTCCGGCGTCATCCGGGCCGCCCGAGAGCACCCGCGAGACCTCATCGGCTCGGTCGAGCGGACACGACGTCGTCTGGGACGAAGGAAGAGGACCGGCAACGACCGGGAGCGGTCGCGGTCCGAGGCCGGCGAGGCATTCGGCGGTGGGGTGCTCATCGCCGATGAGGGCCTCGAGGTGTCGCTCTGACGCCAGGCCGTTCGCGTCTTGGTATCCACGGCCACTCTGAGTTCGCCGAGTTGAGAAGGGACCGCCCCGGGCCGCGAGCGCCGAGTGGATCAGCCCATGGCGCTCGGGCCAATACTGTGCAACGTCCGAATCTCGGCGTCGGGGCCGTCGTCAGTTCGTCAAGGTGCCTGTAGATGGCTTCGGCGAGGGCTCGACGCCGGGGGGCGCTGGGCCTTTGGCCAAATCGGACGCCTCTTTCGTCACCTCGCCAACGAGCACTATCATCGCATCCGTGACCGACGTCAACGATAGGCTGACCGCCCGCATCCAGGATGCGGTCGATCGTGCAGAGCTCGTGGACATCACGCAGCGCCTGGTGCAGGTGGATTCGACAAACCCACCGGGCCGCGAGCACAACGCGGCAATGATCCTGGAGGGCATCGCTCAAGAGGCAGGCCTGAGGGTGGAACTGGTGACGGTGGCCGAGGGTAGAAGCAACGTCACGATATGCCTCCCGGGCGATGGTTCTGACCCCCGCAAACTCCTGTACTGCGGACACCTCGACACGGTGGTGATCGGCGACTCGTCATGGGACCACCCCCCATTCGGAGCCGCGGTCGTCGAAGGCGAGATTTGGGGGCGTGGTTCCGTGGACATGAAGGGGGGCATCGCCGCAATGCTCGGCGCGCTCGCTACTCTGAACCGGATGGGCATTCGTCGTCCCGGCGACATCGTCCTTGCAACGGTGGTCGGCGAGGAGGTCGACTGCATCGGGTCGCGCCACCTCCTTGCGACCGGCGGTATGGCCGACGTGGCATGGCTGGTCGTAGGCGAGCCAACGGACCTGGAGCTCGTCACAGCTCACAAGGGATGCCTGCGTCTCCGGGTCACGGCTTGTGGGGTCGCGGCGCACGCGTCGCAACCAGAACTCGGACGGAACGCCGTGCTTGCGATGACACGGTTACTGCCCCTACTGGCAAGGGTGGACGTCGGGGGCCCTCGACATGAACTTCTGTCCCCCGCCACGTCGGCCCCGACTGTCATTTCGGGTGGATCAGCCATCAACATCGTTCCTGACAGGTGCTGGGTCGATTTCGACATTCGAACGGTTCCCGGGCAGATGGACGACGACCTCGTGGAACGCTTCACGACTGCGATCCGGCACTTCAACGACGCAGAGCCGGATATAGATGTGCACATCGATGTGTCGTGCGAGCGGTCGGCTGTCCAAACTCCGCCCGAGGCGCCGCTCGTTGACGCATTCCGGAACGTCATGGCAAGTGTGTCAGGCAGGATGTGTTCGCCGCGGGGGGTCAGCTTCTTCACGGACGCATCGATTCTTCAGCCACCCACAGCGGTTCCCACAGTGCTGTTTGGTCCCGGTGACACCGCACTTATGCACCGGACGAACGAGCGGGTCCGGATTGACGATCTCGTTCTTGCCGCCCGCGTGCTTGCTCTCGCGCCGCTCGCACTCTGGTAGTCGCTGGCCCTCGTACCAGATCAGACGGCCCCGAACCCGAAGTCGTCGGCACTCGAGGATCGCCTCGGGAACGTCGATCTAAACGCTCTCAAGCGCCCCGACCCCGCAGGGGTGGACTCGGCAGACCTGACGGCGGCAGTCTTGACGTGTACACGTCAAGCCGTCAAGATGGGGCTCATGGCGATGGCTCGACGCAAGACCACCGTTTATCTCGATGAGGACGTCTTGCGCGCCTCGAGGGTGTTCGCAGCCCGCACGGGTCAGCACGAGTACGAGATCGTGAACGCTGCGCTGCGCAGTTTCCTTGGTCTAGCCGCGGTCGAACGGGTCTGGGAGCGAAGCCAGCTCACGGACGAAGGAGCGGCAGCGCTCGCCTACGGTGAGCTCCGAGCGATGCGTCGGGAGGCCGGTGGCGGCACCGCCGGCTAGGGCTCTCCGGGTCGTCCTCGACCCCGGCGTGCTCATTTCCGCCCTCCTCTCCCCCCGCGGCACGCCGGCTCGCCTCTACCTCCTCTGGCTCAGCGGCGAGTTCGAGTTGGTGGTCTGCCCCCATCTGATCGAGGAGCTGGAAGGCGTCCTTCGCCGCCCGAAGTTTCGTGATCTGGTGACACCGGACGAGGTCGACGAGTTCGTCGAGATCATCCGCCGGGGTGCCATCAGCGTGGAGAACCCGGTGATCATCGAAGGGGTCACCCGTGATCCCGGCGACGACTACCTGGTCGCCCTGGCCCAGTCCGCCGATGTCGACTACCTGGTGGCTGGGGACAAGGACCTCACCAGCCTCGCGACGGTGTCGCCGCCGGTGCTGTCGCCAGCGGCGCTCCTGGACATTCTCTGACCCCACCGCGCGCCTGAGAGCTGCTCCAGATCGCCGATGTGACCCCTGGCCGGCGAGTGGCGGGATGATAGAGCGCTTGCTTCGCACATCGTGCTCTAGAGCAGCACTTGCTTCGCTCCATCGCGGACCCAGCCGGGCCCAGGCAACACCAAAGCAAGTGCACCTGGCGAATTCGAAACGGACCACGAACGGCCCGATGGTCGGGGCGGCCAGACTCGAACTGGCGACCTCATGCTCCCAAAGCAAGTGCTTTCGACTTTTGGCGNNGCAATATGGCCCTGGCCGGCAGCCACCTCAAGGTCGACCCGGAGGTCTGAACCGCGGCCTGGCGGTAGCGTCCCCAGCTCCGCCAGACTATGCCCCTTGACTAATATGAGGCAAGGGTCATAATTACCTTGTGGAACGTCGAGTTCACGGACCAGTTCGAGGAGTGGTGGGAGACGCTCGGCGGGGACGAGCAACGAGCTCTCACTGCCGCCGTCCAGCTCCTGGAGCGCGATGGCCCGGCCTTGGGGCGGCCTCTGGCGGATACGATCAAAGGCTCTCGCCACCGGAACATGAAGGAGCTTCGGCTCCCGGCAACCGCGCTGAGGGTGCTCTTCGCCTTCGACCCTCGGCGGACCGCCATCCTCCTGATCGGGGGCAACAAGCAGCACCGCTGGCGGAAGTGGTACGTGGAGTTCATCCCGGTGGCCGACAGTCTGTATGACGAGCATCTCGCCGAGCTGCGGCGGGAGGGAGAGCTGAGATGAGTGGCCACAAGCCATTCCAGGCTCTGGCCGACCGGGTGACTGCCACCCCGGAGGGGCGAGAGCGAGTCGAGACCTACCGCCGCCTCATGGACGCGGTGATGACCCTGCACCGACTCCGAGAGGAACGAGGCCTGACTCAGGTGGAGGTGGCCGCGGCGCTCGAGGTCACGCAGGGCAACGTCTCCCGCCTCGAGCGCTCAGAGGACCTTTACCTCTCGACACTCTCCCGATACGTTGCGGCACTCGGCGGTCGCCTGGAGCTGACAGCTGTGTTTCCTGACCAGGTGGTACCCATCGACCTGCCAGGCGGCGGCCGGGCGGCGTAACGAACGGGGCCTCGTCGAGGCTCTGATACCCCCGCCTTTCGCGGAGCAGAGCGGCAGCCGCGGCGTCCAAGACTGGATGTGCGGGAGCAAGCCAGCGTCAGGCACCAGCCGGACGATCCGGTCACACGTCTTGGGGATAGCTGCTTGTCCTTGCCATCGCTCCACCGAACTCAGGACACCCCAGAGCCTCCAGGATTCCCGGGGCGGTTCAGCCTTCTAGTTTCGTCGTTCGCATAGGCCATCTGGAATTGGCTTACACCAATTGCTTCGCCATCCGTGCAGATGGACGGCACTTGCTTCAGAGGTCAGGAGCAGATCCGGAAGCAATAGGTCGGGCAGTTGGCTTCAGCGGAGTTGCAGCAGCGTCAACGCTCGCCGCTGTGCCCTCACCCGACGACCTCGACCGACGCGGCGAGGCCACGCCATCTGGTATCCCCGGTGAGGATGCTCCCGGCCTCCAGAGAGGTGCCCGTGGCAATCACCAAGGCGTCGGGCAGCCTCAGGGCCTGATGGCGTGCTCTCAGCGTCGCTGCCGCCTCGGCGATCGGCGGGCTGAGAGGGACCACCTCCATGAGAAGGGCGCCCACGACCGCCCTGGCCTCATCCAGGCGGCCGGCACGCGCCGGCCGGACGAGCGCCTCGGAATACGCGGAGGCCGGGATCGTCAGCTCGTCGACCGCATGGGCGAGGAGCGCCGCGGTCGCGGCGGCGTGCAACCCGTCGTCCGAGTCGAGCAACGCGATCAGGATGCTGGCGTCGACGACAGTCAGCGCCACTCGTCGCGGAGGTTGTCGAGGTACCCGGGCTCGTAGAGCCCGGTGAGAGTTCCCGCTGCCAGTTGGATCGCCCGTCGCCGGCGCTCGGCGATGCCCTCCTCCCTAGTGAGGACGATCTGCCCGCCCACCGCGTCCACCCGAAGCTCATCGCCCGGCCCGAGGCCCATGGCCTTTACGACGGCGACTGGTAGCGTGATCTGGCGCTTGCCGGAGAGGCGGGTGTATCCGCGTCGTCTCTTGAGCTTGGTTCGGATGGCCACGATTCAAGCTTAGCATCCCTCCGCCACTGACGGAGCAATCACGATGAGTATTTGATCGGATTGACACCTCGGGGCGGACGCACCCGTCCCGCGGGTTTAATGCGTCGGCCCGAGATGG
>PLAK01000125.1 GCA_003134115.1 Candidatus Changshengia sp.
CCTCGTCGGCTCCTTCGCCTCCCCGGTCTGGGAACGGCATCCCTCGTCGGGGGTTCTTCAGCACCCTGCTGACCCATTGCCGGCGACCAACCCGCAGCGCGCGGCGCTCCCCCGGTTACGTAGACTGCCGCGGAGATGGGAGATCTGCGCTACGCGGATGCCGGCGTTGACATCGACGAGGGCGACCGCGCCGTCCGGCTGATCAAGCAGGCGGTCACGGCCACCCACGGCCCCGAAGTGCTCGGCGGGATCGGCGCCTTCAGTGGCCTCTTCGCCTTTGACCCGCTGCGCTGGAAGCAGCCCGTCCTGGCGGCGAGCACGGATTCCGTGGGAACCAAGGTGAAGGTGGCGATCGCCGCCGGCCGCTACCGCGGCATCGGCATCGACCTGGTCAACCACTGCGTCAACGACATCCTCTGCAGTGGCGCCGAGCCACTCTTCTTCCTCGACTACTTCGCCACCGGCCGCCTCTCGCCCGAGCGCCTCGCCGAGGTGGTCGATGGCGCCGCGTCAGCCTGCGGGGAGGCCGGCTGCGCCCTGGTGGGCGGCGAGACCGCCGAGCTGCCCGGCCTCTACGCCCTCGGTGACTTCGACATCGCCGGCTTCATCGTCGGCTGCGTCGAGCGTGACGAGATCATCGACGGGCACCGCATCGAGGTTGGCGACTCCGTGTTCGGGCTGCCGAGCAGCGGCCTCCACACCAACGGCTACTCGCTGGTGCGGCACATCCTGGCCGAGCGTGAGATCGCGTGGGATGCCGTCCTGCCCGGCACCACGGCCCCGATCGCCGATCTTCTGCTGGAGCCCCATCGCTCCTACCTTCCCGCCATCCGCGAGCTGCGCTCGCGCGTGGAGATCCGCGGTCTCGCCCACATCACCGGGGGCGGGCTGCTCGGCAACGTGCCGCGGATACTCCCCGCCGGGATGGCGGCCCGCATCGAACGGAAGACGTGGGAGGTTCCGGCGCTCTTCACGGCGCTGGAGGCGGTGGGCGGGGTCCGCGCGGAGGAGATGTGGCGGACCTTCAACATGGGGATCGGCATGGTCGTGGTCGTGCCCGCCGCCGCGGCCTCCGCGGCCGGCGTCTCCGCCGCCGGGCTCCCGATCATCCCCCTCGGTGAGATCGTCGACGCCACGGACGGTCACCAAGTCGTCCTCCAATGAGCGCGGGGGTCCGGGTCGGAGTCCTGGTCTCCGGCCGCGGGAGCAACCTCGAGGCTCTCTGCGCGGCGGCGGCGTCCCCGGGCTTTCCCGCCCGCATCGCACTGGTCATCAGCAACCGGCGCGATGCCGGTGCCCTGGAGATCGCCGCCAGGAGGGGCATCCCCGCTGAGGTCATACCGCTCGGCCACTTCGGCCATGACGAGCGCGCCAGGGACCTCGCGATGCGCGACCGGCTCCGCCTCGCCGGTGTCCAGCTGGTGGTCTGCGCCGGGTACAACCGCATCCTCAGCGACGAGTTCCTGGCCGCCTTCCCCGACGCCATCCTCAACGTGCATCCGTCGCTGCTCCCCGCCTTCGGAGGCGGCATGCATGCGGTCGAAGCTGCGCTGGACCACGGCGTCAAGATCAGCGGCTGCACCGTCCAGCTCCTGGAGCCCGGCATCACAGACGGTGGGCCGATCATCGTTCAGCGGGCGGTGCCGGTCCACGAGGACGACGACCCCGAGCGCCTGCGCGAGCGCATCCACGAGCAGGAGTGGGTCGCGGTCCCCGAGGCCGTGAGGCTCTGGTGCGAGGGACGGATCCGCCGGGAGGGTCGCGTGGTGCGGATCGCCGCCCCGCCCGGCGCGACGGACGCTCCGCCCTCTCAGGCAGACTCGCTCACATGAGAGCCCTCATCGGCGTCAGCGACAAGTCGGGCCTCGCCGACTTCGCCCGCGGCCTCCACGAGGCCGGGGTGGAGCTGATCGCCACGGGAGGCACGGCCAGGGCCCTCGCCGATGCCGGCATCCCGGTGCGCCAGGTCAGCGAGGTCACCGGCGCAGCCGAGATGCTGGATGGCCGGGTCAAGACCCTCCACCCGGCCATTCACGCCGGCATCCTCGCCCGGCGCGATCTCCCGGAGCACATGCGGGCTCTGGAGGAGCAGGGCTACGCGCCGATCGACCTGGTGGTGGTCAACCTCTACCCCTTTGCCGCCGCCGTCGCCTCCGGCGCCGACCGGGAGACGGTGATCGAGAACATCGACATCGGTGGGCCGACCATGATCCGCGCGGCCGCCAAGAACAGCGGCTCGGTGGCCGTCGTCGTATCACCCTCCCAGTACCCCGAGGTTCTGGCGGAGATCCAGGCGGCGGGGGCGGTGAGCCCGGCCACCCGGACGCGACTTGCCGCCGAGGCGTTTGCCCATGTGGCCGCCTACGACACCGCGGTCGCCGACTGGCTCGCCGGCGAACCGTCGGATGGGCCGATGCGGAGCAGCTTCACCACCGGCGGACCGCTGATCGCCGAGCTCCGCTACGGGGAGAATCCCCATCAGCGGGGAGCTCTCTATGCGGTCCCGGGAGTACCGGGCGGGGTCGCCCACGCTCGCCAGCTGCAGGGGCCCGCCCTCTCCTTCACCAACTGGCTGGACGCCGACGCGGCGGCCAACCTGGTCGCCGAGTTCGCCGAGCCGGCCGCCGCCGTGATCAAGCACACCAACCCGTGCGGGTTCGCGACCGGCGACTCCCCGCTCGACGCGTACCGCCGCGCTCACGCCTGCGACCCGCGCTCGGCCTACGGCGGCATCGTCGCGCTGAACCGCACCCTCGACCTCGTCACCGCCCAGGAGCTGGCCAAGACGTTCCTCGAGATCGTGATCTGCCCGGCCGTGGATGAGGATGCCGCCGCCCGGCTGGCGCGTCGCGAGCGCCTCCGCATCCTGGTCCTGGACCGCCCCATCGCCGCTGCCGGTTACGACGTCCGCAGCCTGAGCGGGGGACTGCTGGTGCAGACCCGTGACCGGGTGTCGGCAGACCGCTCGTCGATGACCGTCGTCTCCAAGCGGCAGCCGACCGAGGCGGAGTGGGGCGACCTGCTGGTGGCCTGGCGGGTCTGCCGCCACGTCAAGTCCAACGCCATCGTCATCGCCGGCGACCGCATGGCGCTGGGTGTCGGCGCCGGCCAGATGTCCCGGGTCGAGGCGGCCGAGCTGGCCGTCGCCCGTGCCGGCGACCGGGTGGCGGGGACCGTGGCTGCGAGCGATGCCTTCTTCCCGCTCCCCGACGGCCTCGAGACGCTGGGCAGGGCCGGCGTCGGCGCGGTCATCCACCCCGGTGGGTCCAAGAACGACGCCGACGTCACCGCGGCGGCCGACGCCCTCGGAATGGCGATCGTGCTCACGGGCGAGCGCCACTTCCGCCACTAGGCGGCGCCCCAGACGCCCATCTCGGCGTCAGCTCCGCTGCTCAGTCGGTCACGCACGTCAGTGCGCTCCCTCCCTGCGCTGCTCGCTTCCTTGATCTGGGCGCCCTGGGCGCCGCCTGCTTCCGACCCAATTCGGGGCTGTGACGGACGATCTGACGCCCGGGTCGCGATCCTGCAACGCGGGGAGATGCCGGGATCACCGACCTATGATCGAACTCCCCTGTGTCGGGGGTATCAGGGCGTCACAACGGGGCGGATGATGCGCAGAGCCTGGGGGTTTGATCACCTTTCGATGCCCGTGGGCAGCGTTGCGCTCCGCGCCGGTGGCGCGTGACACAGGGAGCCGCGAGGTCGCGCAGCGCCGTCCTGCCCGTGGCTGAGGCCGAGGCCAAGCCGGAGTTCATCGGCGAGCGCTTCCCGGCATCCGGGGTGCGTCCACTGGTCGAGGACCTGCCCGCAGGCGCCGAGGCTGACGGTGACGAGGTCAGCTCGCTCCACCTGCGCCTGGACCGGCTGATGGCGCTCGACAAGCTGAAGTCGGATTTCATGAACCTCACCACCCATGAGCTCCGCTCCCCGCTCGCCATCGTCTACGGCTACCTCTCCATGATGGAGTCGGGCATGCTCGGTGAGCTGTCCGAGGGGCTGCACGAGGCCGTCGGGTCCTCGATCCAGAGCGTGGAGCTGATGATGCAGCTGGTCACTGAGCTGGTCGAGATGGCCCGGCTCGACGAGACGCGACTGGATCCCACTCGCGAGCCGGTCGACCTTGCCGGCGTCGTTGCCGAAGCCTCCGTCAGCGTGGACGGCTCCCAGCGCCACCACCTCAACCTGGATCTCGGATCGGGTCCCGCACCGGTCCTTGGCGATCGGGGTCAGCTGCTGCGCGTCTTCTCCAATATCGTCGACAACGCGATCAAGTACTCGCCCGACGGGGGCGAGATCGGGATCCGGTTGCGACGGGCGGGCCGGCAGGTCTCCGTGGACATCAGTGACCAGGGTCTGGGGATCGCGCCCTCCGACATGGGTCGCCTCTTCACCCGCTTCGGCCGGATCGTGACCACTGCCACCGAGGGGATCGGCGGCACGGGCCTGGGCCTCTACCTCTGCCGGGAGCTGGTCCGCAGGCTGGGCGGCGACGTCACCGCCACCTCGGTGGAGGGCCAGGGATCCACCTTCACGGTGCGGTTGCCAGGGATCACCCGCGTGGTCGCGCGTTCCGCGACCTGAGCCGCCCTCACGGTCAGTCCGAGGCTGCCCGGGACGCACCGGGCGCTCCCCTCGTCGCCCCGCGTATCTGCCTCGCCAGCCGCGCGACCTCGACGGCCGCGAGGGCCGCGTCGGCACCCTTGTTGCCGTGCTTGCCGCCCGCCCGCTCCATGGCCTGCTCCAGCGTCTCGGTGGTGAGCACGCCGAACCCGCAGGGCACTCGATGCTCCAGCGACACCCGGGCGACTCCCCGGGCGGCACCGTCCGCGACCAGGTCGTAGTGGGTGGTCTCACCCCGGATCACCGCGCCGAGGCAGACGATGGCGTCGGCAGCTCCCGAGACGGCCACCTCCTGGGCCACGAAGGGGAGCTCGAAGCTTCCCGGCACCCAGTGCACGGAGATGTCCTTCTCGGCCGCTCCGTGGCGGATCAGGGCGTCCATGGCACCGCTCAGCAGCCGCTGGGAGACGATCTCGTTGAACCGCGCCACGACGATCGATACCCGCATGCCGGTGGCGTCGACCCGGCTGTCGTCGACGCCCCCGTCCCCGACCTTCATGGGCGTGATCCTGTCACATCTCCGGCACCCCACACCCGCGCCGTGGGCGGCCGCGAGCCGGCGGAGCTCACCCCCGACCCGGGGGCGGGACGGCGGTCAGGGCTCGATGGCTGGGGGCCGGGGGCCGGTGCCGGGATCGGCGGGCGGGGTCGGGCTGGCATCCGCAGCCTCCACGGCGAGGGTTGGGTCGAAGTGGTGGCCGAGCTTGTCCCGCTTGGTGCGGAGGTAGCGGATGTTGTCGGGCGTGGGGGGTGTCACCAGGGGCAGGTGCTCCACCACCTCGAGGCCGTACGCGGAGAGGGCGAAGTACTTGCGCGGGTTGTTGCTCAGCACCCGCAGCCGCCGGGCACCGAGGTCGGCGAGGATCTGGGTCCCGACGCCGTAGTCCCGGGTGTCGACGGGGAGACCGAGATCGAGGTTGGCCTGCACCGTGTCCGCTCCCGCGTCCTGGAGGGCGTAGGCCCTCAGCTTGTCGAGCAACCCGATGCCGCGGCCCTCCTGGCGGAGGTACACCAGGACCCCACGACCCTCCTCGGCGATCAGTTGCATGGCGAGATGGAGCTGGGCCTGGCAGTCGCAGCGCTGGGAGCCGAAGACGTCCCCGGTCAGGCACTCGCTGTGCACGCGGCAGAGGACCGGCTCAGGGTCCTCCTCGGAGATCTCGCCGATAACCAGGGCCACGTGGGGGTCGTGGTCGATGAGGTCCTCGTAGCCGACGCACCGCCAGACGCCCCATCGCGTGGGCAGCCGGGTCTCGGCGCGCCGCACCACCAGCGTCTCGTTGAGCCGCCGGTGGCGGATGAGGTCCTCGATGGTCACCATGCGCAGGCCGTGCAGCCGGGCGAACCCGTCGAGATCGGCGCGCCGGGCGACCACGCCGTCCTCCCGGAGGATCTCGCAGAGCACCCCGCAGGGCTCCCGGCCGGCCATCCTGCAGAGGTCCACGATCGCCTCGGTGTGCCCGGCCCGCTTGAGCACCCCGCCGGGGCGGGCGCGGAGCGGCTGGACGTGTCCGGGGCGCGTGAAGTCGCCCGCTCCCCGTCGGGGGTCGGCGAGGTGACGGATCGTGACCGTCCGATCGTGGGAGCTGACCCCGGTGGTCACCCCCTCCCCGGCGGCGTCCACGGTCACCGTCATGGCCGTCTCGTGGAGAGACGTGTTGTGGTCGACCATGTCAGGAAGTTGGAGGGCGTCCAGGCGCTCGCCCTCGCAGGCCACGCAGAGGAGGCCGCGGGCGTGGGAGAGCAGGAAGTTGACCTGTTCGGAGGTCACGAGGTCGGCGGCGATGCACAGGTCGCCCTCGTTCTCCCGGTCCTCGTCGTCGACGACGATGACGAAGCGCCCCTCGCGGATGTCGTCGATCGCGTCCTCGATACGGTCCAGGCTCATGGCGCCGCCTCCCACCCCAGCCCGCGCTGCACGTACTTGGCGGCGAGATCCGCCTCGAGGTTGACCGGGGAGCCGGCTCGCCACCGCCCCGCCGTGGTGTTCGCCAGGGTGTGGGGGATGAGCGAGACGGTGAAGCGATCCCGCCCGGCGTCGACCACCGTGAGGCTGATGCCGTCGACCGCGATGCACCCCTTCTCGACCGTGTAGCGCGCGACGGCGTCGGGGAGGGCGATGGTGACCCAGCGGGCCTCGCCCTCGGGGTGGGTCTCGATCACCGTGCCCACCGCGTCCACATGGCCGCTGACGAGATGGCCGCCGACCCGCTCCCCGAGGGCGAGCGACGGCTCGAGGTTGACCGCGTCGCCTCGCCGCAGCGTCCCCAGGGTGGTCCGTCGCGCGGTCTCCGGCATCACGTCGGCGCTGAAGCCGCCGCCCGCCATCTCGACGACGGTCAGACAGATCCCGCTCACCGCCACGCTCTCGCCGATCCGCAGGTCGGCCGGAAGCCCATGTGCGGCGACGCGGAGGCGGCCACCCTGCGACCCGACCTCGGCGAGCACCTCCCCCAACTCGGTGACGATCCCGGAGAACACTCGATCACACTCCACCCTGAGCCGGCGGCGCACCGCCCTGACGGCGCACACAGTACCCGCTCACCACGATGTCGTCGCCCGCGCGCTCGACGGTGACCCCGGCGAGCGGCGCGGCCGCGGCCAGTGTGGCCACGCCCCGGCCTGCCACGGCGGACGGAGCCAGCTCGCCCCCCAGGACGCGGGGAGCGATGAATGCGACCACCCGGTCGGCGAGCTCCTGGTCGAAGACGGAACCGTGGACCCGGGCGCCGCCCTCCACCAGGACGCTGATGCGCTCCTCCTCGGCCAGGAGCCTCAGCACCTCGCGGAGCGGTACCCGTCCGTCAGCGTCAGGTGCGAAGGTGATCACCCTGGCCCCGGCTGCCTCGAGGACCCGGCGGGCGGGGGCAGGGGCCTCCGAGGTGGTGGCGATCACGCATCTGCCGTCAGCTCCGATCACGCGCGCGACCGGCGGGAGCGAGAGCCGGCTGTCGACCACCACCCGGAGCGGCTGGCGGGCCACGCTCCCCGCGAGCCGGGTCGACAGCTCCGGGTCGTCCGCCAGCACGGTCCCCACCCCGACCAGGACGGCGTCGTGTCGATGCCGGAGCAGATGGCCGAGGTGGCGGGCGGCGTCACCGGTGATCCAGCGGGACTCGCCGGCAGCGGTGGCGATGCGGCCGTCCAGGGAGGAGGCGAACTTGGCGGTGACGAAGGGCAGTCCCGCCGTCACCCAGCGGAGGTACTGCTCGTTGAGCAGCCGTGCCGCCTCGGCCTCCACCCCGACGGCAACCTCGATGCCGGCCCGGCGGAGGCTCACCAGGCCACCGCCGCTCACCCGTGGGTTGGGATCGAGCATGGCGGCGACGCAGCGAGAGATGCCGGCGGCCACCACCGCCTCGGTGCAGGGTGGGGTCCGGCCCTGGTGGCAGCAGGGTTCGAGGGAGACGACCAGGGTGGCTCCGCGCGCGGCATCGCCCGCCTCCCGGAGAGCGGTCACCTCCGCATGGGGCCCGCCGGCCGGAGCGGTCCGGCCCCGGCCGAGGATCTCCCCGTCGCGAACCACCACGGCGCCGACCATGGGGTTTGGGCTGGTCGCGTAATCGCAGCTCCGGGCCAGCTCCAGCGCCACCCCCATCGCCCAGCGGTCGGCGGCCTCCGACCCGCCATCGCCCACCCTGCTCATCGGTCGTCCTGGGAGAGGGTGGCGCGTGCGCGTCCGCCGGGTCCGAATCGCATCGTCAACCGAGCCCGGATGCTGGGCGTTCCCTCAGTGGGCGCCGCGCAGCCGCGCGTCCTTCTCCGCCCGAGCCTGATCGGCGACGCAGAAGCGGGCTGCGGGCATCGCCTCCAGCCGGGCCTCGGCGATCTCCCCTCCGCAGACCTCGCAGAGCCCGTACCGGCCCGCATCCAGCCGGCCCAGTGCCGCTTCGACGGCGGCGAGCTCGGATCGCACCCGCACCTCCACCGACGTGTCCAGCTCCCGGTTCAGGGTATCGGCGGCCTGCTCGGCCGGGAGCTGGTCGGGCCGGACGCCCTCCTCGCCGCCCAGCCCCCGTCCGGCGGCGTCGAGCACGCCCTCGAGGCGGGATTTCTCCCCTTCAAGTCGCTTACGAACCGCCAGCATGTCCATGGCGCATCAACCCGCAGCTGAACCAACGTCCCGGAAGGCCGGCGAATCCCCGACCTCATCTCTCCGGCTAACCCTAACCCCTGCAATGGGGGAAGCGTCAGAGTGCGGCCTCCCGTCACCCTCCTGATCCATCCATCGGCTCTCGCGAGCCGGCCGGATCACCCCGGCTCGACCTCGGGTGCGAGCCACACCACTCCGAGCGGCGGAACTGTGACCGATGCCGAGTAGGGCAGGCCGTGCCACCCGATGCGCTCGGCCACGACGCTCCCGAGATTGCCCTGGTTGCTACCGCCGTACACCTCGGAGTCGGTGTTCACCACCTCGCGCCAGCGTCCGGGAAGCGGAACGCCAACGCGGAACCCGTGACGGGTGGCGGGAGAGAAATTGGCCAGGCAGATGAGCCCCGGCCTGCCCCGGCCATCGCGCCGGAGGAAGATGAAGGTGTTCTGATCGACATTGGCGGCGTCGATCCACTGGAAGCCGTCGGGCTCGTGGTCGCGCTCCCAGAGCGCGGGGATCTCACGGTAAAGGGCGCCGAGATCCTGGACCAGGCGCTGCAATCCCCGGTGCTCCGGGAACTCGACCAGATGCCAGTCGATCGAGCGGTCATGTGCCCATTCCGCGTCCTGGCCGAATTCGCCCCCCATGAAGAGCAGCTTCTTGCCGGGGTACGCCCACATCCAGCCGAAGAGGGCGCGCAGGTTGGCGAATTGCTGCCAGCGATCGCCCGACATCCGGCTGAGCAGCGACCCCTTGCCGTGCACCACCTCGTCGTGGGAGAGGGGCAGCACGAAGTTCTCGGTCCAGGCGTAGAGGAAACCGAAGGTCATGTCGTTGTGGTGGTAGCGCCGGTAGACGGGGTCCTTGCTCATGTACTCGAGGGTGTCGTGCATCCACCCCATGTTCCATTTGAAGGTGAAGCCCAGCCCCCCGCCAGAGGTGGGGCGGGACACCCCGGGCCAGGCCGTCGACTCCTCGGCGATGCTGACCACCCCGGGATAGTCGCCATGGACCGCCTCGTTGAACTGGCGGAGAAAGGCGATGGCGTCCAGGTTCTCGTTGCCCCCGTACTGGTTGGCGAGCCATTCGCCCGGCTTTCTCGAGTAGTCGAGATAGAGCATCGAGGCGACCGCGTCGACTCGCAGCCCGTCCACATGGAACTCCTCGATCCAGAAGCGGGCGTTGGCGATGAGGAAGTTGCGGACCTCGACGCGACCGAAGTTGAAGATCAGCGTGCCCCAGTCCGGTTGCTCACCCCGGCGGGGATCGGCGTGCTCGTAGAGGGCGGTGCCGTCGAAGCGGGCGAGCGCCCAGTCGTCCTTGGGGAAGTGCCCCGGCACCCAGTCGAGGATCACTCCCACCCCGCGCTGGTGGAGGTGGTCGACGAATTGGCGGAAGTCGTCCGGGCTGCCGAAGCGGGAGGTCGGCGCGTAGTAGCTGGAGACCTGGTAGCCCCAGGAGCCGTCGAAGGGGTGCTCGCTCACGGGCAGCAGCTCGACATGGGTGAAGCCGCTCTGCACGCAGTAGTCGGCCAGCTCGACGGCCAGCTGGCGGTAACCGAGGACGTGGCCGTCGGGGCTCCGGCGCCACGAGCCGAGATGCACCTCGTAGATCGAGATGGGGCGGTTGAGCAGGGGCTGGGCTGCCCGCTCGGCGAGCCACGCCTGATCTCCCCACTCGTGGGTGCTCCTCTCCACGATGCTGGCGGTCTTCGGCGGCGTCTCCGTCGCCCTGGCCAGCGGGTCCGCCTTGAGGATCCGCCGCCCATCGGCGCGGATGACCCGGAATTTGTACCTGGTTCCGGCTCCGATGCCGGGGACGAAGAGCTCCCAGACCCCGCTGCTCCCCAGCGAGCGCATCGGCTGGGCACGGGCGTCCCACCCATTGGCGTCGCTCACCAGGCTGACCCCTCGGGCGTTGGGAGCCCAGACCGCGAAGGCGACCCCGCTGACCCCCTGGTGTTCCATCACCCTCGCCCCCAGCCGGCGCCAGAGCTCGCGATGGGTTCCCTCCCCGATGAGGTGGAGGTCGAGATCGCCCAGTGAGGGCCAGAAGCGGTACGGGTCGTCCATCTCCCAGCTGGCGCTGGCGCTGCGGCAGCGCAGCCGGTATCCGGCCAGCTCCTTCACGGGAACGACGGCCTCGAAGAGGCCACGCTCGTCGACCCGCCGCATCGGCACGACCCCCCCGGCGTAGGCCACTGAGACCTCGACCACCTCGGGATGGAAGAAGCGCACCACCACCGCGCCGCCGGTGGGGTGGGGGCCGAGCACCTGATGGGGATCGTGGTGGGTGCCCGCCGCCAGCCGGGCACCGGCGGCGGTGAGAGAGGGGCTCCGGGGCGTGGTCATGGCGTCGCCGCCAGCAGGAAACGGAGGGGTATCCCCACCCAGCCGGGTCGGTGCCCGAGCTCGTAGCCGACCTCGTAGACGGCCTTGTTGACCTCGAAGGCGCGCCGTATCACCAGGGCGTCGCCGCCCATGGGGAGCAGCGCGGTCCCGTCGACGCGTTCCAGGTAGGCGGCCCAGAGGGCATCGCGATTGGCGAGAGCCCAGGCCTCGCCGGCAGCCGAGAGGTGGTGCCAGAGGGGATCGTGGGGCCGCATCCGCTCCGTCAGCGCCGCCGCAGCGGCGTAATCGAAGGAGCGGAGCATCCCCGCCACGTCGCGCAGCGGCGAGGATCGCCGCCGCCGCGCCTCGACCTCGCCGGCCGGCTCCCCCTCGAAGTCGATGATCTTCCACCCCTCGTCGGTCCGGATGACCTGGCCGAGGTGGTAGTCCCCGTGGACCCGGATGGCCAGACCGCCATTGCCGAGGCGGCGGAGCGCGTCGAATTTGGTGACCAGCGTCTCCCGCCTCTCCCTCAGCGGGGCGATGGCCGGGTCGCCCGAGGTCAGCAGGCGATCGAGCTGGCCGGTCATCGCGTCCGCCCAGGCCGCGAGCTGCGCGGGTCCGACCGCCTCCGGGGCGAGGACGCCGCTGAGGGCGGGATCGGCGAGGGCCAGGTGCAGCTCGGCGGTGACCGTGCCCAGCCGGGCGGCCTCGCCCTGGAAGGACCCGCCCTGGTCGTCGACCAGCTCCCATCGCTCCAGGGCGGAACCCGCCCCGTCCTCCTCCGCGGACGCATAGAGATCGCGCAGCGACGTGAGGGCCAGGGTCCACCCCTGCGTGCCGTTGTGGAGATAGGCGTGCAGCAGGGCCTGGAGGGCGGGTGCACCCGCTCCGCGCCGGTAGCTCAGGTGTCCGTGAAGGGCCGGCACGTGAGCGAAGTGCCGCTCGCCAAGGGTCTGGGCCATCTCCAGCTCCACGCTGGGACCGGGCTCGATGCGCCGGCTCCACTTGAGGAAGTCGACGTGGCCCCGGACCACCGCCGAGTTGCTCTGCTCCACGTCCAGGAGCCGGGGGCGATCGGCGATGCCCGGGTCGATGCCAACCAGATGCCGGCCGATCAGTCGACCGGAGCCGGTCTCGACCTCCCGCTCCTCGGCCAGCATCCGCCACAGCTCGATCGCGGCTTCGGGGTCGGCGAGGGCGTCGTAGACGAGCAGCGTGCCAGCTGCCGCCGCCACCGTCCCGATCAGGTGATCGGCGCCCAGATCGGCGATCGGGTGGGGGGTCGGCCTGATCCCGAGCGGGAGGCTGTACGTCTCCGTGGGCGCGTCCGCGTAGTCGACCCGCCAGAGGGTGAAGAGGACGGTCGGGTCCGCGGGCCGGAGCACGGCGAGGTCGTCCAGCTCGACCAGCGCCACCCGGTGCTGCCTGCCGCCGAACCAGCGCGCCCTCAGGAGCCACGACCGGATGTCGCCGGTCGCGCCGGCGATGCCGAACTGCTCCAGCCGCATCGCGCTGGGATCGGTGTTCAGAGCCACCGCGCGGGAGGCCTCACGGCATGCTCTCGAGGCTGAACCAGTAGAAACCGTGGGGGGCCAGGGTCAGCAGGTAGGGCAGCTCCCGGATCTTCGGGAAGTGCACCTTCCCCAGCATCTCCACCGGGGTCATCCCGGCGAAGCGGCGAAGATCCAGCTCCACCGGCTGGGCGAACCGCGACAGGTTGTTCACGCAAAGGACAGCATGATCCTCATGGACCCGGAGGTATGCAAACACCGACGGGTTGGTCGCGTTGAGCGATTCAAAGCTGCCCAGCCCGAACACGGGCCATCGCCGACGGACCGCCACGAAGCGCCGGAGCCACTGCAGCATCGAGGTCTCGCTGCGCCGCTGGGCCTCGACGTTGACCGACTGGTACCCATACACGGGGTCCATGAGCGGGGGGAGATAGAGCTGGGCGAAGTCGGCGTGGCTGAAGCCGCCGTTGCGGTCGGCGCTCCACTGCATCGGGGTGCGAACCCCGTCCCGATCACCGAGGTAGATGTTGTCGCCCATGCCGATCTCGTCGCCGTAGTAGAGGATCGGGCTGCCCGGCAGGGAGAGGAGCATCCCGTAGAAGAGCTCCATCTGCCGCCGCCCGTTGTTGACCAGCGGGGCGAGACGCCTTCGGATGCCCAGGTTGAGCTTCATCCTGGGATCCCGCGCGTACTCCTGCCACATGTAGTCGCGCTCTTCATCGGTGACCATCTCCAGGGTCAATTCGTCGTGATTGCGCAGGAAGATCCCCCACTGCGCGCTCACGGTGGGAAGCGCCGGGGTGCGCTCCAGGATCTCGGTGATCGGGTAGCGCTGCTCCCGGCGCAGCCCCATGAAGATCCGGGGCATGAGCGGGAAGTGGAAGCACACGTGGCATTCGGGGCTCTCCTCGGTCCCGAAGTAGTCGACCACGTCCTCGGGCCACTGGTTGGCTTCGGCCAGGAGCACGCGGCCGCCGCCGTACTCCCGGTCGAGGGTCGCCCGCAACTCGGCGATGAAGGCGTGGGTCTCCGGCAGGTTCTCGCAATTGGTGCCGTCGCGGGCGTAGAGGTAGGGAACCGCGTCGAGACGGAAGCCGTCGATCCCCACGTCGAGCCAGAAGCGGCAGATGTCCACCATCTCCTCGCGGACCTTGGGATTGTCGTAGTTGAGGTCGGGCTGATGGCTGAAGAAACGATGCCAGTAGTAGGCCCCGGCGCCGTCGTCCCACGTCCAGTTCGAGGTCTCGGTGTCGACGAAGATGATCCGAGCGTCGGTGTAGCGGTTCTTGGTGTCCGACCACACGTAGTAGTCCCGGTGCGGTGCGCGGGCGACGAGCGGGCGGATTGGAACCAGGGATGCTGGTCGGAGGTGTGATTGAGGACGAGGTCCATGACCACCCGCATCCCCAGGTCGTGAGCCCGGGAGACCAGCTCGCGGACGTCGTCGACCGTGCCGTAGGCGGGCAGGACGGAGTAGTAGTCCCTGATGTCGTAGCCGCCGTCGCGGAGCGGGGAGTCGTTGAAAGGCAGCAGCCAGAGGCAGTCGACGCCCAGCCAGCGCAGGTAGTCGAGGCGCTGGATGAGCCCCGGAAAGTCGCCGACGCCGTCGTCGTTGCTGTCCGCGAATCCGCGGACCAGCACCTCGTAGAAGACCGCGCGCTTGAACCAGAGCGGGTCCCGGTCGCCGGTGACCGGTGGCTCGGCAGCAGCGACTTGCGGGGCCGCGGTCATCGACGTCACACCGAAGGGCTCGGGCTCGGGCGTGCCCGAGGCGGGCACGGACACGGTGTCGCTCATCGCCGCCGGAGGTGGAGGACGTGGGCTGACTGCTGCGCCGGGTCGAGGCGGACATAGGTCTCCGGTCCCTGCCAGACGTAGGTGGTGCCGGTCAGCTCGTCGTGCGCCTCGAAGGGGACGTCCGCGGGGATGCCGAGCCCCTCCAGGTCGAGCCAGATGGTGCCCTCCTGGGAGTGGTAGGGGTCGAGGTTGACCACCACCAGGAGCGCGTCGTCGCGCGCCTGATTCACCCGGCTGACGCACAGCATGCTGTCGTTCTTGATCTCCTGGATGCGCAGCGTCGGCAGCAGAGCGATCGCCTCGCGGTGGCGATGGCGGATCTCGTTGAGCCGGGTGATGTACGGGGCGAGGCTGTCCGCGCGGTCCCAATCGCGCGGTCGGAGCTGGTACTTCTCGGAGCAGGCGTACTCCTCGCTTCCCGGCTCGGCAGCCACCCGCTCACAGAGCTCGTAGCCGCTGTACATCCCCCAGGACGGGGCCGTCGTCGCCGCCAGGGTGGCGCGCACCCGGAAGGCCGCCGGGCCTCCCTGCTGGAGATAGAGATGGAGGATGTCGGGCGTGTTGACCCAGAAGTTGGGCCGGAACCAGTCCACCCTCTCGGTCTGCGAGAGCTCGGTGAGGTATTCGCCCAGCTCCGCCTTGGTGGTACGCCAGGTGAAGTACGTGTAGGACTGACTGAAGCCGAGCTTGGCCAGCCGCTGCATCACCGCCGGCCGGGTGAACGCCTCGGCGAGGAAGACGACGTCCGGATGGTCGTGGTGGATCTCGGCGATCAACCACTCCCAGAACGCGAACGGCTTGGTGTGCGGGTTGTCGACCCTGAAGATCCGCACCCCGTGCCGGATCCAGAAGAGCACCACGTCGCGGAGCGCTGCCCAGAGACCGGCTCGGTCCGCACTGCCGAAGTCCAGCGGGTAGATGTCCTGGTAGCGCTTGGGCGGGTTCTCCGCGTAGCGGATGGTCCCGTCGGCGCGGTGTCGAAACCACTCCGGGTGCTCGCCGACCCAGGGATGGTCAGGGCTGCACTGGAGCGCGTAATCGAGAGCGACCTCCAGGCCCTGGCGCCCGGCCTCCGCCACGAAGAGGGCGAAGTCGTCGAGGGTTCCGAGGTCGGGGTGGACAGCGGTGTGGCCACCCTCTGCCGCCCCGATGGCCCAGGGGGAACCGACGTCCCCAGGCGCCGACTCGGTCGCGTTGTTCGGCCCCTTCCGGAAGCTGCGGCCGATCGGGTGGATGGGAGGGAGGTAGACGACGTCGAAACCCATGGCGGCGATGGCGGGGAGCCGGGCGGCCGCGGTCCGGAAGGTGCCGCTGCGGGGTGGCTGCGCCCCCTCCGACCTCGGGAACATCTCGTACCAGGCGGAGAACCCGGCCAGCTCGCGCTCCACGATCAGCCGCCACGGTCCGGAGCGTGTGGCGGTCTCGCGGTCGGCGGTGCGCTGCATCAGCGCCAGCGACGGCGGCCGCGCCGCCTCGCGGAGGCGATGCGCCGGCGTCACGCCCGGGTCGCGCAGGCGGGTGGCCAGCGCGTTCAGCTCCTGGCGGTCGCCGAGGGCGGTACCGGGGAGGGCTGCCGCCCGTTCCGCCATCCGTGCCCCCTCCTCCAGCTCGAGGGTGACATCCTGGCCCGCGTCGAGGCGCACCCGGAGGTCGCCGAGCCAGCTCCCGTAGACGTCGGGCATGGCCACGATCTCGAAGGAGCACGGTCCCACCCTTGGGGGGGTGATGACGGCGCCGAATCGGTCGTCGCCGAGCGCTCGCATCGGCAGCTCCCGCCAGCGTTCGGTGGTGTCCGCGCCGGAGCCTGGCTGGCCGTGACGGACCCAGCCCATGACCAGATCGTGGCCGTCCGTGAAGATCGAGCCGCTGATCACGAGAGGTATGCCGACGGTGGCCTTGGCCGGCAGCGCTCCGCACTCCACGACGGGTCGCGGCTGCTCGATGACCGCGCGGGCGGTGGACGTTGCCGTGGGCGCCCGCACCGCGGCTGCGGCTCGCGGGCGGCGGGCGGGGACTGGGTTCCTGGACGTGGCCAACGGGCGCGGCTCCGGAGAGGGATGAGGTGAGGCCGGTGATGCGTCGGGGGGCTCCGCCGCTCTCACCGGCGCAGCCGCCGAGCACCGGCGGCACGGTGCGGACATCGTACTCGCGCCCCTGGAGTGGCGGGCAAACACGGTGCTTCATCGTGACCCGTGAGCCGGAACGTCTCCGGGTACTTTGACGCTCCGCCACCCGGCCGACTAAGCTGCAGCCGTGCGGCCCTGGTTCAACCCCAGCCCCAATCTCTCCCCACGCTCCGGCGTCGATCGGGCCCTCAGCGCCCTGTTCGGGGCGGGTCTGGCGGTTGTCGGTGCCGCCGCCGCCATGGCCGCCATCT
Organism: Candidatus Changshengia sp.; assembly: GCA_003134115.1. Taxonomy (GTDB): domain Bacteria; phylum Chloroflexota; class Dormibacteria; order Aeolococcales; family Aeolococcaceae; genus Changshengia. The sequence continues at coordinate 16,732 of PLAK01000125.1, forward strand.
GCGCCTGGATACTCCTCATGATCCTGGTCGCGACGGCGGGGGCGCACGGCGCTCTCACCGTGCTGGTGATCTGCGCCCTGATTGCCATGGGTGGCTTCGGCCTCGCGGTAGCCGCGGGCGGAGTGTGGGCCCTGCTTCAGATCGGGTCGGTGCGTCGCGCCCTGGGCCTGCCGACCCAGAATCCATAATCTGCTGACGGTCCAGCGAGAGGAGAGACACGCCCATGCCTGGCTTCTTCCCGGGAGCACGAGAAAACATCGCGGTCCCCGACGACCGCAAGGGCCAGATCGTATTCAAGTGGCCTGACCACGAGATCCGGCGCTTCACCCATGCGATCGTCGCCCCGGACGAGGTCGCGGTCTTCATGTACCAGGGCCAGGTCAAGGGCACCCTGCCGCCCGGCAGGCACTCGATCGACGCGACCGAGCTGCCCTTCCTCGGCATCTTCGCCGACGCCCTCACCGGGGGCAACCTCTACCGCGCCGAGCTGTACTTCGTTGGCAACCGCGAGTTCACCCAGAACCGTTTCGGGGGCAAGATCGACTCGGTTCAGGATCCGGTCAGCACGCTGATCGTGTCGCTGCGCGTCTTCGGCGATTACAGCCTCAAGGTGGTGGAGCCCGCCTCCCTGCTGGTCAACCTGGTGGGCACCGTCGACGTCACCGACAACTCCGCGGTCACCAACTGGGTGGCCGAGCAGCTGCTCAAGGTGCTCCGCACCGACGTCACCAAGCAGATCGTCCGCAACGGCTGGCCCATCCTGGGNNAGCAGCTCGCCACCTACGGACTGACCGTCGCCCGGATGGGAAACTTCACGATCAGCCTCGACGACGAATCCCAGAAGCGGCTGGAACAGTTCAGCAAGGACACGGCCTACTCGCGGCTGGCGGGCTCGTTCCAGGGCTACGCGGCCGGGGAGATGGCGCTGGGCGCCGGCCAGGGCATGGCCCAGGGAGGCGGGGCTGTCTCGCCCGCCTTCATGGCCGCCGGCTTCGGCCTGGGCGGGCAGATGGCACAGCCGGTTCAGGCCGCTCCGGCGCCGGCCGCGG
>PLAK01000170.1 GCA_003134115.1 Candidatus Changshengia sp.
CCGGCGCCTTCTCCGTCTGCGCCCGATCCACCAGCGCCAGGATCTGGGAGAGGACGGTCTCCGAGCCGATGTTGGTGACGCGGATCACCAGGGGAACCGTGGTGTTCACGGTGGCGCCGACCGCGTCGTCACCCGGATGCTTGGTGACGGGCAGGCTCTCCCCGGTCAGCATCGACTCGTCGACGGCGCCAAGGCCCTGGACGACGACCCCGTCCGTCGGGATCCGCTCGCCGGGTCGGACCTGGATGACGTCACCCACCCGGAGCGTGCCCACGGGAATGTCGACCGGCGCTGCCTCGGCCCAGCGGTCGGCGGACGCCCCCCGGGCGAGCAGATGGGCGGTTCGAGGCTGCAGCCCGGCCAGCGCCTCGATGGCTTCCCCGGCCCGGCGGCGGGCGATCAGCTCGAGGAGCTTGCCCATGGCGATCAGCGTGACGATGAGTGCCGCGACGTCAAAGTAGAGCGGCTCGTGCGGCAGCGCGAACACCGCCACCGCCGAGTACGCGAAGGCGACGCTCGACCCCAGGGAGACCAGGGTGTCCATGTTGGCGCGGGCATGCCGTGCAGCTTTCAGCGCGCCGCGGTGGAAGACGGCGCCAACCCACAGCCACACCGGCAGCGCCATGACGAGCTGCGCATACGGCGACCACCGCGCCGAGCCGAATCCGTAGCTGAGGATCAGAACGCCGGTGCTGAGCACGGCGCCGATGGCGAGCTGCCGCGCCCGCGCGCGGATCGCCGCCCGCCGGCGAGCGCGGCGCTCCTCCACCTCCTCGCTCGCGCTTCGGCTCTCCGAGATCAACTCGGCCCCGTAGCCGGCCCTGCCCACCGCGGCGACCAGCTTCGCCGGCTCGACCGGTGTGGTCACGCTCACCTCGGCCGACTCGGTCGTCAGGTTGACAGTCGCCGAGCTGACGCCGTCCACGCTGCTCAGAGCGCGCTCCACCCGGCGAACGCACGACGCGCAGGTCATGCCGCTGATCGTCAGCTGCACGCGGCGAGACCCTTCGATGGGAGCGGGGACCTCCCGCACGGCGTAACCAGCGGCGGTGACGGCCCTGGCCGCGGCCTGCCGGACCGTGGTGGTCGAGGCGCCGGCGGCGATGGTCAGCACGGCCTTCTCGGTGGCCAGGTTGACGCTGGCGCCCTCGACCTGAGGGAGGGCGGACACCGCCCTCTCCACGCGGCGGACGCAGGAGGCGCAGGTCATTCCCTCGATCTCGAGCTCGATCTGGGCGGAGGCCGCGGTCGTGGCGCGCAGAGTGGTCATGACCGCGACATTATACCAGTACGGGGCATGGGTATCCGCCGCCATTGGTCGACGCCACATGCGTCCCGACAACGCACGGGCTCGTCCGACTGCGAGTCCCAGGGTGACGACGGAGCCTTGCTACCGGCCGATCGTCACGCCGCCAGGGCGGCCAGGGTAGCCAGGCTCTCGGCGCCGACCAAAGGCCGTGATGACCAGCCGAGGATGGTTGGCGGGCGGCCGGAGAGGCGACTGACCTCGCTGATCCAGCGTCGTTCGTGGCCGGCCCGGGCCTGCAGTATCGGGTCGGTGGTGGCGGTCGCGGCCAGGCTCATGTTCACGACCCAGCCGAACGGAGTGATCCCGGCGCGGGCGAGGTCAACCTGAAGCCTTGTCGCCTCGTGGACGGGGGTTGCCTCGGGCACGGTCACCAGCAGGATTCGGGTGTGAGCGGAGTCGGTGAGGGTGTCGAGCAGATTCGCGGCAGGATCGGGCAGGGCGCCCGACTGCGCGGCCAGTTGGCGGGTGAAGCTGCGCGAGGAGTCCAGAAGCAGCAGGGTGTGCCCGGTGGGGGCGGTGTCGATGACGACGTATCGATCCGCCGCGGCCGCCACCGTGCGGGCGAAGGCTTCGAAGACCGCGACCTCCTCGGTGCACGGTGAGCGGAGGTCCTCCTCGAGAAGCGCGTAGGCCTCCGCGTCGAGATCCTTGCCCGCAGTGAGGAGGACGCCTTTCGTGTAGCTGGCGGTCTCAGCCGCAGGGTCGATGCGGGTGACGGTGAGGTTGCGCGGAGGGTCGGGCAGGGCGTCGGCGACGTGGGCGGCCGGATCGGTGGTGGTCAAGGTGACGTGGTGGCCGCGGGCGGCCAGCGCGACTGCGATGGCAGCGGCGACGGTTGTCTTGCCAACCCCGCCCTTGCCCATCGTCATGACCACACCGGGCCCCCCGGCTTCGATCTGCTCCACCAGCTCACCCAGACCGCTCCGGAGCCGGGGGGCGGCCTGTTCGCCGGAGCTGCGACGGAGGCCGGCGATCTCGGGACGGAGAAGCCGGTGCAGGCCGTCCAGCCCGACCGGCGCTGCGGGTAGCAGCGGCACGTTGTCGACACCGGTGATCGCGGCCAGCACCGGGGACATGCCGGCCAGCGCCGCTCGGGCACGACCCTGCCACGCCTGTGCGACTTCGTCGGTGGGGTCGGTGGCGCCGAGCACCCCATTGATCACCAGACGCGGCGAGACAACACCGAGGGCGGACAGCTCCCCGGCGGCGCGCGCCGCCTCGCTCAGGGCGGCGACATCCGGCCGGGTCACCAGCACAAGCGTGGTGCGGTTTGGGTCGCGGAGGGCCGCGACGCCATCCGCATAGCGGTCCTGGGCCTGCCCGAGAGCGGAGATTGGCCCGATGCAGGTGATGCCAGCCTTGTTGGCCTGGAGGAAGCCGGTCCAGGCACCGGGCAGGGTCAGCAGGCGCAGCGTGTGCCCGGTCGGGGCGGTGTCGAACACGATGCGGTCGTAGTCGCCAGCGACCTTCGGATCGGCGAGCAGGGCGACGAACTCGTTGAACGCCGCGATCTCCACGGTGCACGAGCCGGACAGCTCCTCCTCCATCTTGGCGACGACGCCGGCGGGCAGCAGGGCTCGATAGGGGCCGACAACCCGCTCCCGATAGGCGGCCGCTGCCGCCTCGGGATCGATGTTGCGGGCGACCAGGCCCGCCACGCCGGGGACCGGCACCGGCGTCGGCGACGTGCCGGCATCCACGGCCAGGACCTCGTCGAGGTTGCTGGCCGGGTCGGTCGACACGATCAGCACGCGGGCACCCCCTTCGGCCAGAGCGACCGCGGTGGCAGCAGCGATCGACGTCTTGCCGACCCCGCCCTTGCCGGTGAAGAAGAGAAACGGCGTCCGGCAGGCCAGCAGGCCCGCCAGCGGAGCTGCGCTTCGCATCAGCGGGTCAGCGATGCTCATCAGCAGCAGCCGGTCCCACCGCAGCAGCTCTCTGCCTGCGGCAGCTCACGGATCCCCGCCGCAGCCGGCACCGGCGCCGAGAGGGTGAGCCCGGCCCATCCGGCCAGCTCGACACGACCCGGATAGCGCCCGGTGCTTCGCAATTGCCCGTCCACCAGCACGGCAGGCAGCGCCTCCTCACCCCGGGTGTTGACCGCCGCGTGGACCGGCACACACGCAATGAACTTCTCCGGCTCCTGGGAGAGGGTCGCCCGCGCGACCGTGACGCCCTGCCCGGCCAGCCACTCGAGGTCGGCAGCGAAACGGGCCAGGGCGGGATCGACAGAAGGTCCGCAGACGCCGGTCGAGCAGCACATCGCGGGATCGAACACTTCAACGCTGGCCATGCCACTCCTCCGAGCCTTCGGTGGGCGATCTGCTAGCCGCCCGGTTCGGGCAGTATACATCAACCCATCCTGATATGAAGCGCCGCTGATGTGATCTAATAGTGCCGTGACAATCGCAACCATCAACGTCAGCGGTGAGCGCGCCGCCGTCTTCGCCCTGCTGGCCGACCCGCTCCGCCTCCGGATCGTGGAGTTGCTCGCCGCCGAGGAGCTCTGCACCTGTCACCTGATCGACGAGACCGGTGCCAAGCAGACCACGGTGAGCCATCATCTGCGGATCCTCCGCGAGGCAGGCGCTGTCACCACCACTGAGGATGGCAAGTTCACCTGGTACCGGCTCGCCCCGCACGTCCTGGATGCACTGGCGGCGAGCCTCACTGAGCTAGCCGGCAGCGCCAAGCGGGCGGGCCGTCACCGCCTTCCCTGCGCCCCCTGACGGGACCGGGAGGATGAGCTCCCGAGCCCTCAGCGTGAGCGTCCAACCCAGCCCAGAGTCATCCCCTCTCGATCGCCTGCCCGCGCCCCCCTTCCTGGACGTCCCGCGACCAACCCGCGACCCGAGGGATGGAGGTAATCCATCTATCTAGTTTGATGTATCCTGGAGGGGTGACGAGCACCCGCCAGCCCAAACCCCCGACGGAGCCGCCGCCATTCCTGGCGCTGGCCGGCCACCCTCTGCGCTGGCGGCTCCTCCGCGAGCTTGCCGAGAGCGACCGCCGGGTCTGGGAGCTCACCGCCCGACTGGGCGAGCCCCAGAGCCTCGTCTCGTACCATCTGGGCCTGCTTCGGGCTGCCCGCCTGGTGTCGGCTCGACCCAGCTCCGCGGATCGCCGGGACAGCTACTACTCGGCGGATCTCACCCGCTGCGGCGAGCTGTTGGGTGCCGCCGGTGCCACGCTGCACCCCGCGCTGGGTCCGCTCCCAGGTCGCCCCGTGGCCCCAGTGGAGTTCTCCGGGCGCGTCCTCTTCCTCTGCACCGGGAACAGTGCCCGTTCGCAGATGGCCGAGGGCTGGCTCCAACATCTGACTGACGGCCGCGTGCCCGCGTTCAGCGCGGGCAGCCAGCCCACTCGCCTGCACCCCAACGCGGTGAAGGTGATGCGTGCCCACGGCGTCGACCTGGCGGGCCGGCGGGCCAAGCACTTCGAGGAATTCCTGGACCAGCGCTTCGACTGCGTGGTCACCGTCTGCGACCGGGTTCGGGAGGTCTGCCCCGAGTTCCCCGGGGCCAGAACGATCCACTGGAGCATCCCCGACCCCGCCGAAGGTGGCGACGACGCGACCACCTATCCGGCGTTCGAGCGTACGGCCGCGGATCTCGCCGGCCGCATCCCTTTCCTCATCCAGCTGCTCGTGCACGACCTCACGGAGGTGAACTGATGTCCGGGGCCACCACCAACATTTGCAGGGACAGGGATGTCGCGGCGTCGCCCGCCGGCGTCGAGGTCGACCTCCCATGATGACGCCCGCAGATCGCCAGGAGCTGGAGGGTGCCGCTCGGCGCCTGTCGCGTGAGTTCGCCGGCGTCTTCAGCCTCGAGACCGTCGAAGAGTGCGTCATGGACTCCTTCGAGCGGCTCGCCGCCACCGCGACGGTGACCGGTTTCCTGGTCATCCTCGCCGAGCGATTTGCCCGCGAGCGGCTGCAGGCGCTGGGTCAGGCGGAGAAGNNCTGGATCCGACCCTGCCGATCGCCTCAACCCAGCGGTGGTCGAGGCCATGAGTGAGCTGGGTCTCGATCTCGCCAAGGAGTTCCCCAAGCCGCTCACGGCCGAGGTGGTGCAGGCCGCCGACGTGGTCATCACCATGGGGTGTGGGGATGCCTGTCCGCTCTATCCCGGGAAGCGTTATCTGGACTGGGAGCTCGAGGACCCCGCCGGCCAACCGCTGGCGATGGTTCGCCGCATACGCGACGACATCCAGGAGCGTGTCAGAGGACTGCTCGCTGACCTGGCCCCCGCGGCGACGACGCCGTAGCCGCGCGCACCGCCTGGGATGCCGTCCACGCTGGAGAGCAGGCCTGGGTTCGGAAGGGGCGCCCGGAGCGGTGGGCGACTGCCCCGCCGTCAGGGCTGAGGCCCAACGTGGCCGGCAACGTCCTACGTCGAAGGACGCACGACGACGACCGGGCACCGGGCGTGGTGGACACACTGCTGACTGACGGAGCCGAGCAGCAGGCCGGCGAACCCGCCATGTCCACGCGACCCCACCACCAGCAGGTCACCCGGTCCGGCGGCGTCGATCAGGACGGCGGCTGCTTGACCCTCGACGACCTGTCGCTCGATCTCGACGTCCGTCGTTTCCCCGACGGCCTCGCTGATCGCCGTCTCGAGCACCGCTTTCGCCGCTCGTCCAAGATCATCGGTGTTGGCACCGGTCGAGTCGAACGGACCGATGAAACTGAGGTCGCCATAGCCCCCTGACGTCACGCCCACATAGCTGTGGGCCCAGGCATTCACAGCACGCAGTGGAACCTTGCGCAGACGCGCCTCCGCCAGCGCCCAGCGCAGAGCCTCCCCGGCGCCTGGAGAGCCATCGACGCCGACGACCACGGCCCCGGACCTGACCGCTTCACGCTTGTCACTCATGCCCTGCTCCTTCCTGCTGATGCCAGGTCCCTGTGTCCGAATGATACCGCCGGCTCGTCTCCTCCCCCCTCAGGTTGAGCTCGGGACGGACAGCGCGGCACAAGGCTGAGTGGGCTCGGGAGCATGCGTGAGGATCACGCCAGCTGACGCTCGATCTGCTCGAGACTGAGACCCTTGGTCTCGGGCACTCGCTTGATGAAATGCACCAGAGCGAGCACGTTCAGGGTGTTCGTCGGTGGCCGTGGTTGATTCCTCAGCGGCCGATCGCAATGCCTTGACACCGCGACCTCTGGCCTCGTTGGTGCCGCCCGAAGTCAGCCAGCCGGTGGCGACTCGCGTTGGGACTCCCGCTGCCCTCCAGGACTCACTTCCGGCTGCCCGACCGGGGG
>PLAK01000148.1:0-12289 GCA_003134115.1 Candidatus Changshengia sp.
CTGGCGGGGTAGAAGGCAAGGCTAACACCCGCTTTGGTCGGCGCATAGGGGGTCTGATCCTGCGCGGAGGGAGACGGATTCGAGCTCCCGAGGGCCTGGCGGCCCGTGCCGTCTTCAGGTGCGCCGATTGACGTGTTGCGGCGTGCCGCCGACGGTTGCGGTGAACACGAATGACGACGTGGGTGTGGCAGTTGGGTGCCGCCCAATACCGGCTCGTGTCGTCGCCGTGGGGGTATCGTTGGGGTAGGTGCGCGGGACGTCGCGAGGTGGGCGGCGATCCCGCGCGGCCGGCCGGGTCACATCTTCATCTTCCGAGCCGGCGCGTCGCGCATCTTTCGCGCCGGCACTTGGGGGGGGGTACCCGATGACCGTCGATGGGGGCTTCACCGATCTCGCCACCCAGTTCCGCGGTGAGCTGCTGGCTCACTGCTACCGGATGGCGGGGTCTGCGGACGAGGCCGAGGATCTGGTTCAGGAGACATACCTGAGGGCGTGGCGGTCCTACGACCGGTTCGAGGGCCGTTCATCGCTGCGCACCTGGCTGTATCGCATCGCGACCAACGTCTGCCTGACCGCGATCGAGCGGCGCACCCGCCGGCCGCTGCCGTCCGGGCTGGGTGGCCCGGGCGACGACCCCGAAGCGCCACTCGTGGCGGCCCCGGAGGTGCCGTGGCTGCAGCCGCTCCCTGAGGCGCTGCTGGGCGGGGGACACCAGGACCCGGCCGCTCTGGCCGCGTCGCACGCGGGCATCCGGCTGGCGTTTGTCGCGGCGCTGCAGTATCTCTCGGCTCGCCAGCGGGCGGTGCTGATCCTGCGGGACGTGCTGGAATGGCCGGCTGTCGAGGTGGCGGACCTTCTGGACACGACGACCACCGCGGTGAACAGCGGGCTGCGGCGGGCGCGCGCCCAGCTGGCCCAGGCGCTGCCTGCGGAGGAGGAGCTCGCTGAGCCCGCCGAGCCGGACCGGCAGGCGCTGCTCGACCGCTTCGCCGCGGCCATCGAGAGCGCCGACGTGACCGCGCTATCGGAGTTGCTGCGGGAGGATGTCGCGCTGGAGATGCCCCCGGCGCTTGCCTGGTTCCGCGGTCGCCCGGCGGTGGCGCGCTGTCTGGCAGCTCAATTCCTGACCGCGCCCGGACGGCTCCGCCTGGTACCGACGATGGCGAACGGACAGGTGATGTTCGCCGTCTACCAGATCGCAGCGGACGGCTCTTACCATGCGCACGCGGTGATAGCGCCCACGATCGCCGCGCATGGGATCGCACGGATGGTGGCCTTCGCCAACCCGGCCCTGTTCGGGTCGTTCGGCCTGCCGCCAGTGCATGGTCTGCCCGCATCCGGGCCGGCGCCCGCTTAGGAGCGGGTGGCCGCCGGTGCACGGCCGAACCGCGGACTGGCGTCGATCGAGGCCCTGCCCGGCTATGCGCCGGCCGCGACGATTCTCGGGCCTCGGGCTGGTCTACATCAGTGAGCCGTCCGAGCGGGCGGCCACGAGCCGGCGGATCCAAGCTCGGCCACCGGCCAACCAACAGAGCTGGACGGATCGTCAAGGGAGAGCAGAGCCATGGGCGACTACACAGATTCCTTCGTGGTTGACCGGGCACCCCACGATGTCTTCGCTGCCATCAATGACGTGAGGGGATGGTGGGGGGAGGACGTGCACGGGAGCAACGACAAGGTTGGCGACGAGTTCACCTACCGCGTCCAGGACATCCACTTCTCGAAGCTCCGCGTCATCGAGCTCGATCCCGACCGGAAGGTGGTCTGGCTCGTCTTGGAGAACCACATGAACTTCGTTCAGGACCAGAGCGAGTGGGTGGGCACCAAGATCAGCTTCGAGATCGTCGACCAGGGCACGCAGACGGAGGTCCGTTTCACTCACCAGGGATTGGTTCCCCAATATGAGTGCTTCGACGTCTGTTCCGACGCCTGGGGCTCGCTGATCCACCACAGCCTGCCGAGCTTGATCACCTCCGGCACCGGGCATCCCTTCAAGTAGGAGGCAGGACAGGAGATCGGAATCTCGCCCTCAGATCCGCGCACGCACCCTCCGCCGGTGGGCCGCAACTCGCCTGGGCCCGCCGGCGAAGGGAGTCCGGCGGCGAGAGATGGGTGACATCTGGCGGAGGGAGAGGGATTCGAACCCCCGAGGGCTTGGCGGCCCTTGCGGTTTTCAAGACCGCTCCGATCAACCACTCCGGCATCCCTCCGTGCGCCGGGAATAGTGTCCCATGCCGCCGGCCGGGCAGCCGGACGCCGACGGCGGCGGCTCAGCTCGCTCGCAGCCCCTCCAACTGGGTCGCGTGATGCTCCAGGTGGCCGATGAGCAGCTCCTCGATGAGCTGCTGGACGGTGATCACCCCCCGGGTGGGGTGGACCCCCTTGGTCTGCCAGGCGCGCTCAGAGATGTCACCCAAGAGGGCTCGGAGGTCGCTGAGGTCCTCCTTGGCGTCATGCCAGAGCGCGTTGGGCCCCTGGTGCCGGTCGCGCTCCATGGCGGGGTGGTCGGCGTTTGCCCGGGCGCGGCCAAAGGGGACGGGGTCGGGCGAGTCCGCGGCCAGGACCCGCTCCACCTGGGAGATCCAGTACGGGACGAAATCGGCCAGGTGGGCCCAGATCTGCCCGGCGTCCCAGCTCTCCCCGGTGGCCGGGTCGGGGTCGGTGCGGCCGTCCAGCCGCTTCCTGGAGAGGTCGCGCAGCCGGACCTCTACTGCGGCCAGACGCTGCAGGAAGTCGGCTGCCGGGTCGGGGTGGAGGGAGTTCACAGGTTGGCGGTGAGGTGGCGAGAGGCCGTCCCCGGTGGATCAGAGAGGGGGCGGGCTCCCTTGGTGCGGATGAGGCGGTCGCCAGATTGTGGATTCTGAACGATCTCCCGCTGATGTCGCAGTGACGGACCTTATACTGGCGGCACGCGGGGAGGTGGCTGAGCGGCCGAAAGCGCCCGCCTGCTAAGCGGGTGAGGGGTGTTAAGCTCCTCCGAGGGTTCGAATCCCTCCCTTCCCGCCACCGCGATGCCGCCACCGCCGCGATGCGGTGGCTGGGGCTCTCATGAGGATCCTTCCCGCAGCCATCCTGACGGCGGCCGCGTGTGCTCTGGTGGCCTGTGGCCCCACCGGCGGGCCCGCCCCCGGGCTGCAGCCGTCCACGTCGGGGGATGGTCAGTGCCCGGCCACCCTCCCGGGGGGAGGGTCGACCGTGGCGGAGTTTGCGCTCGCCGGCGGTGCCACCTGCGGGGCGGCTGACGCGGTGGCCAAGCAGGCCGCCGTGGCGCAGGGCAATCCGTACGTCGCCGACGGTTTCAGCTGTTCCGCCACGCCCGAGGGGCCGGTCTCCAGGTGGAGCCTGGCCTGGGGCGGCACCTACTACGCCTACTCCTGCGCGGACGGGAGCCTCCAGGTCGCCTTCAACTGGGGCACCGATTACACATACGCCGGCTGATCCACAGCTCGGCTGACGGGCAGGGGGCCTCAGAGCACCTTGGAGAGGAAGTCCTTGGTGCGCTGCTGCTGCGGGTTGCCGATCACGTCGCGCGGGCTGCCGGCCTCGACGATCGCCCCGCTGTCCATGAAGACGAGGGAATCGCCGACCTCGCGGGCGAAGCCCATCTCGTGGGTGACCACGATCATGGTCATCCCCTCGTGGGCGAGATCGCGCATGACGTTGAGCACGTCGCCGACCAGCTCCGGGTCGAGCGCCGAGGTCGGCTCGTCGAAGAGCATCAGCTTGGGCTGCATCGCGAGCGCCCGAGCGATCGCCACCCGCTGCTGCTGGCCGCCCGAGAGCTGGCGGGGATGGGCGTCCAGCCTGTCCCCCAGGCCGACCCGGTCGAGCAGCGCCCGGCCGCGCTCCGTCGCCGCCGCCACCGGCTCCCGCTTGACCCGCACGGGTGCCTCGAGGACATTCTCGAGGGCGGTCATGTGGGGGAAGAGGTTGAATCCCTGGAAGACCATGCCGATCTCGGAGCGCTTGTGACAGACCTCGCGGTCGGGCAGCTCGTGGAGCCGGCCACCGTGCTCTCGATAGCCGACCAGCTCGCCGTCGACCCAGAGCCGCCCCGCGTCGATCTTCTCCAGGTGGTTGATGCAGCGGAGAAAGGTGCTCTTGCCCGAGCCCGAGGGCCCGATGATGCACATCACCTCGCGGGGCGCGACCTCGATGTCGATGCCCCGGAGCACCTGGTTGCGGCCGAAGCTCTTGTGCACGGCCTCGGCGCGGACCATGGGGGTGGCCATCAGGTCACATTCCCGAGTGAGGCATGGCGGGCGGCAGCCAGGGCTCGCCATCTGGTTCGGCAGCGCTCCCGAACGGCGGCGCGGCGTGGAACTGGAAGAGCATGCGGCGAAGGCGCTGGATCGGGGTGGGAGGCAGTCCGCGCACCGACCCTCGGGCGAAGTGCCGCTCGATGTAGTACTGGAACACGGTCAGCACCGAGGACATGGCCAGGTACCAGAGGCTGGCGACGATGACCAGCTCGATGATCTTGTAGTTGAAGTTGGAGATGTCCTGCTGGACGAAGAAGAGCTCGTGCACGGTGGCGATGGAGGCGAGCGACGTCGTCTTGAGCATGGAGATGGTCTCGTTGCCGGTGGGAGGGACGATCACCCGCATCGCCTGGGGGAGCACGATCCGGCGCATCACCAGTGAGCGCCTCATCCCCAGCGCCTGGGCCGCCTCGGTCTGGCCGTGGTCCACCGAGATGATGCCGGCCCGGACGATCTCGGCCATGTAGGCGGCCTCGTTGAGCCCGAGACCGAGGATCGCCGCCAGCAGCGGGGTGACCAGGGTGTTGGTGGAGGCCTGCACCATGACATGGGTGAAGGGGATGCCGATCGAGAGGTAGGGCAGGATGGTGTTGATGTTCCACCAGAAGAAGATCTGTACCAGCACCGGGGTCCCCCGGAAGAACCAGATGTAGAGCCAGCTGACCCAGGCCATCACCCGGTTGGGGGAGAGCCGCATCACCGCCAGCAGGATTCCGAGGCCGACACCGACGACCATGGCGATGGCGGTCAGGTAGAGGGTGACCACGGCCGCCTGGAGGATGCGGGCGTCGAAGAGGTACTGGCCCACCACCGACCAGCGGAGGCTCGAGGTCGCGAAGGTGTCGACGACCGCCCCCAGGACGATCAGCACCACCACGGCGGAGACCCAGCGCCAGGGATGGCGCAGGGGAACCGCCCTGATCGCCTCGGGACGTACCCGAGTGGACCCGGGAGGGACGGGTGGGTCCGCGCTGAGCTCGGTCACGCGAACCTCACCCTGGGCAGACTCACCGGTCCTCTCCCGGCGCCTTCCGATTCACTCGCCGGCCGGTTGCACGGTGACCTCAGTACGAGGGCACACAGGTCGAGCCGACCGGGTTGTTGTCATTGACGCCGACGGCCGAGGCGGTGACGGCACCGTCCGAGACACCGGCGTTGCTGAGGATCTTGCTGTAGAAGCCGTGGTCGATCACGTAGCTCAGGGCGTCCTCGATCGCCTTGTCGAATCCGAGGCTCTTGGCGACGGCGACCCCGTACGGGTAGATGCTGCAGGGCTGGCCGCTGATCGTCAGCTTGCCGGGCTCCAGCTTGACCTGGTAGTCGGCGACGGGCTGGTCGGCCCACCCGTAGTCGGCCCGCCCGCTGATCAGGGCGGCGTTGGCGTTGGTCTGGCTGGGGAAGCTCTCCACGTTGATGTCCTTGAGTCCGGCGGCGGTGCAGTTGTCGGTGTCGCCCTTGATCGCGCCACCGCCCGGGTTCTGACCCATGTAGCCGTACGCATCCGACTCCTCGACCGTCCCCGACTCCACCGCCACGGACTTGCCGCACATCTGGGAGGCTGCGGTGATCGTCGGTCCGCCCACCCGGGTCAGCCAGGATTCCCCGGCCTGGTAGTAGGTGATGAAGTCGATCCCGGAGGCCTCACGGTCCGCGGTGGGCGTGAAGCTGGAGAAGCTCATCACGTACTTGGGGTTCTTCGCCAGCAGTGCCGGGATGATGTCGTCGAAGGTGACGTCCTGGATGGTGCACGAGACCCCGAGCACCGAGCAGACGTCCTGGGCCAGCTCGAGGTCCCATCCGACCACCTGCCCGTTGGCGTTGACGTACTCATTGGGCGCGTACGAGGCGTCACTCGCGATCACGAACGGCTCCAGCTTCTTGACCGCCGCCGGGATCTCGTTGGCGATGCTCGACTGGGTGGCGGGCTGGGGGCTCGTCATGACCGGGCTGGTGCTCCCACAGGCGCTCATCACGATCACGGGGAGGGCCAGGGCGGCGAAGGCGGCGCGCCGGGCGCGGTTGAGGTGGGTGGGTCGAAGGAGAGCGTGCATTTGGTCGCGAATTGTGCGCTCGTGACGGGCCGGGTGTCCATGTGCTTTGTGCACAAGGCCCAAAGACCCTACCCCGATCGGGATGTGGCGGCCTCCACCAGCGCCTGAGCCGCGACCTGGAGGGCCGGCCGCTCCACGCTGAAACAGATCCGAAAGTGGTCGGGAACCCCGAATGCCACCCCGGGCACGACCACCGCCCGGCGCTCCGCCAGCGCCGCGGTGAAGGCCATGGTGTCCTCCCAGGGGCTGCGCACCCAGAGGTAGAGCCCGCCCTGGCATTCGGCGGCCTGGAGACCGGCCGCCGCCACCGCGTCGGCGATGGTGTCGCGGCGCTCTCGGTAAGGGGTGGCATCGGCGTCCCAGGTCGGCAACTCCAGGAGAGCCAGCTGGGCTGTCGCCGGCGCGTTGACGTAGCCGAGGGCTCGCTGGCAGAGGGCCAGCCCCGCCTCGCTCTCCGCACCGGTGAGCGAGGGGTGGAGCGCGAGGTAGCCGATCCGCTCGCCGGCCACCCCGAGGTCCTTGGAGAAGGAGCGGCAGAGCACGGTGTGCTGGTAGTGCCGAAAGGGCTCGACCCGGCGGTGGGGCGGGTAGATGAGCCGGCGGTAGACCTCGTCGACGATGAGCAGCACCGGGCGGCCGCCCCGCCCGCGATGTGCGCCGAGCACAAGGGCCAGGCCGCGCATCTCCTCCTCGGTGACCACGTGGCCGCTGGGGTTGCAGGGGGTGTTGAGGATCAGGGCGCCGGTAGCGTCGTTGAGTGCGGCGGCGATCGCCTCCAGGTCGAGCGAGCCGTCCTCGGCTGAGCCCGCCACCCGCAACCGGTGGCCGCAGACCTCGCTGTAGAGGCGGAACTCGGAGAAGTAGGGGGCGAGCACCACCACCTCGCTGCCCGCCTCCACGAAGGCCCGGAGCGCCATCGAGATGGCTCCCGCCGCCCCCACCGTGACCGCCACCGATTGGGCGGTCACCCCGGCCACGTCGACGTCCTCGGCGAGCCGCTCGCGCAGCTCGGGGTAGCCGAGGTTGGGCATGTAGCCGAAGCGGCGGGGGCGGACCGCCGAGGCCGCCCGCTCGAAGGCCTGTCGAACCGCCTCGGACGCCTCCAGGGGCTGGCCCAGGGAGAGGTCGGCGACCGCGTCCGCGCCGTAACGCTCGCGCAGCCGCTGCGCTGTCGCCGCGCCGGCCCGCACCCAGCCCCCGGCCTCGATCTCCCCGCGGACCCACGCGGTGACAGCTCCCTCGCCGCGCCCCGCGCTCACGCCGCCATGACCTTCCACCGGACTCCCACCGGGCCCGCTTCCGTCTCCGGGGCTCACCGCTTGGCGCCCCCCGTGCCCCCGTCATGCCAGGAGAAGGGGTAGGCCGTGTCGACCACCTGGCGGGCGACCTGGGTTCGATGGAGGGGGCGGAAGGTCTCGATCATCACCGCCAGCTCGTCGGTCTCGGCGGGGCGATCCTCGGAGGCCTCGAGCGCCCCCGGCTGCGGCCCGTGGGCCAATCCGCTCACGTGGTGGGTGAGGGAGCCCTGCTGGACGCCCCGGCGGGACGCGTAGTTGCCCTCCACGTAATAGAGGACAGAGTCGCAATCGAGGTTGGAATGGTGGTAGGGGAGGAGCACCGCCTCCGGGTCCCAGCCCAGCTTGCGGGGCACGAACGAGCAGATCACGATGTTGGCGGCCTGGAACGTCTGGTGGGCCGCCGCCGGCAGATGGAACCGCCCCGCGCGTGGCTCGAAGTCGTGGATGTTGAAGGCGATCGGGTAGACGGTGCCGTCCCATCCCACCACGTCGAAGGGGTGGTGGTCGAGCGAGTAGCAGGACATGTGGCCCGCCCTCTTGAGCCACAGCTGGGAGGTGCCCTCACCCTGCTCCAGCGCCTCGGGGGCGCGGAGATCCCGCTCGCTGTACGGGGCGAACTCGGTCAGCTGACCGTTGGAGGCCCGGTAGCGGTCCGGGGAGTCGACCGCGCCGGCGACCTCCATGACCAGCACTCGGGTGCTCTCGAGATGGTCGAATTCGACGCGGTACACCGTCCCCCGCGGGATCACCAGGTAGTCGTGATGGTCGAACCGGAGGCTCCCGAATTGCGTGTGGAGCGTCCCTGCCCCGCTGTGGACGAAGAGCACGTCATCGGCCGAGCCGTCGACGAGGAAGGCCTTCTGCTGCCGCTGCGGGATGAGCAGCCCGATCCGGATGTCGTCGTTGACGAGCAGCCACTGCCGCCCGGTGATGGCGTCGCCATGGGCGGGGAGGCGGAACCCCTGGAGGAGGGCGTGCTCGTGGACCTTCTCGTTCTCCATGGAGATGTCGTCCCCATCGCCCTCGACGACGTCCTGGACGGCCTCCGGCATGTGCCGGTGATAGAGCAGGGACGAGGGGCCGGTGAAGCCCTCCCGGCTGAACAGCTCCTCGTAGGCCGGGGCGCCCTCGATCGCAAAGCGCTGATGGCGCTTCCGGGGCAGCTCACCCAGCCGCATGTAGGGCCGCACCGCGCAACGGTAGCAGGAGCGGGGGAGGGCGGTGGGTGTCACGGGACGCCGTCCGCACACGTATTCGTCTGCAGGGTGGTGTGCCGCAAGAGGAGTGTCTTCATGACACGGCTGAACGGCTCGAGACGGGGGACCGTCACGGGCTGGCTGGCCGCCGGCATGTCGTTGACGGCCTGCAGCAGCTCGGCCCCCACCCCGAGCCCGACGTCTGACCCCCTCCCGATGTGGTCCGCCTTCCCTGCTGCTGGCGTCACCCGATGTAGGGTTGCTTGTCTCAGCGGCCGAGAGCCCGAGCGTCGCATCCGAGCATGAGAAGAGGAGCTTGCGCCATGAGGTGGATCCACATTTCGAGGTGGGGGGCCGCCCCCGCTCTGCTGGCGCTCGCGACGCTGGTCGGGGCATGTGGGGGCACCAGCACCCACCCCTCGCCGTCGCACAGCGGCACGGCGTCGGCGGCACCGACGGCGTCGGCATCACTCTCGCCCTCGCCCGTTGCCACCGCCTCGCCGTCTGCCACCCCGGCGACACCAGCTCCGACCCCGATCGCGGGCTTCCAGGCCGCCTCGGTGACCTTCGTCTCGTCCCAGGACGGCTGGGTGCTCGGCACGGTGGGCGGCAGCCTGGCGCTCGCCCGCACCCAGAACGGCGGGGTGAATTGGAGCAGCGTCACCCCTCCGGCCGCCGCCTTCTACACCGGCCCCGGGAGCACCGGGGTCGACGCCATCCGTTTCGCGAACCAGGAGGACGGCTGGGTGTACGGCTACGACCTCTACGCCACCCAGAATGGCGGAGCCAGCTGGACCCAGGTCGCCCTGCCCGGTCTCAACCTCTCCACCGGGGTCACCCCGATCCAGGAGCTGGAGACCTCCGCCGGGTCCGTCGCGGCCGTGATCAGCGGGACCGCCGACTTCCTGATCGACACCGCCGTGGTGGGCAGCAACTCCTGGACCACGTCCCCGACCACCGTCGCGTACGGCGCCGGGCCCATCCCAGAGGCCCAGCTCGTCCTCCAGGGCTCTTCCGGCTGGGTGGTGGAGAACGACCGGGTCGTGGCCGGTGGCGCCCGCCTCCAGAGCGGGGCCTGGGCCGCGTGGACGGCGCCGTGCAGCACCGCCAATGGACCCGCGACGCTGGCCGGATCCAGCTCGACGAATCTCATCGCCGCCTGTGAGGCGGGGTTGTATGGCGGCACCAGCTCGCCGACGGAGCAGGCCTACACCTCGACCACCGGGGGAGGTTCCTTCACCGAGCTGGCGACAGCGCTCCCCTCCGCCTGCCAGGGCAGCTCCGTGCTGTCGAGCCCGACCACCTCGGTCGCCGCCGCCGGGTGCGGCGGGGAGATCGTGGCGTCCTTCAATGGGGGTGGGAGCTGGGCCACGGTCTTCACCGGCAGCGGCAACACCAGCATCTCCTACATCGGCTTCACCACCCCCACCCAGGGGGTGGCGATCGAGGCGTCGCTGACCGACTCCGCCGGACCTCTCCTCATGACGCACGACGGCGGTCACACCTGGGCGGCGGTCACCATCTGATCGGATCCGCGGGACAGGTCACACTTCGCGCCGGGCCTGACAGCCTGATCGCCCGAGCCGACCCCGACGGCACTCGGGCTCGAGCCCGGGTCAGGCGGCCGCGCCCACCAGCAGGGCGGCACCGATCGCCCCGCCCAGGTCCCCCAGCGCCGCCACGTGCACCTCGGGAGCCCGGTCGGGGAGGAAGAGGTGCGGGCTCATCGCCTCCGCGATCCGGTCGGCGTAGGGCTGGCCGAGCCGGATGCCCAGCCCGCCCTCGATGATCACCGTCCCGATGTCCATCAGGTTGATCGTCGAGGCGATCCCGGTGCCCAGCGCGCCCACGGCGCGGTCGATGAGGTCGTGGGCCATGGCGTCGCCGTCGTCGAGGGCCCGGGCCCAGACGCCACTGGTCAGCCGGGTGCGGCCGAATTGCTTCATCAGCCGGAAGAGCTGGGTCTTCTCGCCTCGGTCCGCGCGCTTGCGGGCCGCCGCCTCCATCGAGGCCCGTCCCGCGTAGGCTTCGACGCAACCACGCCGGCCGCAGCCGCAGAGCGCGCCGTCGCGGACCACAACCACGTGACCGATCTCGCCGGCGGCGCCGCGGCCGACCCAGAGGCGGCCGTCGAGGATCAGGCTGCCGCCCACCCCGGTCCCCCAGGCGACACCGATGAAGGAGCGGTGGCCGCGCCCGGCTCCGAGACGCATCTCGGCCCGGTTGGCCACCTGGACGTCGTTGCCGAGGCGGACCGCGCACCCCAGCAGACCGCTGAGGCGGTCACCGAGAGGGAAGCTGCCGTCCCAACCGGGCAGGTTCCCAGCCTGAGAGACGGTCCCGGCACGGGCGTCGATGCTGCCCGGTGAGCCGACGCCCACCCCGGCCAGATAGCGCGGAGCCACCCCCGCCGTCGATGCCGCCTCCCCGAGCGTCTCCGCCATCGCGGTCGCCACCGCTTCCGGACCGCCGTCGACGGGGGTGGGCCGCCGCGCCTCGCCGATCACCCGATGGGTGCGCGTGATGACGACGGCCTGGATCTTGGTGCCGCCGAGGTCGATGCCACCTCGCAGCGAACGGTTGTCACGCGCCAGGCCAGTCGCCATCGTCACTCCCACCGGGGTGCCGCCGTGAACAGTCGCCTGTGAACCATACTGTTCCCGGCCCTGCGGCGGTCGTGCAGGCGGAATCGCAGGTCCCGGGGAGGAAGCCGGACATGCAGATGGGAATGGTCGGTCTGGGGCGGATGGGCGCCAACCTGGTCCGCCGTCTGATGCGGGACGGGCACGACTGCGTCGTCTACGACGTCAACGCGCAGGCTGTCGCCACCCTCCAATCGGAGGGCGCCGTGGCCACCGGTTCGCTGGACCAGTTCGTGGCGGCCCTGACCCCGCCCCGGACCGCCTGGGTGATGGTCCCCGCCGCGCTCACCGGTGACACCGTCGACGCGCTCGCCTCGCGGATGAGCGAGGGGGACGTGATCATCGACGGGGGCAACAGCTACTACCGTGACGACATCGAGCGCGCCGACAAGCTTGCGGCTCTCGGCGTCCACCACGTCGACATCGGCACGAGCGGCGGGGTGCACGGGCTGGAGCGGGGATTCTGCCTCATGATCGGCGGCGAGCCTCAGGTCGTCGAGCGGCTCGATCCCATCTTCCGCAGCATCGCTCCCGGCGTGGACGCGGCCGCTCGCACCCCCGGTCGGACCGGGGAGCCGTCGCCGGCCGAGCAGGGCTACCTCCACTGCGGGCCTCACGGCGCCGGACATTTTGTCAAGATGGTCCACAACGGGATCGAGTACGGGCTCATGGCCGCCTACGCCGAGGGGCTCAACATCCTGCACAAGGCGAATGTCGGGCTGACCGAGCAGCAGGCGAGCGCCGAGAGCACGCCGCTCCGGGATCCCCGCTACTACCAGTACGAGCTGCCCATCCCCGAGGTCGCCGAGGTCTGGCGGCGCGGCAGCGTGATTGCCTCGT
>PLAK01000148.1:12339-12487 GCA_003134115.1 Candidatus Changshengia sp.
ATGCGCCGCGAGTTCGGCGGCCACGCGGAGCTTCCCGCCGAGAAGTAGGGCCTCCCGAGACCTGCCCCATCCTCATGCGCGGCCGCTCCGAGGTGAGGCGAGCGCAGCAGGAGAGCGCATCCGAGCGCTCCCCTGCCGCACGACCGCT
>PLAK01000035.1 GCA_003134115.1 Candidatus Changshengia sp.
CCCTGCTTGTCCGAGTGGGCGGTGACCAGGGTGGCGTCGAAGTCGAGGGTGACGTGATCCGGACGGACGCCATGCTTCCAAGCGTGAGCCCGAGCCTGGGCCCGGGCCCAGCGAACCGGAGCGAGGTCGAGGTCGGTGGCGAGCGCATCGATCACACGCCAGGCGGTGGGGATCGAGGCCACTTCCCCGAAGAGGTCCGGCTGGTTGTGCAGGACGGTCAGGTCGGAGAGGCAGTCTCCGCCGTCGGCGATGCTGACGGCGAGATCACGGAGCACCTCCCCGGGGTCATGGGCGCGCCGACGCCGCTGCAGGCAGGCGAGTTCCCGGGACAGCGCCGCGGTCAGCCCGACGCGGTCGGCCAGCTCGACCAGCAGGTAGCTGCCGGCGTGGGAAACCACCCCGTCGCCGTCCGTCGTCACCACCGGCCGTGGCCGCTTGGTACCCTTCATCTTGAAAGTGCCCCCCTCTTCGGGATTCTCGAGCGTCGACAACCCGAGTATCCCTTGTCAGGCGGGGCACTTTCTCGTTCCCGCCCAGCGCGCCCGGCTACCTCAATGAAAGATCGAGGCTAGCTGTAACAGCCTGGTGACCGTAGCCCCGCGGGTCGCAGGGGCGGCGAGAATCAGTGTGTGCATCCTCGACTGAGACTGGTGGGTGTCCTGTCAGGGGCTCTCTGCCTTGTCGGCGTCTTTGGGATGAGCTGCGCGACAGCTCTCCCCTTCACCAGCACCCGCTGCGTTGGATGCCTGGAGACGGCCGGCCAATCCCAGTACCTAACGTGGAGCATCGCTGAGGGTTTGGATTTTCGGATCTTCCTCGTGATTCTGATCATCCTGGGAGCAGCAGTTATTGGCTATTTAGCGGGTCTTCACCGGCACGTCACTGGCACCGCCAGCCTGTTCGCATCGGTGGGGGCAGCAGGAGCCGCGTTTTTCGAAGGAAGTGCTGGTGGCAGCCGGGTTCTGCCGGCGAGCTATGAAGCGACCCACCCTCCCTTGAGCCTCGACGTTGGGTTCTACGTCTTCATTGTCGGTGCCGTAGTTGCCGTTGTGGCTTCCCTGATTATGCTCGCAACGTCTATCCGCAGCTCCGACGCGGCGACCGACGCACCACTCCAACCCTTGGCGTTGTGAAGGCGCGCTGATCCTGGGAATTGATGGTGACGGCGCCCTTCGCGGACACCGTCACCATCAGAGTACCGCCTTAAGCTAGTGTCCTGTACCGGAGATTCGTAGACAAAAGCGTTCGATGCTGGCCAGGATCTCATCGGCGGTCTTGACCCACACAAAGGGGTGCGGATCGTCGTTGCAGGTGGCGAGATAGAGCCGGATGTCGTCCTCCAGGGCCCGGGTGCTGCGGTGCACGCCGCGGCGCAGCTGCTTGCGGGTCAGCTCCGCGAACCAGCGTTCGACCTGGTTGATCCACGAGGAGTAGGTCGGGGTGAAGTGGAGGTGAAAGCGCGGGTGCTGCAGCAGCCAGCGCTGGATCGACGGCGTCTTGTGGGTGCTCAGGTTGTCCAGCACCAGGTGCAGGTCGAACTCCTCGGGCACCTCCTGATCGATGCGGTCGAGGAAGGCCCGGAACTCGACGGCGCGGTGCCGCCGACGGACTTGGCCGATCACCTTGCCAGTGGCGACGTCGAGAGCGGCGAACAGCGACGTGGTTCCATGCCGCCGGTAGTCGTGGGTCTGGCGCTCGACCTGACCCGGGGCCATGGGCAGCATCGGCTGGCTGCGGTCGAGAGCCTGGATCTGGGTCTTCTCGTCGACGCAGAGCACCAGGGCGCGGTCGGGGGGGTTGAGATAGAGACCGACGATGTCGCGCACCTTCTCGACCAGCTGCGGGTCGGTGGAGAGCTTGAAATACTCGCTGCGGTGGGGCTGCAAGCCGAAGGCCTGCCAGATCCGCTGCACGCTGGTGTGGCTGAGCCCACTCGTCGCCGCCATCGACCGGGTGCTCCAGTGCGTGGCGTCGCGGGGCGTGGACTCCAGGGTCTTCACCACCACCGCCTCGACACGGTCATCGCTGATCTTGCGCGGGGCACCACTGCGGGGCTCGTCGAGCAGGCCGGCAACCCCGCCACTGATGAACCGGGACCGCCATTTGCCGACCGTGGCGTTGGTGACGTGCAGTTCCTCGGCGACCTGCATGTTGGTCACCCCGCTCGCACAACCGAGCACGATCCGAGAGCGCAAGGCCAGACCCTGCGCCGTGGTGCGCCGCCGGGTCCACCGCTCGAGGATCTGGCGGTCCTCCGGGGTGACCGCCAGCGCAGCCTTGGGACGACCTCGGGTGGGATGCATGCAGGAGCCCTCCGGGCAGCGAGAAGAGGCCCCTATATTTTATCAGCTATCTCCGGTACAGGACACTAGTCGCAACTCTCCTGTCCGTCGTTGAACGCGTTGCCTGAGCTATTCAGAGCAGTGGGCTGTGCCTTAACGCCCCCACTACTTTGGCCGTTGGTGGTCATCACAATCTCTGTCACCGGTCGGGCAAATGCGGCCACTCGCGGTCGGGTGAAAACCGGCCACTGAGGAGCGAGATGATTCTGGCGTCAGCCGGGCATGGTGGTCAACTCATCTCCCTGTGAGCGCCTTCGCTGACGGTCGTGCATCCGGTAGCTGCGGCCCTTGAGCTGGACGATCTCGGCGTGGTGGAGGAAGCGATCGAGCATCGCGCCGGCGGCGGCGGTGTCGCCGAGCAGTTGCCCCCAGTCCTCGATGGGACGGTTGGAGCTGATCACCGTCGCCCCCGTCTCGTACCGCCGGGTGAGGATCTCGAGGAGGTCCTCGGCGGCCGTCGGTGGCAGGCGACGCATGCCGAGATCCTCGATCACGACCAGGCCGACCCGGGTCAGTCTCTGGATCAACTCGCGGCGGGTCCCCAGTGCCGCGGCCTCGGACAGGTCCTCGACGAGGTCGAAAGCGGAGCGGTAATGGACGGTGTGGCCGGCGTGGATCGCCGCCAAGGCCAGACTCAGGCAGATATGGCTCTTGCCGACGCCGGGGGGCCCGACGAACAGCACACCGGTACGCTCGGTGACGAAGCGGCCGGTGGCCAGATCGACGATCAACGCCTTGGGCATCTCGGGGTTGAAGGCCCAGTCGAAATCGTCGAGGGTCTTCAGCTGGGGCAGCCCCGCCTGCTTGATGCGCCGCTCCAGGAGCCGGTCCTGCCGGCGGTTGAGCTCATCCTCCACGAGCAGGTCGAGGAAGTCGACGTGGGCAAGGTTGTTGCGGACCGCCTCCTGGTTGCGCACCGGCAGAGTGGCGGCCATGCCGGAAAGGCGGAGGTGGCGCAGGCGGCTGTCGAGGTCAGGCTTCATGGTGTCGTCTCCCAGGTGTCGGAGGTCGTGGACGGTTCGTTCCGGGCCTCTCCGGCCAGCACAGCCGCAGGGGTTTGACGCGTGGCGAGAGGCTGGTGCGTTGTGGTCATCACGGAGCGATATTCGACGAGGTCGCGGATCAGCTCGTGGCGCTGACGGAGCTGCGGCTGCTGGGCCCGCAGGGCAGCCTCTTCGAGCAGCCGCTTCAGGGTCTGGTAGCGGAACGCCCGTCGCTCCAACGCCACGCCACACGCCCAGTCGATGCGCTCCTTGGGGTGGGTGCGGGTGAGCCGGAGCACGCCCTGCAGCAGCCGGTAGGAGCGGACGTCGCGCTCCAACACCGCCTCCTTGGCCCACGCCAGCACCTGCGGCCCGATCTTCTCGATGCGGGCCAGCTGGGTGGCTTCGTACGCCTCCTGCCGCGCCGGCTTGTGGACGGGGCGGTGCTCCGGGCGCGTCGACCACGAGCCCGCCTCGATGCGCGTATGCACCGCGATTGCCCTGCCGTCCCGGTACACCCGGACCAGGTTGCCGTCCCAGTGAACCCGCACGTCCCGGCCCACCAGGGTGTGCGGCACGGAATAGAAGGCGGCCTTGACCTCGACGTGGCCGTCGTCGTGGACCCTGCGCGTTCCCACCTCGAACAGCGAGAAACGGTCGGCGGGGAGCGGCTGGAGCGCCGGCTTCTCCACCTCGAGGAAGTGGCGGATCACCTGGCGGCGTGTGGTGCCGTGGATCCGCAGCTGCGCCACCGTCGTATTCCAGTGACAGAGGTGGGCGGCCAGCGCCTCGATGCTGTCGAAGCGCATGCCTTTGAGCCCGTTGCTCTTCACGTATCCGCCGCTGCGCTCCTCGATCCCGTTCTCCTCAGGGTGATACGGCCGGCACGGCAGCGGCACGAACCCCCAGTGACGGGCGAAGGCCGCATACACCTCGTTGACATCGGGGTCGTACAGGCACGCGCGCGCCACCCCCGCCTTGAGATTGTCGATCCGGACCACCGCGGGCACACCCCCAAACGCCAAGAACGCGTGCTCGTGGGCGCGCAGGAAGTCATCGCGCTGCTGCCGCCACATCGGCTCTTCGTACCCGTGCCGGGAGCACGAGAGCGTCATCCGGAAGATCCAGGGGCGGCTCCACTTGCCCGTGGTTGGGTTGAGCACGGGCGCAGGGCTCTTGAAGTAGTCGACCTGTCCCTCTTTGCCCGGCAGATGCTCCATGACGTCGGCCACCTCCGGCCGCCTCCCCCGCTCCTGGCGCACGAACCGCTTCACCGATTCGTACCCGTGGGCGAAGCCGTACTCGGTGCAGAGCTCCTGCCAGATCCGCTGCGCGGTGAGCCCTCGGCGGAGCATCTCCGCGATCTCCGCGCGGAACGGCTCGCAGGCGCTCGGCGGCCCCGGCGCCGAGCCGGCGGTCGGGTTTGGCCGCTTTTGCCCGCCGGAATTCCCTTGTCCGACAACGTCGGCCGCCGAGCCGGTGGTCGGGTTGGCCGGATTTGATTGCAGCGCTCGGTGGTATTTGGCGATCGTCTCGCGCCGAACCCCCGTCTCGCGCTCGATCCGCCGATACGTCCAGCCCAGCTCCAGCAGGGCCAAAATCCGTTGTCTGTCAGCCACTTTCAGGTAGTTCCCCAAATGTCACGTCCTCCTTGACCAAGGAGGGTGACGCGTTCGGAGCTACCTCAGGTGGCCGCTTTTGACCTCACCACGGGTGGCCGCTTTTGCCTGACCGCTGACACACAATCTCATCGTAGGGATATGCACTCACCGGGCTTTCCTGCACGGCCGAGGCCACCCAGACGAACTGGAGTGTCCCGAAGTTGGCCAGATCGGCTGTGAGGTTGAGGGGATCCTCGGCGATAAACTCCGTCGTGGCACCGCTGAAGTTTGAGTCAGCCTGTGAGAACGTGCCAACAACGCCGGTGTAGTAGTTCTCCATATACCAGTTGTACTGGCCGTTCACATAGTTGGTGTTTGCCTCGAAGTACTGCCCAGGGGTGGCGTACATGTTGACCGCCACCATGGGTTCCAGATCGAGTGCCTCGACCCAAGCTTGGTACTCGTTGAGGCCCTTGACGTTGCCGATAAAGGTGCCGTCTTGCCCGAGATCGTTGTTGCCGTCGCCGCCGATTCCCGACCACGTCGTCTCGTCACGATAGGTGCAGTGAGACGAGTTGTCATAGGGCTGGATGAACTCTTCCCATGCGTAGTGGAAGTAACCGCTGGACTCTACATCCATGTACCCGGACCAGTTGTCAGAGTAGATGCTATTTGAGACTGTCGGATTTGCGACGAGGAACGACGAGGGCTTGACCCATGACTTGATGTGATCGAGTGCGCTGAGCCATTGGGCCTGTGCGGCCGGATCGGTGGCGGGGGGTTCCGCAGGAATCCCATACAGTGACTGCTCAGCGGGCGTGGCTGTTACAGGGTCGAAGCCGGTGGGCGGGTAGTTCGCGATTATGGGGTTCCCCGGGGTGGCGTATGACCATTGCGTTCCGCCGTCGGGGAGGGTAGTTTCGGACGAGAGGGGGTAGGTCGTTAGCCCACACGCAGTCGCCTGCGCGGGCGAGCCGTCATACGCGTTCCACTGGGGATTCGTGAGGGCAGGACACGCGGTAGATGCTGGTGAAGGTGCCGCGAGTGCAGGCACCGCTCCGGCGAGAGCCAGCATCGGACCGGCAAGGGCAACGAGTGCTCTTTGAAGTCGCACAGGGAACTCTCCTATGGATGGTGAGCCGATCGGTTACGGCAGGGTCTGCCCCCGGTGGCCGCGACCTGAGCCACCGGTGTGATCGTCGCAATCCCTCATCCCCGACGGAGCACGACCTGTTAGGTGCCTATGCTGGCGGTTCCCTCCTGTTTGGTTGCATCGACGGTGACGGGAACTCACACTGTTCCCCGCTCGTCCGGAGGGACAAGATTCGCAGGACCCGAGTTTGGTAGCGACTTTCAGCCCAACTCCCGGTCCGTCCATTCCCTTTATGATCCCCTGGGCGGGCGATAGCGGACTGAGGCGTGCCGTCGGCATTCCC
The DNA here is from genome assembly GCA_003134115.1 of Candidatus Changshengia sp. Taxonomy (GTDB): domain Bacteria; phylum Chloroflexota; class Dormibacteria; order Aeolococcales; family Aeolococcaceae; genus Changshengia. The sequence goes on from PLAK01000035.1 coordinate 6,363, forward strand.
CTCAACCAATGTGGCGGTGCAGGAGACTGTCAGTAGGAACGGGCCGGCGCGTCTTCCACTGACGTTTCCGGGAGCGCGATCAACAGCCGTTCAGGCGGGTACGCACGAGGTGGTGACGATCCTCCCCGCTACGGCCCCCCCTTATCAGTGCCGCGCTTCGCTGACGATCGGATCCGGTCCCGGAGGACCCTCGGGGTCTCCAGACGCGGAGGTGGCGGGGTGGTCGAGTGCCCGGTCATCGCCATCGACCATCCGGAGCAGCCGGCCGCGCAGCTCGTCCAAGTGTGAGATTTCATCGGAATGGCACGGTATTTTTCACCGGAGTGGCAGCAGGATTTGTCACCAAATGGCACTGAGCCGCTTCGACGCCGGGACCTCCGCATTGTGGCTCTCACGGTCCGGGGTGCCTGGGATGCACCTGAGGAGCGAGGCGCCCTGGGCGCCAGTCGCTCCGACGCCTCGGCGTGGCGTCAGCCGAACCCGGAGGTGGCTCGGCTCCGAATCCGCGTGTTGTGCCCGAGAGCCAGTGCCATTTGGTGACAAATCCTGCTGCCATTCTCGTGAAATCTCAGAGCGGCGGATTGTGACACCCGCCCCGAGGGTCCGCAACCGGGCCCGGCAGCTCGCCCATCGCGCGGCCCGCGCGTCTCCTCCTCGGACGGAGTCCCCAGCCGGCAGGCCGACCGTGCGAGAGACCTTCGAGCTCTTCCTCAGCTGGACCTGGGCCCCTGAGGCTTCCAGCCGTTCCGGCGGGCACACACGAGGGGAGCGATCCTCCCCGCTATACGGCCCCCATTGTCAGTGCCGCTCCTCGCTGACGTCCGGATCCGGTCTCGGGGGACCCTGCGGCTCTCCGGACGCGGAGGTGGCGGGGTGGTCGAGCGCTCGCTCATCGCCGTCGACCATCCCCACCAGCCGAGCCCGCAGCTCGTCCAGGGAGGTGGCGCCCGTCACCTCCAGGAGCTTGGCGGTGGCCTGGTAGAGGTAAGCGCGGCTGTCCGTGAGGTCGCGGCCCGTTCGGCGCAGCAGCCCCCACTCCACGAGCTGGGAGACGGTCTCGGCGGAGTCGACGCCCCGGACCTCGTCGATGCGGCGCCGGGTTGCCTGGCGGGCAAAGACCACGATGGAGAGGATTTCGATGTGGCGGCGGGTGAGCCGGGGCATGCGTTCGGCCTCGACAGCACGATCGGCGAGGAGGGTGAGCGTCCGGTGGGGCAGGAGGGCCACGGTCTCGGAGTCCTCGACCACCCGCATCCCCACAGGGGCCAGGCGATCAGAGAGCTCGGAGACGGCAGCGCAGATGCCGGTGATCGACGCTTCGAGGAGAAGGCTCGCTTCGCCGAGGGGGAGGGCGCGGCGGACGGCGAGAAGCGCCCCCAGTCGGGAGATCAGCCCGTCCTCGGGGGTGGGGCGAGGAAGAGGGACGAGATGATCACCGGAGGCGAGGCCGAGCTCTTCGTGGAGCTTTGAGAGGGTTGAGTAGCTGGGGGTGGAGCGGCCGGTCTCGATCCGCGAGAGCTGCGCCGCCGAGACCTTGACGAGTTCGGCGAGCTGGGTGAGAGTGAGCCCGACCGCCTTCCGACGCTGCTTCAGGGTGCGCCCGAGGACCCCGGGATCGGGGCGGGACAGAGGGTGGGGGTGATCTCGCGGGGAGGAGGTGATCATCGGCCGGGTTTCAATTGTGCATCAGATGTAAATCCGATGGGCTAGCGCAAAATCCCGGTTTTGCGCTAGCATCCGCCGCGATGGCCGTCGCCGAATACCCACGGCCCCCCGATGGGGAGCGCGGATCGCCGCCCAGAGCCGCGGCGGTGGCCACGATCGCCCTCCCGCTGGCCGCCCTCCCGGATTCCGTCCCCGAGGTCCAGCAGCGGGCCGCCGCGGCGGCCACCCACCCCGAGGCGTCCGCGGAGCTCCGGATCCTCGGCAGGTTCCTGCTCCACCACCGGGCCGCCACCGCCTCCGAGTACTGCCGCGACATTCTCGCCTTCGCTAGGTGGTGCAAGGAGAAGGAGACGGAACTCTTCCAGGTCGATCGCACCACGGTCGAGCTCTGGGTGCTCTCGATGCAGGCGGAGGGGATCATGCCCCGGACCCTCCGTCGCCGTCTCGCCGCGGTTCAGGGCTTCTACCTCGAGGCTGTCGACGCCGGGGTCATCGGCAAGGTCCCAACCCTCAGGGTCAAGCGGCCTCCGGTCGGCACCTCGGCGAAGAGCGGGATCGGCCGCGAGGAGGCAGCGCTGCTCCTCGAGGCGGCGGAGGACGCCGGGCCCCGGGACGAGCTGCTCATCCGCCTCCTCCTCCTCAACGGCCTGCGCGCCTCTGAGGTGGCCCAGCTCACCATCGGTGACGTGGGCGATGAGCGCGGCCACCGCACCATCAGGGTGCGGCGCAAGGGCGGCAGGGTCTCCGTCGAGGCTCTCTCCCCGGGAACCCGCCACGCTCTCGATCGCCTGCTCCAGCAACCGGGTCATACCGATCCCGAGGGTCCCCTCATCGCCGACCCGGAGGGAAATCCGCTCTCCCGCCACGGGGTGGCCCGGATCACGCACCGTCTCGGCCGGGCGGTCGGTATCACCGCCGCCGGCGAGCCCCCGCTCAACCCCCACGAGCTGCGCCACAGCTTCATCACTCTGGGCCTGGACGCGGGTGCCAGCCTCCGGGACATGCAGCGCGCGGCGGCCCACGCCGACCCCCGGACGACAGCCGACTACGACCGCCGCCGCAAGGCCCTGGACACCCACCCCAGCTACCTGGTCGAGCGCTACCTCTCCTGATCCTCCTCTCGCCCCTCGTCGCCCCCAGCCCGGCCACCGGGCGGCGGGATGGGGAAGAACTCCTGCGCCCGGTCCCCCATCCGGGCGACCAGCTGGGCGAACGCCGCCAGGGTGCTCTCTTGGCGCGCCGCCATCTCCTCGGGGCT
>PLAK01000010.1 GCA_003134115.1 Candidatus Changshengia sp.
GACGCGGTCAGGTGGTCTCGACGGCGAGCCGGCGAAGGCCCTCGGTGCCGAATGTCCCGATGGTGACGGCGGCGCGGGAGAGGCCGTCCTGGAGGGCCTCGGGGAAGACGGCGTCGTCATCGCGCTCCGCCGCTGCACAGAGACCCAGGAAACCTCCGGCCATGGCGTCTCCGGCCCCGGTCGGATCGATGACCACGTCGACGGGAGCGGCCGGCCTCTCGAGGGTCGTGGTGGAGGTCATCAGCACCGCCCCCGTCGGCCCGGCCTTGACCACCAGGGCGCGGAGCCGGCCCCTGCCGAGCAGGCTCCGAGCGGCGGCCGCCCAGTCCGGCGCCTCGGGAACCAGNNCTGCCCAGGAAGAGCACCTCGGCGCGGGCCGCCTCGGGGCTGAGGTGGGGCCGCCACTCGAGCTCGCAGCCGGGCTCCTCGGCCACGGTCTCCGCGACCCAGCGCTGGAAGTCGTGGACCGCGTGCCAGCGGAAGGTGGGGCCGTCGCTCACCGCGAGCCCGGCCAGGTCGACGGGGAGGCCGTCCAGGGTCCGGCGCAGCTCGGGCTCGGCGTCCCCTCCGACGATGGCGTTGAGGTGAACGGGAGCCTGTGGAGCCGCGGCGAGGGCAAAGTAGAGGGCCGATCCCCCGATCTGCCAGGTCCGCCGTCCGTGAGGGGTCGTGATGTCGTCCATGTGGACGGTGCCCGCGACCGTGATCTCCCAGGGCATGGGATCGCGGACCGCTCCCCCGCCCTTCAGCCCGCGGGGAAGAGGGGGATGATCGGAGCGAGCTGGGGCTGGCGCTCCTGGCGCGCCTGCTCCTGGAGGATCTCCTGGGCGGCGAAGAGGACATCGCTGACGTGGTCGGCGCTGCGGTCGATCCCCAGCTCGTCCCGAAGCTGGGGCTCCACGGCGCCGACCAGCCGCACCACGGCGCTCCAGAGAGCGGGGGGGAGGGGACGGATGCCGCGGACGCGGCACTCCTCCACCAGGTCCAGGAGGGTGTCGGATTCACGAAGGCGCAGCCGTGACCGGAAGAGCCGCTCCCGCCGGAACCGCGCCCGCATCTCGATGTCGAACAGCTCGGCGCGCGTGGCCGCGAGGGGGCCCGGCCGGCTGCGGAGCACCGCGGCGGAAATCATCCACGCATTCTACGGAGCCGGACGTTTCCCGACCGTGCGCCTCGGGTGACGATCCGGCCCGGGTCACCTCTCTCGGAGGAGCCGAGGCGATGGCCAACGCCGCCCCGGCCTCGGCTGACGAGCCCTGCCGTCAGAAGGCGACGGCCGCCTCCACCGGGTAAGAGAGAGAGCGCCAGCGACCCTCCACCGCCACCAGGTGCACGGTCCGGGACAGCTTCGCCCGGCGATGCCCGGCGTCGAAGCTGTATTCGACGTCGAGCTCCGCGACCTGGCGGTGCAGGTCACCGTGATCGGGATCGACCCACTGCTCCAGGTGGCGGACGGCGACGACGTTCACGCCCTCAAGTCGCCGGAGCGACGACTCGGCATGGGCGGCGGCGAATTGCTCGGCGCTGCCCCACCGGCGCTGGCAATCCGGAGCGAGGAGGGCGAAGGCCCGTGCGTGCTGGCCGCCGCGGATCAACTCCACAAAGAGCGCCTCGCTGAAGGCGGGATTGCCCGAGGGGCGGACACCGCCACGCTTCTGGCCCCCGTCGTGAGCCGCCACCATCGCCCGAACCCGGTCGCGCAGCGGGCGCGGCGCGACGGCGGTGTCGGACTCGACGAGCGTCACCGGCTCCTCGGCGCCCCGCGACCAGAAGGTGCGGGTGGCGGCATCCACGAGGACCCGGCTCGCGGATCGGGCCTGGGGCTCGGTCGCCGGCGCCACGGTCAGATGGGGAGCGCGCTCCGCGCCGCCACGGCGGCGTATCACGACGGGGAGGTTTGGCCGCGCCCAGCCCATTCCGCGGTCAGCATAGCCGCTGTGGGCGCTGTGTGGCATGACACTGCGCGATGCGGCTACGATCCACCGCATGGCGGGCGTACGCATCCTGCTGGCCGAGGACGAGGGGATCGTGGCGCGACCGCTGATCCTGGCGCTCCGCGAGGGAGGCCACGAGGTGCGCTGGGTGCGAGCTGTCCGGGAGCTACGAGCCGAGCTGACGACCTTCGCTCCCCAGGTGCTTCTCCTCGACGTCAGCCTCGACACCGATGGGCTCGAGTTCCTCCAGGCCATCCGCTTCACGGCCGACTGCCCACCCGCCGGGGTGGTGGTGCTCACCGAATCCGGGGACACCGCCGCCCGCGATCGCGCTCATCAGCTCGGAGCCGTCGCGGTGGTCAACAAGCCGGTGGAAGAGGCGCCTCTGCTGGCGCTGGTCGAGGAGCTGGTGGGGTTTCTCTAGGAGTCTCCGGCCGGGAGGTGGCGCCCTCCGGGGGCCTGGCAGCTGAGGAGGGTGGACCTCCCGCGCTCAGATCGCCCCCCTTGCGATCGCCTGTTCGATCCAGGGAATGACCCCATCCAGCATCGCATCCAGCGAGGTCGTGGCCTCGAAGCCCAGCACCAGCTTGGCCTTCTCGGTGGAGGGGACTCTCCGCTGGACGTCGTGCTCAAAGGGATCGTCGGAGACATAGCGGAACGGCACGTCGGCTCCACGCACCCGGTGCCAGATCTTTTCGGCCAGCTCCAGCACGGTGGTGGAGGTCGCCGTGGAGAGGTTGAAGTCCTCGTTGAGCGCTGCGGGGTGCGCCATCGCCGCGACGATGCCGCGGGCCAGGTCGCCCCCGTACGTGTAGTGGCGGACCTGACCGCCGTCACCCAGGATATGCAAGGGATCCTGGCCGCGAAGCACCTTCTGCACGAGGTCGGGGACCACGTGGCTCATCGCGAGCTTGACGTTGCCGCTCATGACTTCGACGTCGCCGAGAGCCCGAACCTCGCCGACTCCCACGCAGTTGAATGGCCGGATGATGGTGTAGGGGAGTCGATGCTGCTCCCACGCCGCGTGGGCGAAGTACTCGACGGCGAGCTTCTGGAAGCCGTATGACGAGAGCGGGGGTGCGCAGTGGCGCTCGTCACCCTCCCTGGACGGCCACGTCGTGGTGGACTCGTAGACCATCGACGAGCTGAGGTAGGTCACCTTCTGGAGCGTCCCGCTCCGGTGGGCGTCGATGGCAGCGTCACAGGAAGCGGCGATGATGCGCTCGTTGGTCGCCAGCANNTCCGCACCGCACCGTACTTGGAGAGGTTGTCGAGGCCGACGACCTCATGCCCGCGACGGAGGAGCTCCTCGACCAAGTAACCGCCGATGAAGCCGGCGGATCCGGTGACCAGCACCCTGCTCATCACATCCCCACTGGTGCCGGCTGGGCGCCGGCGGGCCGATCCCTGGCTCGTCCCGGATGCTACCAGAGTGCCATGTCACGATCCCGGAATCGCCCGTATACTCCGGGCCGAGGCACTCGGAGGCCGATCCGGGCGAGATGGAGGTCCAAACGTTGGCTGTCGAACGTGACCTGGTCATCTTCGGCGGCTGCGGTCACGTGGGGCTGCCCCTGGGCATCGCGTTCGCGACCCGCGGCCGGACAGTGGCCCTCTACGACGTGGATGCCGCCGCGGTGGATCTGGTCAACGCGGGCCGGATGCCATTCCTGGAGCAGGGTGCCGACGAGCTGTTGCCCGCCGCGCAAGCCAGCGGGCACCTCGTGGCGACGACGGATCCCAGCATCATCGGCACCGCCGCGGCCGTCGTTGTCGTGGTCGGCACACCGGTCAATCGCCACCTCAGCCCGGACATCGGCGCGGTCATGAGAGCTCTGGATCCCGATATCGAGCATTTTGTAGAGGGCCAGCTCCTCGTGCTCCGCAGCACCGTCTACCCAGGAGTCACGGCGATGATCGATCGCCGCTTGCGGGAGCTCGGCAAGGACGTGCACGTCGCCTTCTGTCCGGAGCGCATTGCCGAGGGGCACGCGCTGGAGGAGTTGAGCTCACTCCCCCAGATCGTGTCGGGGTGTGACGAGGTCGCCGTCGAGCGCGCCACCACACTCTTCCGCAGCCTCACCGACGACATCATCCAGCTCGCGCCGGAGGAGGCGGAGCTGGCCAAGCTCTTCACCAACACCTGGCGGTACATCAAGTTCGCGACCGCCAATCAGCTCTTCATGATCGCCAACGACTGCGGCCTCGACTTCGAGCGCATCCGTGGTGCGATCACCCACGGATACCCGCGAGCAGCCGATATGCCCGGCCCGGGGTTCGCGGCCGGGCCGTGCCTCTTCAAGGACACGATGCAGATCGCGGCCTTCAATGTGAACCGTTTCACCCTCGGTCACGCGAGCGTGATGATCAACGAGGGGCTCCCCCTCTATGTGGTGAGCCAGCTCGAGCATCGGTATGACCTGTCGACCATGACGGTGGGCATCCTGGGCATGGCCTTCAAGGGAGGCTCGGACGACGTGCGATCGAGCCTCAGCTACAAGCTCAAGCGCATCCTCGCGCTCAAGGCGCGGAGGGTGCTGTGCACCGACCCTCGCGTCACGTCGGACACCGATCTCGTCCCCCTCAGCACAGTGGTCGCGGAGGCCGAGCTGGTCATCATCGCCGCTCCGCACAAGGAATATCGGGGACTGGAGCTTAACGTGCCCGCCGTGGACCTCTTCAACCTCCTCG
>PLAK01000138.1 GCA_003134115.1 Candidatus Changshengia sp.
GCGAACCTCGTCGGCGACCACGGAGAACCCGCGGCCCATGTCCCCGGCCCGGGCCGCCTCGATGGCGGCGGTGAGGGCGAGGAGGCTCGACTGGTCGGCGATGTCATTGATGAGCGTCAGGATGGAGGTGATCTCCTGGACGCGCTTGGCCAGGGCGAGGGTCCGGTCGCTGCTGGCGCGGATGTCCTGCTGGGCATGCTCCAGGCTCTCCCGCGTCTCCACCGCCTGCAGCGCCACCTGGTCGACCGTCTCGGCGATCTGGGTCGAGGTGCGCGCCAGCTCCTCCATGCTCGCCGACGTCTCACTCGCCGCCGAGCTCTGCTCGGCCGTGCTGGCCGCCAGCTGGCTGGAGGCCGCCGACAGCCCGGCCGCGGACTCCGCCAGCTCAACGCTGGTTCGCTGTACCCGGGTGACCAGCCCACCGAGACGTTCGACCATGAGGTTGAAGCTCTCCGCCAGGGTCTCCACCTCGGCCGTACCCGCCGGCGGCACGCGTGCCGAGAGGTCGCCGTTGGCGATGCGACGCGCGGTCGCCGCCATCCTCCCGATCGGCTGCGTGAGTCGCATGGACACGAGCAGGAGGAGGACGACGAGCACCGCGACGCCACCCATCAGTGCCAGGCTGGCGTTCGCCTGCTGGGTGCTCACCGAGGCCAGCGCGACGTCGGCGGGCTCGGTGGCGACGATCGCCCAGCCCAGAGGGAGGTCGCGGGCGTAGCCGGAGATGGTGTCCGCCTTCCCCTGCCCGTATCTCACCGTCCCGGGTTGACCGCTGCCTCCGAGAGCCGCCCTCACGGCCGGGGTGTCCACGCTGTCGACCAGGGCGCCCTGCTGGATCATCTGCGCATCCGACCCGGCGGTCATGGTGGAGCTGAAGATCAGGAGATGGTCGGGCCCCACCGCCTCGAGCCCGATCGACGACGAGGTGCTGTCGGTGACGCTCAGGAATACCGGCCCGAGCTGCTGGGCGGTGTTGATGACGCCGACCAGGATGCCGCTGAAACTGGGGTCTCCCGTGGTGACCGGCTGGGCCGCGTACCATCCGAGCTGCCCGACCTGCCTCTGGATGGCGCTGATCACCCCCTGCTGGGCGGCCGTGGCGAGCCAGCCCGCCCCTTCGAAGGACGCCCCGGCGACGCTGCCGCCGCTCGAGGCGGCGATCTGACCGTCGGTGTCCACCAGGTCGATCTCGGTGAAGGCCGAGCTCTCGGCGAAGAAGAGGCGATGCAGCTCGGCGTCGGCGCCGCTCAACGGCGTGGAGCTGGCCTCCAGGGCCGCGGCATAGCCCGAGAGCTCAGCCTGGACCAGCTGTTCCCAGGCGTCGAGACGGGCGCTGGCCGCGCGAGCCAGGTCCTCCATGTGGGAGCTGGTCGCCGCCGAGAGTGCACCGGCGGAGCTGGAGGTGATGACGTACACCACGATGGCCATGACCCCGACCGTGGCGACCAGCGTGGGGGCGAGCAGCCGGATGAAGAAGCGGTGGCTGAGCACGGTCAGTCGCCGAACGAGGAGACGGGCGACACGCAGCGGCATCTGGCTTGAATCGAGGCTCCGTCACGCGCGCTTCGAGCGCGCGGCCATGACGTGGTCGAGAGATTGAATACCCGGGGGGTCAGCAGCAGCGATGACGTCAGTGCCACAGATGGCATGAACCTGTCGCAACCACGGCCTCCGGATCCGCTCACCGGAGGATTCCCGCATCGGAGGCGCCGGGCAACCCGCGGCAGCAACGCTCGCCAGGCTGACCTGATGAGCCTCCGAGGGACCGTGATGACGGCCGCCCCGATCGCCAGGGCGGCCGCCCCTCACGGAGCCAAAGAGGGAGCGCCGTTGGATGTTGGAGAAGGAGATGTCGAGGTTCCTGACGACGTCCTGGAGAGCGGACCTGCGCAGCCCGCCAGGGGCAGTCTAAGGGCCGCTGCGGGAGCCCCGAAATCCCCCATTGGGGTGATTTTTGACCTACACTTTTATCCCTTGACTGATCTAATCAGGGGCTGATCGTGTCCTTGCCTCCCTCCGCACGCCGGCAGCGTTCCCGGCAACAACTGCTGGATGTCCTCACGAGCCATCCGGAGGGTGTTGCGCGCGGCTACTTAAGTACTTCTACCGGATTATCGCGAAGCGCCATCGCAGAGGGGGTCCAGGACCTCCTGGCAGCCGGGTTGGTCGTCGAGCAACGCGGCGATGCGCGCGGCTCGAACGGCCCCCGCGGACGCCCCTCGACCCTGCTCGTGCCGGCGACACCCCGAGGCGTGGTGGTTGGCATCGATATCGGTCACACGCACATCGCGGTCGCCGTCGCGCGGACCGACGGTCAGGTGCTCGCCGAAGGGCGCGAGGCGTTCGACGTCGATGATCGATCGGGCGCGGCCCTGGACGCCGCAGCGCAGCTTGTCCAGAGTCTCGTCGGCGACCGCGACCTGCCGATGACCGACGTCCTCGGCATCGCGGCGGGTATCCCCTGCCCTCTCGACCTGACCACGGGAAGGACCTGCCCACTGGGCGACCACCCCACCTGGGCCGGCCTCGACGCGGGGGAGGAGCTCGCCCGGCGGATCGGCCGGCCGGTGCATGTGAACAACGACGCCGAGATGGGTGCCCACGGCGAACGCCGCTTCGGTGCCGCGCGCGGCTGCCGTGACTTCATCTACGTCAAGGCTTCGCACGGGATCGGCGCCGGCCTGGTGCTCAACGGCGAGGTGTATCGGGGCGCAACCGGGGCAGCCGGGGAGATCGGGCACGTCCAGCTGGCGGGCGCCCGCGGCCTGTGCCGCTGCGGCAACCTCGGCTGCCTGGAGACCGTCGCATCGATCACCGAGGTGCAGCGGGAGTTCGACGAGCTCCGCCTCCCGGGTCTGGCCTACCGAGCCGGCGGCTCGCTCGCGGCCATCAGTGTCAATCCAGTCGCGGCTCGGATCATCACCGAGAGCGGCCGGGTCCTCGGTCGCGTCCTCGCCGACCTGTGCACCTTTCTGAACCCCGCCGCCATCGTCCTCGGTGGTGAGCTGGGGACCAGCGGCCAACCGCTTCTGAGCGGTGTCCAGGAATCCATCCACCGCTATGCCCTCTCTCCGACCGCCCATGCCGTCGACATCCGCATCGCTCAGCTCGGCCTGCGCTCGGAGCTGATGGGCGCGGTTGCTCAGGCGATCCAGCAGGCCCTGATCCGCGCCTGAGCCGGATGCGGCGGGCGCGACGGCTCCAGCACCCGGCGCGTCGCGTGCCGATCTCGCCGGCTGACAGTCCCCGTTCAGTGCGAGCCGGCGAGCTGCTCCGGTGTCGTCCGAGGGGACCCGGGCCCGGGCCCGCTGAGCGGCCGCACGAGGCGCTGCCGGAACACCCAGTACGTCCATCCCTGGTAGAGAAGGACGATGGGGGTGAAGATCGCGGCCACGATGGTCATCACGGTGAGTGTGTACGGCTGCGAGGCGGCCAGGGCGATGGGCACGCCCGCCACGCCGGGGACGACGGCCCCGCTGCTCGCGGGGATCGCCATCGGGTACATCAGGCTCCAGATCGCGCCGACCGCCAGCAGGACGGCCCCGCCCGTGGCCACGAAGGCGAGCATCTCCCTACCCTTGCCGATGAGGAGGACCGCGCCAGCCAGGAGGACGGCTGCGACCAGCGCGAGGGCGAGCGGCACCGCTCCGGACAGCGCGCCGCTCGCCGTCGCCCAGGGCCTGCCCCCGGCGGCGACCCAGACGACCGTGGCGGCGAACAGGACGACGGCGACCGAGCCCGCGATCGCAGCCGCCCGCCTGGCCCGCTGGCGGAGCTCCCCGCTCGTCTTGAGCGAGAGGAATACGGAGCCGTGGAAAGCGAAGATGGCCACCGTCGCCAGGCCGCCCACGAGCGCCATCGGGTTGAGCAACCCCAGCAGGCCACCTGTGTAGCCGGCTTTGGACAGCGGCAGGCCGTGGGCGAAGTTGGTGAAGGCAACCCCCCAGACGAGCGCCGCGACCAGGCTCCCGACGAAGTTCGCGACGTCCCAGGCCCTCCGCCATCCGGGATGGTCGATCCTCGCTCGGAACTCGAAGGAGACGTTCCGGACTATGAGGGCGAGCAGGACCAGGAAGAGAGCCAGGTAGGCACCGCTGAAGAGAGCCCCGTACCAGAGCGGGAAGGCTGCGAATGTGGCGCCGCCTGCGACGAGCAGCCACACCTCGTTGCCGTCCCACACCGGACCGACGGCGTTCAGGCACATGCGCCGATCCGTGTCGTCCCGACTCACGAACGGGCTGATCACGCCGACTCCGAAGTCGAAGCCCTCCAGGAAGAAGTAGCCGGCCCAGAGGAGCCCGATGAGGGCAAACCAGAGAGCGCTCAGGCCAGTGAACATGCTCGTACTCCTCTCTCCGCCCAGCCCTGCTCAGTACACCAGGCCGGGAGATGCGACCGCGTCCGAGGCGGCGTCCTCCGCGACGTCGTCGAAGTCGTGTCGAGCGGCTCGCAGTATCAGCGTCACGGCGACCACCGCGAGCGTGGTGTAGACCGCCACGAAGACCGCCATGGTGAAGGCGATATCGGCCGCCGGCACCGACGAGACGCCGCTGGCCGTCTGCATCAGCCCGTAGACGATCCATGGCTGCCGGCCCGCCTCGGTGAAGATCCAGCCCGACGCGTTGGCCAGGACTGGCAGCCCGATCCCGGCCAGGGCCGCCCGGCGGAACCACCTGCTCTCGAGGAACCGCCTGCCTCGCCCGAGCCACAGCCCCCATGCCGACACCGCGATCATGAGGATGCCCGCCCCGACCATGGCCCGGAACGACCAGTACGTCAACCAGATGATCGGCGTGTAGTTCCCGGCGCCGTATTTGGCCGCCGCGGCGGCCTGGAGCTGGTTGATGCCCTGCACCGGTCCGTTCCAGCTCAGGTCGGCCATCATCGAGAGCAGATGCGGCACCCGGATCTGGAAGATCGGCTGACCGCTCAGGTTGCCGATGGTGAGCAGGGAGAAGCTGGCCCCGTTCTGGGTGTTGTAGAGGGCTTCTGCGGCGGCCATCTTCATCGGCTGCTGGACGTCCATGAGCCGTGCCTGGAGGTCGCCGGAGATGGCGACGAGCACCACCGTCACCAGCATCATGCCGGCGGCGAGCCGGGTGGCCCGGCGGAACGCCTCCCGCTGCGTCTGGTCATGGGCGTCGCGATGGCCCCGCCAGATGCTGATGGCGAGCACCAGGGCCGCACCGGTGGCCAGAGCTGCCGTCACCGTGTGGATGAAGGACGCCCAGAGGGTGGAGTTGCCCAGCAGAGCCCAGAAGTTGGTGAGCACCGCCTGACCGTTCTCGATCTTGTAGCCGACGGGATGCTGCATCCAGGCGTTGGCGGCGAGTATCCAGAAGGCCGAGATGATGGTGCCCGCGCTGGTGAGCCATATGGTGGCGAGATGCAGGCCCGGAGACAGCCGGTTGCGGCCGAAGATCCACAGCCCGACGAAGGTCGATTCGAGGAAGAAGGCGAACAGGCCCTCGATGGCCAGGGGGGCTCCGAAGATGTTGCCCACGAAGATCGAGTACGCGGACCAGTTGAGGCCGAACTCGAACTCCAGGACGATCCCGGTGACGACACCGACGGCCATGCTGATCAGGAAGATTCGGCCGAAGAAGCGGCTGAGCCGGTCCCAGGTGGCGTCCTTGCTCCGGTAGGCCCGCGTCTGCATGATCGCCACCATCAGGCCCAGCCCGATCGTCATGGGCACGAAGAAGAAGTGGAAGACGGTGACGATCGCGAACTGCCAGCGAGCCAGATCTAGCGCCATGGCGCACTCTCCACGGTCAACACGTTCCAATCAACCCGAGGCATCCGCAGTCGGTCGGGCTGGGTTGGCCCTTCCTCGCGGCCGGAGGCGTGTGACGTTTCGGCGGCCGTGCAGACACCTCAGCGAGACCTCATCAATGCGGTGGTCTGGGATGGCGCCGAGTGTGCACCCCCGCGACAACCAATACGTGATGCGTTCTCATCAAAGTTCGGGGCTCTCGGCCGGCGAACCTTGGCCTGGGGCCCGCCCCCCCAGGGCTCGGTTTCCGCACAGCGCGGGTGGGTCAGAGCAGGTGGTGCTGCTGGGCCAGCGCGATCGCCTCCACCCGGTGATGAGCACCGAGCTTGCTCTCCAGCCGGCTGATGTGGTTGCGCGCGGTGACGGGAGCGATGGAGAGCTGGGCCGCGATCTGGTCCGTCCTCAGCCCACGTGCCAGCAGCTGGAGCACCTCGAACTCGCGCCGGCTCAGTCGAGTGGGGATCGGTGCCGGTGCGGCAGCGGCGGCTGGTGCCGTTGCAGATCGAGTGGCGGCCGGCCTGAACGGCTCGGAGTGGAAGAGGTGCATCATCAACGGCTGCTCGCTGCCGCCATCTTTGAGCAGCACGATGCTGTTCACCGCGTCGATGGGCTCCCCGCCGCTGTCGCGCGCGATCACCCGGAAGCTCTTGGTCACGCGGCCCCGCTGCGCGTTGACCACGACCTGACAGAAGCGTCGGCAGATCGGGTGCCCGTTGGGCTTGGCTCCCGCCATCACCTCGTAGCAGGGCCGGCCCACCACGTCCTCAGCGCGGTGCCCGAGCAACCGCTCGGCCGACTCGGACCAGTGGACGATGCGCTGACCGCCGTCCGCCACGAACAGACCTTCGGCGCTGCGCATGCTGCGCACCGCGTGAAGCCGCTCGGAGCGATCGTCGGTGGTTGGACGCATGGTGACGCCGGATGACGTTAGCCGCGGCCTGTGGGGGCGGATAGGGTCCTTTTNNTCCCCCACTCGATCCGGGCCAGGCGGAACACTCACGCGGTTGACAGGTCCCGCAAGAAGATCAGAGTTGGATGGTCGGATAGGTACACGGCTGCACCAAAGGAGGCGCGGATGGCACCCAGGCGCGACATATACGTTGGCGAGGACGACGTGGCCCTCTGGGAGAAGGCGGAGCAGCTCGCCGGCGACGAAGGCTTGGCCGAGCTCCTCGCCGAAGCACTTCGAAGCTACATCCAGGACCATGGGGAGGGGGCCACTCCCCCGGGCGTGGCTTCCCCCAACGTCTTCCCTGACAAGCTCGACTGAGCGAGGTCAGCGCAGCCAGGGATCACGGCGGGCCGGGAATTCCAGCACTCAGCTGAACTCATCCGGCTGTCGGGGAGCGCGGACTCGAACCGCGGACCCCTGGTCCCCCAGACCAGTACTCTAACCATCTGAGCTACTCCCCGACGGGTCCGCAACCAGTGTAGCGAAGCCCCGGAGTGCCTCGTCAGCTGGGAGCGGGCGCATCGTGACCACCTCTTTGCGCCCAGCGGGAGCGGGGCGGTGACGCGAAGAGGCGAGGCGCCGCCCGGCCGGCGCAGCGATCCGGCGCATTCGTGGCAAACTCCGTTCACATGCATCGCGCCGCACGCCTCGCCGCCTCTGCCGCTCTCGGCTATGCGATCGGTTCGATCCCGTCCGGCGTACTGGTGGGAAGGCTGAGCCGGGGGATCGATGTCCGGGAGCACGGCAGCCACGCCATGGGCATGGCCAATGTCCTCCGCACCGCCGGGCGTGGCCCGGCCGCCGTCACCCTGGCCCTCGACATCGGCAAGGGCGCCGCGGCGGCCCGGCTCGGCAAGGCGCTCGGAGGTCGCGGCGGTGGTGCGGCCGCCGGCCTGGGAGCGGTGATCGGACACTCGTGGCCGATGTACGTCGGCTTCCGCGGTGGAAAGAGCTCCGCCACACTGTTCGGTGCCGCCAGCGTGATCACGCCACCCGTCGCCGGGGTCTCCCTGATCGCAGGCGTCACCGCCCTCGCCATAACCCGGAAGACCTCCGTGCTCTCGCTCTCCGGAAGCATCGCCGGGGGCCTCGCCGGGCTGATCCTGGGACTGCGCCGCCGTGACGCCGCCGGCCTCGCCCTGGCGCTGCCCGGGGTCGCGGTGGTGATCTACCGTCACCGGGAGAACATCGACCGGCTGATCCGAGGGGTCGAGCCTGCCGTGGGCGATCCCGAGACGAGCGACCCCGCCCCCACCGCCTGACCGGGCAGGCCCTCCCCGAGCACCCTGCGCGGCGCTCCTTCGCCGGCTGGCCCGAGCCGCTTCGCAGGCATGCGCGCCGACGGGTCTCCCCCCTCCCCGTCCGGGTCCGGAGGGGACCCCGCCGCCCGAGCGCCCGTGAGGGGCAAACCCGGGAGCGGGGTCCCGCGGGCCCTTCCCGATCAGAAGACCCTGATCGACACCTCGGCCGGCTCGTTCAGCAGCCCCTTGATCTCCTCGTTCACCTTGAGCAGGGTGAGCGACGCACCCGCCATCTCGAGCGACGTGCAGTACTCGTTGACGTAGCTGCGGAAGACCTTGATGCCCTGCGCCGCGAGCTTCTTGTGCGCGATGCCATAGAGCAGGTAGAGCTCGCCGATCGTCGTCCCACCCAGACCGTTGAGCATCAGGGCGACCTCGTCACCGCTCTTGAAGGGGAGGTCGGGCACCACCGCGTCGAGCATGAGGTCGACGATCTCGGTGGCCGAGACCAGCTTGGTGCGCTGGCGGCCCGGCTCGCCGTGAATGCCGATGCCGACCTCCATCTCGTCGTCGGCGATCTCGAACAGCGGCGATCCCTTGACCGGCGGAGTGCAGGAGCTCAGCGCGATCCCCAGCGTCCTCACGTTGGCGATGACGTCATTGCCGATACGCACCAGCTCCTCGAGCGACGCACCCTTCTCGGAGGCCGCGCCCACCGCCTTGATCACGAAGAAGTTGCCGGCAACGCCGCGTCGTCCCACCGTCCAGGTCGAGTCCTTGACGGCCACGTCGTCGTTGACCAGCAGCGTCTCCACCTTGATGCCGTCCATCTCGCACATCTCCCGGCCCTGCTCGAAGGCGAGCCGGTCACCGGTGTAGTTGTTGACGATGTGGAGAACCCCCTTCGGCGAGTTCATGAGCTTGGTGGTCTCGTACACGAACTCCACGGGCGGTCCCGCGAAGACGTCTCCGGGGCAGGCTGCGTCCAGCATGCCCTTGCCCACGATCATGGTGTGGGCCGGCTCGTGGCCGGAGCCCGACCCCTGAATGATCGAGACCTTGTTCGCCTGGGGCATGTCGGCTCGATAGATGAGGTTGTACTTGGGCTCGTACTTGAGCCGGCCCCCGCTGGCCAGGAAGATCCCCTCCAGCATCTCGGGGACGAATTGCCTCGGGTCGTTGACGAATTTCTTCATCTGCCAGTCTCCTTCTGAGGGTATTTCTCACGCCAAGCCGCGCTGACGCTTTGCAAGATGACGCCGACGGCGGTGGCCCCGGCGTCGACCGACCCGATGCTCCGCTCCCCGGTGTAGGCGGCACGGCCACGCATGGCCAGCATCGGCTTGGTCGCCTCGGCCGCCCGAGTGGCCACCTCCGCCGCCTCCTGGAGCGCTGCGCTCCCGTGGTCCTGCGCCGCCTCGGGACGGGCCAGCCCGGTCTCCAGGGTGTCGATCGCAGGCACCAGGGCGTCGAGGAGCGTCTTGTCCCCGAGCGACGCCCCCCCGCGGTGCATGATGCCGGCGACGGCGGCGCGCAGGATGGCGATCACGTCGGCGGCGGTGAGCTCGGTCTTGTCGCCGGCCGCCTGCGACGCCCGCAGGAACGCGGTGCCCCAGATCGGACCGCTGACCCCGCCCACCTTGCCGGAGAGCACGAAGCCCACCTTCTTGAGGACCGCGCCCACGCTGCTCCGGTCGAAGCTGTCGTAGTCGCTGACCACCACCTCGAAGCCGTTCCGGAGTGAGTAACCGAAGTCGCCGTCCCCAACCACGCTGTCCAGCTCAGCGAAGTAGACGGCATTGTCGACGATGGTCTTCGCCATCGTCCTCAGAACAAGATCGACGTCATCCATTGCGCTCGCCGCCATCCTGTGTGCTCCTCTGCTTCCCAATATCTCTGAGCCGCTATCCCCTCAGGCAGGCCTCCAGGTCGGTCAGTGCGACGAAGTCGCCTGGGCGTGCATCGCTCCGGTTGGCGATCACCACGCTCCTCTCCCCTCCGGGGTCACCCAGCGACGAGACCACCAGCACCGCCTCGCTGAAGTCCTCGTGGGCCGTGTAACCGTTGACGGTGATGAGACAGCGCAGCCCGGCGCCACGCGTCGCCTCGAGGCCGTTGCGCGAGTCCTCGATGACGAGCACGCCGTCCGGAGCCACGCCCAGCTTCTCGAGGGCGAGCAGGTAGATGTCGGGAGCGGGCTTCTTGCGGGGGACGCAGTCGCCGGCGAGCAGGACCTCGAAGCGTGCAGCGCGCTCCGGGCCCGCCGCCTGCTCCAGGATCGCCCGCACCGACGGCTCCGCCGAAGTCGACGCCACCGCCAGCTTCCACCCGGCATCCTGCGCGTCACCGATGATCCGCCGGATGCCCGGCCGCGGCGGCAGCTTGCCGGCGGCCACCATCTCCGTGTAGATCTGGGTCTTGCGCCTGTGCCACCCGCCGAGCAGCGCCGCCCTGCCCTCCGGATCGGCGGGCAGGTGATGGGCGCGGACAAACTCCGGAGTCAGCTCGCTCGCCATCCGCTCCTTGCCGCCGGCGATCTCCAGCTTGCGGCCGTACTCCTCCTCCGACCACTGCAGCGGCACCCCGACCTCAGCGAAGGTCTGGTTGAAGGCCGGCAGGTGGCCGTACCGCTCGGTGTCGGCGAGCACGCCGTCGCAGTCGAAGATGATGGCGCTCACGCCCAGGCCTTCCCCTCGCTCCCGAAGAGCCGGATGTGGTACTTCGCCATCTCCATGACGGCCGCCCGCTGCGCCGTGAAGAGGGCGGGTGGGTCGTACACGCCCGGGTGCGCGCTCATGTATTCGTAGCCGGACTTCATGAAGGCGATCTTCAGAGCCGTCGAGATGTTGACCTTGGCGCAGCCCCGGCCGATCAGATCGCTGAACTGCTCTGGCGTCATGCCCGTCCCGCCATGAAGGGCGACCGGGATGCCGGTGGCCTCGACGATGTCGGTGACGCGCTGGCTGTCGAGGTGAGGGGCGGTCGCGTAGACGCCGTGAGCGTTGCCGATCGCCGGGGCGAAGACGTCCACCCCGGTGACGCGCACGAAGTCGACCACCGTCTTCAGCGACTGGACGTGCTCCGCCTCGTCGCCGGTCATCTCCTCGGTCCGCTTGAAGCCCTCGATCTCGCCCTCGACGTCAGCCCCATGACGGCGCGCCTCATCGACCACCTCGACGCACTGGCGCATGTTCTCCTCAACGGACAGCTTGCTGGCGTCGAAGAGGACGGAGTTCCAGCCCATCGCCAGGCATTCGCTGATCAGGGCCCGGTCGGGGCAGTGATCGAGATGGAGCGCGACCGGGACCGTGATCTTCTCGGTCATCTCGTGCCACATCGCGTACATGACGCCGACCCCGGTCATCACCACGTGCTTGACCGACGTCTGGACGATCACCGGGGCGCGCAGCTCCTCCGCCGCCGCCAGCACCGCCTCCATGGAGAGGTCGTTGACGACGTTGATCGCCGCCACGCCGTACCTCTCCTGGAAGGCTCGCTGGAGAATGGATTTGGTGGTGACGACAGGCATAGCTACACCTCCCGTTGGGATGGCCGGGGGCCACCGCCCGCCCGACCCGCCATCGCCGGTTCATGGGCCGCGAGGTCGAGAACGGCCCGCGCGTTGCCCTCGTCGACAACCAGGACGCCGATCACCCCGGCACGCAGCATCCCCAGGATCGCCCGCGGCTTCTCCGGTTCGCTGACCACCGCCACCACCGTCTCCACGCTGCGCAGGTGATCGACGGTCAGGGCGAGCAGCCGGTCCTGGTGCGGCGACGCGACGGGGCGTCCATCGATGTCGACGTAGTTCCCCAGGACGTCCCCGACCGCCCCCTGGCTCCGCAGCCAGGCGATCTCGTCGGTGGTCAGACAGCCCGACCTCACCATCGTGCATCCGTCGTCGGTGCCCCCGATGCCGACCAGGGCCACGGTTGCCTGCGCGGCCCGGTCCAGGGTCTGGGCGATCGCCTCCTGGGCGAGCAGCTGGTCCCGGATCTCGACGCTCTCCACATAGGCGGGCGCGTACAGGCTCACCGCCTCTCCTCCGCAGCCAGCGGCCAGGGCGCGGCAGATCTCGTTCGGGTTGGTGGGCGCCGCGACGCCGGGGGAACCCCCCATGGCGCTGACGAACGTGACGTCCAGACGGCTGCCCGGCCGGAAGAAGCGGGGCACCTCGCCGACCGCGCGCCCGTGGCTCACCGCCACCACGCAGCCGTCATGGAGACGCCGCTCCAGGTAGCGCGCGGCACGCTGCGCGACCGCCTCGCGCTCCGCCAGCGGGTCGGCGCGCGCCGAGCAGACGATCGCGTCGCTCAGTCCGAATGTCTCACGAAGCTGGCTCTCGAGCTCCAGACGCAGCCACGGGGGCGCCTGGATGTGGATGGCGACGACACCGGACCGGCGCGCCCGGTCCAGCAGGCGCTGCACCTTGGGCCGGGAGAGGGCGAACTCGTGGGCGATCTCCTCCTGAGTGCGCTCGTCCACGTAGTAGCGCTGAGCCAGCCGGGCGAGGAGCTCGTACTCGTCCTCGCGCAACTCCTCGCGCAGCTCCTCCCGCATGCTCCCACCACCCTGACACTCCGGCTGTGAGCAAATGCTCACCGACGCACAGATTATCGGCCGAGGGACGCCCGGATGCAAGCGGCACGGGTGTGGCTCGAGGTCAAGTGGGCGCCCAGCTCAGGGCCAGGCGAGGACGCGGGCGATTCGGGCGCCCCCATCACGCCCTATTCGTCGTCGTCGTCGACCCACTCGAGGCTGCGCGCGACCGCCTTCTTCCACTTCCGGAAGCGCCGCTCACGGGTCTCAGGGTCGAGCCGGGGAAGCCATTCCGCGGCCTTGTGCCAGTTGGCGCGGAGGCTCTCCACGTTCGGCCAGAAGCCCACCGCGAGACCGGCGGCGTAGGCGGCGCCCAGGGACACCGTCTCGGCCACGATCGGCCGGACCACCGTCACGCCGAGGGAGTCGGCGAGAAGCTGCATCATCAGGTTGTCGGCCGTCATCCCGCCGTCGGCCTTCAGCACGTGCAGCACGGTGCCCGCGTCGCTGTTCATGGCCTCGATGACCTCGCGGGTCTGCCACGCCGTGGCCTCCAGCACCGCCCGGGCCAGGTGCCCCTTGGTGGTGTAGCCGGTGAGGCCCGCGATCACGCCACGCGCGTCAGAGCGCCAGTGGGGCGCGAAGAGGCCGGAGAAAGCCGGCACCACGTACACCCCACCGCTGTCCTCCACGGTCCGGGCGAGGGTCTCGATCTCGGCAGCGCTGGAGATCATGCCCAGCTTGTCGCGCAGCCACTGCACCAGAGCTCCGGTGACCGCGATGGAGCCCTCGAGCGCGTAGGTCGCGGGCTCGCCCGCGATCCGGCATCCCACGGTCGTGAGCAGCCCGTGGGTGGAGTCCACCAACCGTTCGCCCGTGTTGAGGAGCAGGAAGCTGCCGGTGCCGTAGGTGCACTTGGCCTCCCCGGCTGAGAAGCAGGTCTGGCCAAAGAGCGCCGCCTGCTGATCCCCCAGGGCGGCGGCGACCGGGAGTCCGCGGAGCGGTGCACCGGCCTCGCCATACGGCTCGGAGGAGGCATGGATCTCCGGAAGCATCGCCCGGGGCACCTTCATCGCCTCGAGCAGCTCGTCGTCCCAGTCCAGGGATCGGAGGTCCATGAGCATGGTCCGGCTGGCGTTGGTGACATCGGTCACGTGACGGCCGGTGAGGTTCCAGATCAGCCAGGTGTCCATGGTCCCAAAGAGCACGGTGCCCCTCTCCGCGCGCTCCCGAGCCCCCTCCACATGGTCGAGGATCCACTGGATCTTGGGCCCCGAGAAGTACGTCGTGAGGGGAAGCCCGGTCTTGGCCCGGAAGCGGTCCTTCCCCCCTTCGGCGGCGAGGCTGTTGACGATCTTGTCGGTGCGGGTGTCCTGCCAGCTGATCGCGTTGTAGATCGGCCGGCCGGTGTGGCGGTCCCACACCAGGGTCGTCTCCCGCTGGTTGGCGATCCCCAGAGCGGCCAGGTCGGCGAGCTTGAGGCCGGCCTTCTCCAGGGCATCCGGCACCACCTGGAGCACGTTGCCGAGGATCTCCTCCGCATCCTGCTCGACCCATCCGGGCCGGGGGAAGAGCTGCCGGTGCTCCTTCTGGGCCACCGACACGATCCGGCCGCGCTCGTCGAACAGCAGGCAGCGCGACGAGGCGCTCCCCTGGTCGATGGATGCCACGTAGGCGCCCGTCACGGGGCCACCACCCTTCCGGCCTCGTCCCCCAGGGACGATGCCGACGGAGCCGTGCCGGAAGCTGTCACACGGACCCGCCCAGCGCCACCATGGCGCCCAGTCTCCGGGGCGGTCGGCGCACTGTCAAGCTCCCGGGCCGGCGCCCACGGCGCGCGCCGCCCGGCTACCACGGGATCGCCCCCAGGTCGCGAGAGATCGCCCGCGCCGACTCGCGCACGTACGCCACCAGATCGCTGCGGGGGAGCTCCGATTCGCACAGCCGTTCCATCGGCCCCGAGATGGCGATGGAACCGACGGTCCGCTCGCTGCGGTCGGTGATCGGCGCGGCGACCGAGACCTCGCCGTCGACCAGCTCCCCGATGTCGGCAGCCCAGCCACGCCTCTTGACCTCCTTGAGCGCGGCGCCCAGCTGTTTGGCGTCGGTGATCGTGCAGGGGGTGAAGCGGGTCAGCTCCTCCCCCACCAGCTCGGAGAGCACGTAGGGGTTGGCGGCGAGCAGCGCCTTGCCCAGCGCGGTCGCATGGAGGGGCAGCAACGAGCCCACCTGGAGCACCTGGTAGCTGTCATCGGGGCGGAAGACGTGATGAACCACCAGCACCCGGCCGTCGTGAAGGGTGCCGATCCGCACCGTCTCGTTGCTGCGAGCGGCCAGCGAGTCCGCCCAGTTGAGCGCCCGAGAGCGCAGCTCGTTGCCGTCCAGGTAGGTGCTGCCGAGGTGGAGCAGCGCCGCTCCGAGCTGGTACTTGGCCGAGTCCGGGTCCTTCTCGACGAATCCGACCTGCTGGAGGGTGCGCAGGATCCCGAACACGGTCCCCTTGGGCAGGCCCATCTGAGCCGACAGCTCCACCAGGCTGAGCCGTCGAGCCCGCCCGGAGAGCAGGTGCATGACCTGGGCGGCGCGTTGAATCGATTGAATCGGCCGCGGCATCTGGGTACCCTACCTGATCGGTGGGGCATTCTGAGAAGTGGGTTGACAATGCCCTACGGTACCGGATAATGGCCAACGCGTCTAGGGCCGGCCGAACCCCAACCGCCCCCAAGGGGAGGGGCGGAGGTTCGCGAAGGGAGGAGCTGGCGCATGCGGGCTGGGTCGTGCGACGGGTGCGGGAGCGCCGCCCGTTTTCCACAGGTGAGCCAAGTTATCGCTTGGACGACCAATTGGAGGGTTTGGCATGGCTGACGAGTATCGACCGATACACGGCGCAGGCCGGCAGACATTCGGTCTGCACGGCCTGTGGGGCGAGTTATCGGCGGAGTTCATCGGGACGTTGACCCTGGTCGCCTTCGGTGACGGGGTTGTCGCCATGGCGGTCGCCGCCCTCCCTGGGTCGGGCAGGGCCGCCACGTCCACGACCATCTTCAACGCCGCCGGCGACTGGCTGCTGATCACCTTCGGATGGGCGTTCGCCGTCATGATCGGCGTGTACGTCGCGGGCGGCGTCAGCGGCGCTCACCTCAACCCGGCGGTGACCCTGGCCCTGGCGCTCAGGCGTCGCTTCCCCTGGGCGAGCGTGGTCCCCTACTGGATCGCTCAGATCGTCGGGGCCTTCTTCGCCGCGGCACTGGTGATGTGGGTCTACCACGACGCCATCGCCGCCTACAACACGGCAGCTCACCTGGTCCCGTCGGCCGGGAACGCGCTGGCCACCTACTCGATCTTCGCCACCTTCCCCGCCGCCTACTTCCATGGGAGCATCGGGGGACCGTTCCTCGATGAGGCGGTGGGCACCGCTCTGCTGGTGGTCGGCATCTTCGCGGTGACCGACGCCCGCAACTCGGCGCCGACCAGTAACCTCGGGCCACTCATCGTTGGCTTCGTGGTCTTCGCGGTCGGCACCTCGTTCGGAGCCAACACCGGGTACGCGATCAACCCCGCCCGTGACTTCGGGCCGCGCCTCTGGGCCTTCTTCGCCGGCTACGGCCAGGTGGCCCTGCCCGGGACCTTCAACAACGGCGCCGGTTTCTCGTTCAGCGACTACTTCTGGATTCCGATCGTCGGCCCGCTCGTCGGCGGTTGTGTCGGTGCCATCGTCTACGACTTCTTCATCGGTGATGTGCTCCACGCCCGCAAGTCGCGGACCGGTGCGGCCGATGCAGTGCCGGAGGAGATCGGCCGTTCCGAGTCCAACGTCCAGCCCGACCGGGCGTAGCGAGAAACGACCATGAAGAAGCTGATCAATCGCGTCGAGGACGTTGTCAAAGAGGAGCTGGAAGGCATCGTCGCCGCTCATTCCGACCTCGTGCGGGTGCACTTCGCGCCCAACTACGTGGTGCGGGCCGACGCACCGGTCAGCGGCAAGACGGCGCTCGTCTCCGGCGGAGGCTCGGGGCACGAGCCGATGCACGGCGGCTTCGTGGGGATGGGCATGCTGGATGCGGCCTGCCCGGGTGAGGTCTTCACCTCGCCGACCCCCGACCAGATCCTGGAGGCCACCAAGGCGGTCAGCGGCGGCGCCGGGGTGCTCCACATCGTCAAGAACTACACCGGTGACATCCTCAACTTCGAGATGGCCGCGGACCTCGCCAAGGCCGATGACATCGAGGTGGAGGCGGTCGTCATCAACGACGACGTGGCGGTCCAGGACAGTCTGTACACCGCCGGGCGACGCGGGGTCGGCACCACGGTGCTCGCGGAGAAGATCTGCGGGGCCGCGGCGGAGGCCCATGCCTCGCTCAAGGACGTCGCCGAGCTGTGCCGTCGGGTCAACGCCAACGGGCGGAGCATGGGCATGGCCCTGACCTCCTGCACCGTGCCCGCGGCCGGCAAGCCGACCTTCGACCTGGGCGAGCAGGAGATGGAGATCGGGATCGGCATTCACGGTGAGCCGGGTCGCGAGCGCCGCGCGCTGGCGACCGCCGACGAGGTCACCGAGATGCTGACCCGCCCGATCGTCGAGGACCTGCCGTTCAAGCGGGGCGACAAGGTGCTGGCGTTCGTCAACAGCATGGGCGGCACCCCGCTCATCGAGCTCTACATCGTCTATCGAGCGCTCGCGCGCTACCTGGACGGCGTGGGCGTGAAGATCGAGCGGCGGCTGATCGGCCCCTACATCACCTCACTGGAGATGGCGGGCTGTTCCATCACTCTGCTCCGTCTCGACGACGAGATGACCAGGCTGTGGGACGCACCCGTCAACACCCCCGGCCTGCGCTGGGGAGTCTGAACCGCAGAAGAGATCGGTTAGAGGGCAGCGACGATGGCCATCACGTATGACCAGGGACTTTCATTCGTGCAAGGCTTCGGCGCTGCCATAGCCGAGAACAAGGCATACCTGACCCAGTTGGACTCGGAGATCGGCGACGCCGACCACGGGACCAACATGGATCGGGGCATGCAGGCGGTGCTGGCGAAGGTCGGCTCCCTCGAGGGGGCCGACCTGTCGCAGCTCTTCAAGACGACCGCGATGACCCTGATCTCCACCGTGGGCGGAGCCAGTGGACCTCTCTACGGCACCCTCTTCCTGGGGCTGGGCACCGCGACCACGGGCAAGACCGAGCTGTCGACAGAGGAGTGGAGCCAGGCCCTCGATGCCGCCGTTCAGGCGGTGCGGGCGCGGGGCAAGGCCGAGCTCAGAGACAAGACCATGATCGACGCCCTGCAACCGGCCGCCGACGCGCTGCGCGAGTCGGCGCAGGATGGCGCCACGCTCGAGGTGGCGCTCGCCGCCTGCGAGCGGGCGGCCGAGCAGGGCATGCAGGCCACCATCCCGCTGGTGGCGCGCAAGGGCCGGGCCAGCTATCTGGGAGAGCGCAGCGCCGGGCATCAGGACCCCGGGGCCACCTCGTCCTGGCTGCTGGTCCGGGCGGCCCGACAGGCATTCACGGCTGATACGTGAGCTGGGAGTAGGAGAACGCATATGGCTGAATACGTTGGGGCGCTGGACCAGGGAACGACCAGCACCCGCTTCATGATCTTCAACCACTCCGGGGGAGTGGTCGGCATCGACCAGAAAGAGCACGAGCAGATCTACCCGAAGCCGGGCTGGGTCGAGCACGACGCTCTGGAGATCTGGACGCGCTCTCAGGAAGTGATCAAGGGCGCGCTGCAGAAGACCGGACTCAAGGCCTCGGACCTTGCCGCGGTGGGCATCACCAACCAGCGCGAGACCGCGGTGGTCTGGGACAAGAAGACCGGCAAGCCGGTCCACAACGCCATCGTCTGGCAGGACACCCGTACCGCCGCCATCTGCAACGAGCTGGCCAAGGACGGCGGCCAGGACCGCTTCCGGGCCAAGGTCGGCCTGCCCCTGGCCACCTACTTCTCCGGTCCCAAGGTCAGATGGCTGCTCGACAACGTCGACGGGCTGCGGGCCAAGGCGGAGGCCGGTGACCTGGCCTTCGGCAACATCGACAGCTGGTGCATCTGGAACCTCACCGGCGGGGTCAACGGCGGCGTCCACGTGACCGACGTGACCAACGCCAGCCGCACCATGCTGATGAACCTGNNNGGCACCGGCAACTTCATGCTCCTCAACACGGGCACGAAGCCGGTCCAGTCCAAGAACGGCCTGCTGACCACCCTCGGCTACAAGATCGGCAACCAACCCGCGGTGTACTGCCTCGAGGGCTCGATCGCGATCACCGGTGCCCTGGTGCAGTGGCTCCGCGACAACCTGGGGATGATCAGCACCTCGGCTGACATCGAGACCCTGGCCAAGACCGTCGAGGACAACGGTGGCGCCTACTTCGTGCCCGCCTTCTCGGGGCTGTTCGCCCCCTATTGGAAGAGCGACGCACGCGGCGTCATCGCAGGCCTCACCCGCTACGTCACCAAGGGTCACATTGCCCGCGCGGTGCTGGAGGCGACGGCCTGGCAGACCCGCGAGGTTCTGGACGCCATGAACGCCGACTCCGGCGTGGCCCTCACCGCGCTCAAGGTCGATGGCGGCATGGTCTTCAACGAGCTGCTCATGCAGTTCCAGGCGGACGTGCTGGGCGTCCCGGTCATCCGGCCCAAGGTGGCCGAGACCACGGCCCTCGGCGCCGCCTACGCGGCCGGGCTCGCGGTGGGCTTCTGGAAAGAGGTCGAGGAGCTCCGCAAGAACTGGCAGGTCGACCGCACCTGGGAGCCCAAGATGGATCCCACGAAGCGGGAGCAGGAGTACAAGCTCTGGAAGAAGGCCGTCACCCGCACCTTCGACTGGGTCGAGTGACCGGCAGGCAATCGGACTGAACCGGGAACCATGACTGAAGCTCTCGAGTGCCAGCTGCTGGTGATCGGGGGCGGTTCCACGGGGGCTGGGGTGGCCTGGGATGCCGCGCTGCGCGGTTTCCAGGTCATCCTGGCCGACCGTGGTGACCTTGCCACCGGTACCGCGGGCCGCTTCCACGGTCTTCTCCACTCCGGTGGCCGCTACGTGGTGCGCGACCCTGCCGGTGCCCGCGAGTGTGCCCGGGAGAACGTGATCCTGCGCCGCGTGGCGAGCGCGGCCATCGAGGACACCGGCGGGCTCTTCGTGACCACCCCGCTCGACGACCTCGACTACGCCGACCGTTTCCTCGCCGCATGCCCGGCCGCGGAGGTCCCGGTGGAGGAGATCTCCCCGGCCGAGGCCCTGCGCCGTGAGCCCCGGCTGACCCCGGCGGTGCGGCGGGCCTTCGCGGTGCGCGACGGCAGCATCGACAGCTGGAAGCTGATCTGGAGCTGCGCCCGGGGAGCCGAGCAGCTGGGAGCCCGGATCCTTCCCTACCACCCGGTCACGGCCATCCTGCGCGACGGTGACCGGGTGACAGGCGCCCGCCTCCATGACCTGCGCTCCGGCGACGAGTTGGACGTCCGGGCCGAGTGCGTGATCAATGCCGCCGGGGCCTGGAGCGGGCGGGTGGCGCAGATGGCCGGCTGCGAGGTTGCGGTCCGGCCCGGCAAGGGAGTGATGGTGGCGATCAACCACCGGCTCGCCAACTGCGTGGTCAACCGCTGCCACATGACTGGAGACGGCGATATTGTGGTGCCCAGCCACAGCGTGAGCGTGATCGGCACCACCGACACGCCCGTCGAGGATCCGGATGACATCGAGGCCACGGCGGAGGAGGTGGCCTCGATGATGGCGGCAGGCGACGTCCTCCTCCCCGGCTTCAGCCGGTCTCGGGCTCTCCGCGTCTGGTCCGGGGCGCGCCCCCTCCTCCCGAAGACCGCCGCCGCCGTTGGTGACGACCGGGAGGTGAGCCGTTCCCACGCCGTGATCCGCCACGCTCAGCGAGATGCTCTGGGTGGTCTGATCTCGATCGCGGGCGGCAAGCTGACCACCTTCCGGCTGATGGCCAAGGACACCGTCGATGCCGCGTGCGCGGAGCTGGGTGTGGAGAAGAGTTGCACGACCGCGGAGACCCCTCTGCCGGGCAGCACCGGCAGCAACTACTACCGGTTGCCGGACCATCAGGCGGACTTCGAGAAAGGGCGGGCCGACAACCCCATGATCTGCGAATGCGAGCTGGTGTCACAGGCCGACCTGCTGGAGGCGGCGCGGGTCCATCCGAAGGGTCAGATCGACGATCTGCGCCGGGTCCTCCGGGTCGGGATGGGGCCCTGCCAGGGTGGCTTCTGCGCCTTCCGGATCGCCGGCCTCCTCCACGGCCACGGGGCGTACGACCGCACCGAGGCCAATGCCACGCTGCGGGCCTTCGTCCAGGAGCGGTGGAAGGGTCAGCGCCGGGTGCTCTGGGGTCAACAGCTCCGTCAGGCGCGACTCGACACGTGGATCTTCCAGGGGGTGCTCGACATCGAGCACCTGCCCACATGAGCCGCAGGCCGGAGGAGATGCGGTGATCACCGACGCCCTAGTGATCGGGGCCGGGACGGCCGGTCTGACCGCCGGGATCCGCCTGGCCCGCGGCGGGCTGCGGGTCACGGTGGTGGCGAGCGGTGAGGGGTGCCTGCCCCTCGCCAGCGGGACCATCGACGTCCTGGGCTTCGCCCCCGAAGCGGTGCAGAGCCCTCGCGGCGCCCTGCCCGGATTCCTCGATGCCAACCCCGAGCACCCCTACCGGATCAGCGGCCTGGCCGGGCTCGAGCAGAGCCTGGCCTGGTTCGTGAAGACCACCGAGCCGCTCGGCTACCACGGCGAGCTCTCGCGGAACCAATGGGTGCCGACGGTTCTGGGCGGCCTGCGCCCCACGGCGCTGGTACCCCGCAGCATGGCCGCCGCCGACCTCGGCGCTGGTGGCGAGGTGCTCATCGCCGGCATCCGCGGATTCCGCGACTTCCATCCCGCGCTCCTCGCCGCCAACCTGGGCCGGGCGGCGGCGGCACCCGCGCCGGCCATCCGGACGCGCGCGGTCGAGCTCGAGTGGCCGGGCAGCGCCGGCGACATGCCCCCCTTCCGCCTGGCCCGCCGCCTGGAGGACCCGGAGATCCGGCGGCGGCTGGCCGCTCAGCTCCATTCCCAGCTCGGGGACGCCACCGCGGTGGGGCTGCCCGCGGTGCTCGGACGCGAGCGGGCCGCCGAGGTACACGCCGACCTGGAGCAGCGGCTCGGCCGGCCGGTCTTCGAGATCCCCGGTCTGCCCCCGTCGCTTCCCGGACTGCGGCTCTTCGACTGCATGCGCCGGGCACTCCTCGACGCCGGCGGCCGGCTGCTCATGGGCAGCACCGCCATCTCGGCCACCCACCACCGTGACACCGTCGACTCGGTGACCATCACCCAGGCGTCACGCCCGGTGAAGGTCAGCACCGGGTTCGTCGTGCTAGCGACGGGCGGCTTCGCCACCGGCGGCATCGTCCGGCAGCCCGACGGTCAGCTCCAGGAGCCCGTGTTCGGCTTGCCGGTGCACGGCCTGGCGCCGGGGCAGGAGCCCTTCGGCGACGTCTACCTGGCGGAGCACCCGCTGGACCGGGTCGGGCTGAGCACCGACGCCGAGGGTCGCCCCCTGGGCGTGGCTGGAGGTCCCCACGCCGTCAACCTCTACGCCGCCGGCGCGGTGCTGGCCGGCGCCCTCCCCTGGCGCGAGAAGTCCGGCGAGGGCGTGAGCCTCGCCACCGGCTGGCACGCCGCCGAGGCCATCCTGAGTGGCCGCCGGGAGGATGCCGCGTGAGGTGGACGGGATGAGCCTGCTGATGGAAACCGAGGGCATGGGGGTGCGCCCGTCCCTCGACGGATGCATCAAGTGCACCATCTGCGAGAGTGCCTGCCCCTATGCGGCGGTCACCGAGCGCTTCCCGGGACCCAAGACCGTGGGGCCTCAGGAGGAGCGGTTCCGTCACGGTCCCCTCTCGGCCGACTGGTCGGTGGACTACTGCTCCGGCTGCGGGATCTGCAGCCGGGTCTGCCCGCAGGACGTCAGGATCGCCGAGATCAACTCGCGTGCCCGGGCCCAGCTCAAGGAGCAGCGCGGCATCCCCCTGCGCGACCAGCTGCTGGCTCGACCTGACGTGATGGGTCGGCTCGGCCGGCCGATACGCCCGCTCTTCAACTGGGCCATGGGCACTCCCCTGGTGCGCTTCCCGGTGGAACGCGTCATCGGCATCCACCGCAAGGCCGCGGTCCCGACGGTCGCACCGCGCACCTTCCAGCAGTGGGCGCGACGCCACCCGCGCCGTCCGGCGCAGGACCGGGTCGTCTACTTCCATGGCTGCAGCACCAATTACTTCGAGCCCCGCCTGGGCCGGATGGTCGTCGCCGTGCTCGAACACCAGGGGCTGGCCGTGGAGATCCCCCAGCAGGGCTGCTGCGGGCTGCCCCTGCAGTCCAACGGGAACTTCCCCGCCGCCCGCACCTACGCCACCCGCCTCGCCCGCCAGCTGCGCAGCGCGCCGAGCGAGGTCCCGGTGATCGCCTCCTCGACCAGCTGCGCGCTGATGCTGAAGCGCGAGGCGCGCGAGATCCTGGGCGTCGAGGACCCGGCGCTGGTTGACGTCTCTCAGCGCACCTACGACATCTTCGAGTACCTCCGTGACCTCCACGAGCAGGGCCGGTTGAAGACCGACTTCGTCCCGGTGGAGCTCACCGTCGCCTATCACGCACCCTGCCAGCAGCAGAATCAATTGATCGGCAAGCCCGCCCTCGACGTCCTGGCCCTGGTGCCGGGCCTGAAGCTGGTCGAGCTGGATCGGGACTGCTGCGGGGTCGGCGGCACCTACGGCATCAAGCGCGAGAAGTACGAGATCTCGATGGCGGTCGGCGCGGGCCTCTTCTCGGACATCAAGCACACCGCCCCGGACCTGGTGCTCTGCGACAGCGAGACCTGCCGCTGGCACATCGCCAAGGCCACCGGGTTCCCGGTGATCCACCCCCTGGAGCTGTTGCACCGGGCTTATGGCGGCCACTGACGCCACCGACGCCGTGCCGGGCGAGGCGCCGGTCGGCCTGGTCCTGGTATCCCACAGCGCTCAGCTCGCCGAGGGCGCGGCGGAGCTGGCCCGGGCGATGGCTGGGGAGGAGGTCCGGATCGTGGCGGCCGGTGGCATGGCGCCGCCCGAGACGGCGCTGGGAACGGACGCCGTCCGGGTGGCGGCAGCCATCGAGGAGGCCTGGTCGGAGCGTGGGGTGCTGGTGCTGATGGACCTGGGCAGCGCCCTCCTCTCCGCCGAGATGGCGGTCGAGCTCCTCCCCGAGGAGCACCGGAAAGGCGTGCTGCTGAGTGCCGCCCCCCTGGTCGAGGGTGCCGTGGCCGCCGCGGTCACCTCACGGTTGGGAGAGCCCTTGGAGCGCGTCGCGCTCGAGGCCGTGGGGTCGCTCGACGCCAAACGCGCACAGGTCGGCGGCCCCGTCGAGGGTGCGCAGGTGCCGGCCCGGCCGGACCTCGACGGGCCCGGTGTCGAGACCCGCATCGCGGTGGACATCCCCCTGGGTCTCCACGCCCGTCCGGCCGCACGGCTGATCCGCGCCACCGCAGGGCTGGACGCCCAGGTCCTGGCCGGCAACGTCACCACCGGCTCGGCGCTGGTCACCGCCCGCAGCCTCAACGCCCTCGCCGGCCTGCAGGTCCGCCAGGGTCACGAGCTGCGGGTGAAGGCGTCGGGCCCAGACGCGCAGAAGGCGATCGATGCGCTGCAAGCCCTGGCCGCGCGCCGCTTCGACGAGCCCGCGGTGAGGCAGGAGGGCGCGCCGGCGAGCGCGGCCGCCCCACCCACCGCCGGGCCGTCGCCCCGGGGGGTGGCATCCGCGACCGCCCTGGCGGGCGAGCTGCGCGGCATCCCCGCCTCGATCGGGATCGCCATCGGAACCCTGCAGTTCCTGGAGGAGGCCGACCTGACGGTTCCGGATACCGAGGCCGTCGATCCGCCCGCGGAGCTCGAGGCCCTGGAGCTGGCCGTGACCGCCACGCGCCGCGACCTCGAGCAGCTGCGCGACCAGACCAGGGCGCGGTCGGGGAGCTATGAGGCGGAGATCGTCGACGCGGACCTGCTCTTCCTCGAGGATCCGGAGCTCCTGGAGCCGACCCGGGCAGCGATCAACGATCGGCGGCTCACCGCGGCCCGGGCGTGGTCCGAGGTCTCCACCCGCCTGGGCCACTCCTGGGAGAGGCTCGACGATCCCAACATGCGCCTTCGGGCCGCGGACCTCGCGGGCGTGAGCCGCAGGGTGCTGCACCGCCTGCTGGGCCGGCCCGCGCCCGTCCTGCACCAGGCAGGGATCCTGGTGGCCCGCGACCTGGCGCCGACCGACACCGCGGCCCTGGACCCCACCCAGGTCATGGGGATCGCCACCGCGGGTGGCGGCCCGACGTCGCACAGCGCCATCCTCGCCCGCGCCCTCGGGATACCTGCGGTGGTGGGTCTGGGCGACCGGCTGCTCGAGGTGGCTCCAGGACGGAGCGCGCTCCTGGACGGCGGCCGGGGCACGCTCGTCCTCGACCCGCCGGCCGGGCTGCTCCGGCGCGCGCGGGCGGAGACCCGGGACGAGGAGCGCCGGACAGCCCGCGCCGCCGCCGCCGCTCACCAGCCCGCGGTGACCCGGGACGGTGTCGTCATCGAGGTGGCGGCCAACATCGGAGCCCCGGGAGAGGCCTCTCGGGCCGTCCTGGCCGGAGCCGACGGGGTCGGGCTGCTCCGCACCGAGTTCCTCTTCCTGGAGGCCGAGTCCATGCCCGGAGAGGAGGCGCAGGAGCGGGTCTACTCGGACATCGCCGCACGCCTGGAGGGCCGCCCCCTCACCATCAGGACCCTCGACGTCGGTGCCGACAAACCCCTCCCCTACCTCCGCACGGTCCATGAGGACAACCCGGCCCTCGGGCTCCGCGGCATCCGTCTCGGGCTGGCCCGGCCCGAGGTGCTGACCGCCCAGCTGCGCGCGGTGGTCGAGACCGCGCGGCGCTTCCCGGTGCGGGTGATGTTCCCCATGGTGTCGGGTGCGGGCGAGGTCGACGCGGCCCGAGCCCTGCTCGCCGAGGCCGCAGGATCTGAACCTCCCTCTCTCGCGGTGGGCGTCATGGTGGAGATCCCGTCCGCCGCCCTCACCGCCGCCCGGCTCGCCGAGAGGGTCGACTTCTTCTCAATCGGCACCAACGATCTCTCCCAGTACACGCTCGCCGCGGATCGTGGTAACGCCGAGGTCGCCGCCCTGGCGGACGCATTCCATCCCGCCACGCTCCGGCTCATCGCAGCGACGGTCCGGGCCGCACGCGCCCGGGGGTGCTGGGTGGGTGTGTGCGGTGAGCTGGCCGGCCAGGTCGAGGCCGTCCCGCTGCTGATCGGGCTCGGGGTGACGGAGCTCTCCGTGGCCGTCCCGGCGGTGGCGAGGATCAAGGAGGCGGTGCGCGCAGCCGACTCCGCAGCATGCGTTCGGCTGGCGCGGAGAGCTCTCCGGCTCGCCGACGGAGCGGCCGTCCGTGGCCTCCTCTCGGGTACCTCCGGACGTGCGACCATTGCTCCCCGACATGGCTCGCCGGCCCCCCCTCGCCGCGCCTCCACGGGGAGCTCAGCTGCCGCTCCCCACCAGTGACGGTGGGCCGGCAAACCCGCTGAGCGCCATCCCCTCCGCGGCTGTCCGCTCACGAGGCCGCACCGCCTTGGTGGGCAGCACCACGGGGTTGCGCCTCGTCCTCACCCCGGTGGTGGCGGCCCTTGCCCTCTCGGGGCAGGGACGCTGGGCGGCGGTGGTCTTCGCGATCGGCGCCAGCACCGACTACCTCGACGGCTACCTGGCCCGCCGGTGGCACGTGAGCACGCTGACCGGAAGCTTCCTGGACACGACCGCGGACAAGGTGATGGTGGCAGGCGTCCTGATCGCCCTCACCAGCATCGGCCAGGCCTCGCCGTGGGCGGTGATGATCATCGTCTGCAGGGAGCTGCTGGTGATGGGGCTGCGCGGCTCCGTGGCGGTCTCGGGCAAGGTGATCCGATCGTCCCAGCTCGGACGCACCAAGGCCGCGGTCCAGTTCGTCGCCATCATCCTGCTGCTGCTCCGCGTCGACCAGCGCCTCGGCCCGACCGGCATCGGCGAGTGGGCGCTCTGGATCGCCGCCGCGCTGACCGTGCTCTCCGCCGCCGACTACCTCTCACGGTGGGCGGCCTCGAACCTCCGCAGCTCGGCGCCGGCCACCCCGAGGTGAGCGCCCCGGTCCTCATCACCGGGGCCGGAGGATTCGTCGGGGGCGCGGTTCTCGAGCGACTGCTCCGCGCCGACCTCGAGGTGCGCGCCCTGGTGCGCACGCCCGAGACGGCCGAACGGCTCCGGAGAGCCGGTGCCGAGCCGGTGACCGGGGACATCCTGGACGTCGAGGGCCTGGCCGGCGCCATGCGCGGCTGCGACCTGGTCTTCCACGTGGCCGGGCTCAACAAGATGTGCCTGCCCGACCCCGCCCCGCTGACGCGCAGCAACGTCGACGGATCGGTCAACGTCGTGCAAGCGGCCGCCAGGGCGGGGGTGCGCCGCATCGTCTACACGTCGTCGGCGGCCACGCTGGACAGCCAGCCGCCGCCCGGCGCTCCGGACGGCCGGCCGCGCCGCTTCCTCTCCGAGTACGAGCGCTCCAAGTACGAGGCCGAGCGCCAGGTGATGGAGCTCGCACCCCGGCTCGGCGTCGAGCTGGTGTGCCTCAACCCCTCCTCGGTGCAGGGACCGGGCCGGACCACCGGCACCGCACGCTGGCTGATCCGCTACGCCAACGGCCGGCTGCACTGGCTCATCGACGCGCCGGTCAGCCTGGTGGACATCGCCGACTGCGCCGAGGCGCACCTGCTCGCGGCCACCCGCGGCGAGCCGCTCCACCCCTACGTGATCAGCGGGTCCACCCAGCGCATCTCGGAGATGGTCCACACCCTGGGGACGGTCGCCGGTCACACGTATCCGATCCGCTTCCTCCCCCCAGGCCCGGCGGTCGCCGCCGCCTCGATGGTGGGTGCCGGATTCCGGGCGGCGGGGCGCCGTGCCCCGGTCTGCCGCGAGATGCTGCGAACCCTGGCCCACGGTCACGCCTACGACGGCGCCCCCGCCGCCCGGGAGCTGGGATTCACCTACGCACCGCTCCAGGAGACGCTGCGGCGGGCGCTCGCATGGTACGTGGAGAACGGCCACGTGCGGCCGTCCCCCGCCCACCCCTGACCGTCCGCGAGGGGCGGCGCACCCCGGCAGCTGACGTCTCCCGCCCGCCGTCCGCGGGGTCTATCGTCTTGACATGCAGACGGTGACGTTGGGACGCGGCGGACCCGTGGTGAGCCGGATCGGGCTGGGCATGGCCGCCCTCGGACGTCCGGCCTACATCACGACCGGGCGCGCCGCCGACTTCGGCGAGGATCGCTCCGAGGAGGCCTTCCGCCGCCGGAGCTGGGAGGTCCTGGACGCCGCCCACGCGGCGGGGATCCGCTACCTCGACTGCGCCCGCTCCTATGGCTCGGCCGAGGCGTTCGTGGCCGGCTGGCTGGCCCGGACCGGGCTGGACGATGTCGTGGTCGGCTCCAAGTGGGGCTACACCTATGTCGGCGGCTGGGACCCGGCGGCGGCGGTGCACGAGGTCAAGGACCACTCCCTGGCCACATTCGAGCGCCAGCACGCCGAGAGCCGCGCCCTGCTGGGTGCCCACCTCCGCCTCTACCAGGTCCATTCCGCGACGCTCGAATCCGGCGTGCTCGAGGACAGGGTCCTGCACGCTGCCCTGGCACGCCAGCGCGATCTCGGCCTCAGGCTCGGCATCACGACCTCCGGGCCGTCCCAGGCCGACACCATCCGGCGCGCGCTGGAGATCCGCAGCGGAGGCGAGCCGCTCTTCGGCGCCGTGCAGGCGACCTGGAACCTGCTCGAGCCATCGGTGGAGCCCGCTTTGGCCGAGGCCGCCCAGGCAGGGTGGGCGGTGATCGTCAAGGAGGCGGTCGCCAACGGGAGGCTGACCGGCCGCGGAGATGCCGGGTCGCAGGGGTCCGCGCTGGGAGACGCGGCGGCGGCAGCGGGGACCGTCCCCGACGCGCTGGCGATCGCGGCGGCGCTCGCCAGGCCGTGGGCCTCGGTGGTGCTGAGCGGCGCCGCCACCGTCGCTCAGCTGCAGAGCAACCTGAGGGCCGACGGCCTGGCGGTCCCCGCCCTTCCCGACCTCGCCGAGCCACCCGTCGACTACTGGGGAGGGAGGTCGCGGCGTCCCTGGCTCTGATGCCGCGCCGCCGTCAGGCGGGAGCCGGCCCGCTCAGCCCTCGCTGTCGGCGCGGCGGCGAATCACCATGTGGAGGCGGACTCCCGCAAAGCCAAAGACGGCGCGGATCCGGTTCTCCAGGTATCGCTGGTACGAGAAGTGGAGCAGCTCCGGGTCGTTGACGAAGAGGACGACGGTCGGGTTGGGGGAGCTCGCCTGGGCGGCGTAGAGGATCTTGACCCGGCGTCCACGGTGCATCGCGGGCGGCCGGCTCGACACCGCCTCCCGGAGCACCTGGTTGAGCGCGGCGGTCGGCATTCGGGTCGCCCGCGCCGCCGCCACCTGCTCGGCGGTGTCCAACACCTTGGCCACATTGCGCCCGAGCAGGGCGCTCACCGTGAGCACCGGCGCGCCCGGCACGAAGTCGAAGGCGGCGGAGATCTTGGTCAGGGTCTCCGGGTCGATGCGGTCCTCCTGGGGCACCAGGTCCCATTTGTTGGCGATGACCACCACGCCCTTGCCGGCATCGGCCGCGTAACCGGCGATGTGCCGGTCCTGGGCCAGCACCCCCTCGGAGGTGTCGACGACGACCAGCGCCACATCGCTGCGCTCCAGGGCTCGCATCGCCCGCAGCAGGCTGTAATGCTCGATGTCGGTGGTGACCACACCCCGGCGGCGGATACCGGCGGTGTCGACCAGCCGGATCTGGTGGCCCCCGTGCTCGAGGACGGTGTCGACCGCGTCCCGCGTGGTTCCGGCCACAGATGACACCAACGCGCGCTCCTCCCCCACCAGGTAGTTGAGCAGCGACGACTTGCCGACGTTGGGACGGCCGATGATGGCGACCCGCAGCTCGTCGACCCTCTCCGCGGCCTCGCCCTCGGCCGGGGGCAGCCGCTCGACCACCTCGTCGAGCAGGTCGCCGGTGTCGGTGCCGGTGAGCGCCGAGATCAGCCGCGGCTCACCGAGGCCGAGGCGGTACAGCTCATGGGCGTAGTAGGGGTCGGTGGGCGAGTCCGCCTTGTTGCCGGTGAGGATCACCGGCTTTCCCCCGGAGCGGAGGATCGCCGCGATGTCCTCGTCGAGACCGGTCACCCCGGCACGGACGTCGACCATCAGGATGCAGAGGTCGGCCTCCTGGATGGCCATCCTCGCCTGCTGCTGGGTGCCCCGGGTGAGCTCGGCGATGCCCGGGTCCTCGGAGATCAGCGCCGGATCGAGGCCGGCCGTGTCCACCAGGGTGAAGCGGCGCCCCCGCCACTCGGCCACCCCGTACAGGCGGTCCCGGGTGAGCCCGGCGGTCTCGTCGACGATGGCGTGCCGCTGCCCAGTCAGGCGGTTGAAGAGAGTCGACTTCCCGACGTTGGGCCGGCCGACGATGGTGACGATGCCGCTCACCGGGCCCAGGGCGGAGTCGTCGTGGTACCGGCGGCTGCGCCGGTTGCGGACTGACCCCGCGGGCGGGCTCACGGTTGACCGGCCTCCAGCTGCAGCGGGATGGGTTGCAGGCAGGCCGCCTCGTCGTCACGGCCGAAGGCGTTGAGATCGCCGCTCCCGCCGGCCACGGTGTTGACGATCAGGTAGGCGTACCCCGCCCAGGAGCGGTCGGAGTCGAACCGCGAGGGGTGAGCCGGGTGGTCGGGGTGGCTGTGCCAGAAGCCCACCGTGTCCAGTCCCCGAGCCCGGGCGCTGCGGTCGGCGGCCTGGATGTCGGCCGGGTCCATGTCGTAGCGGTCGGCCAGCCTCTCGGTCCAGAGGTTGCGTGCAGAGGTGGCCTCCTGCACCAGGACCGCATCCCCCTCGCAGCTGCCGATCAGGACCCCGCAGCCCTCGTGGGGATGGGCGGCCTCGGCGAGGCGCCGGATGGTGGAGTGGGCGTAGGCGGAGAGGCGCACGGCCAGGACGCTCACGCGGCCCTCTCCCAGGCGCGGCGCGACGATCGAGAGTTGGGGCTCGCAACTGGGCATTCCGGCCATTATCACCGAGCACCGACAACGGGCCGCCATCGGGGTGCCGTCCCCGGGCTGGTGGCGACGGCTCAGTCGGCGGCGGCGGAGACTCCCATCCGGAATCCGGCGTTGCCCTTGCGCGCGTCCGAGAAGAGGGCGATGACCCCACTCGGACGCAGATGGATGGGGCCGTCGTCACCCGGAAGCTCGATGAAACCCGCCTCGCCAGGCTTGGCCTGGAGCGCGGCCAGGGTCTCTGCGACGGAGAGCCGCACCGCGGCGTCCGAACCGTTGACGAACCGGATGATGGTCATCTGGAGGTGCTCCTCACTTGCTTGCCGGCCCCATGGTACCCGCCACTCTGTCCAGCGCCGCCCGCAGCTCCGCGGTGAGGTCCTCGATCTCCTCGATGCCGATCGAGAAGCGCAGCAGGCCCTCACCGATGCCGAGGGACCGGCGCTGGGCCGGGCTCAGCCCCCGGTGCGAGCTGAGCGCGGGATGGCTGACCGTGGTGGCCACGTCGCCGAGTGACGGTGCGAGCCGGACCTCGGGGAGGGCCCGGAGCAGCAGATCGGCCTGGTCGCGGCCACCGAGGTCAAGTGCCAGCATCGATCCCCGCCCCCGCGGCAGCAGCCGAGCGGCCAGCGCCTCCTCCTCGGGGCTGCGCGAACCCGGGTAGTGGACGGCGGCCACCGCCGTGTGGGCGGTCGCCAGCTGGGCGAGGGCCGCGGCGCCGGCCGCACCGCGTTCGGCCCGGAGCCCGGCGGTGCGCAGACCGCGCAGGCTGAGGAAGGCGTCGAACGGAGCCATCACCGCGCCCAGGAATCGGGAATGGGCGGCGAGCAGGTCGGCCGCGGGGTGACCGGCGCGGATCGCCAGCGCTCCCCCCAGCACGTCCGCATGCCCGGAGAGCTGCTTGCTCAGGCTCTCGACGACCAGGTCCGCCCCCAGCTCCAGGGGCCGGAGCATGAAGGGCGTTGCGAAGGTGTTGTCGATGACGGTGGCGGCGCCGGCCGAACGGCAGAGCTCCACCAGGGCGGGGAGGTCCAGCAGCCCCATGAGCGGGTTGCCGATGACCTCCGCCACCACGGCGGCGACCTCCGACGTGAGCACCTTCTGAACCTGCTCGAGCTGGCGAGCCACCTCCCCCGGTGGCGGCAGGTCGACCATCACCGGCTCGATCCCGAGGGCGGCCAGCGGCCCGGCGATCAGGCTCTCGCTGCCCCCGTAGCAGGGACGGAGGAGGACCACCCGGCGGCGTCCCGGCCCGACCAGGGTGCTGAGGGCGAGGAGCAGGGCGGCCTGGCCGCTGGAGGTGACCCGGCATACCGGCGGCTCGGGGAGCCCGTACCCCTCCAGGGCGACGAGCGCCTCCTCCAGCCGGTGCACGCTCGGATTGCCGAAGCGGCGGTAGCCCCCGCGTCCCGCGGCCATCGCGGCGTCGAGATCTTCGAGATCGGGAAAGGCGTCGACCGAGGCGAGCGAGGGAGGCTCCACGAGGGGCACCCCGCCCGGCGCCGGATCCGGCGTCCCGGCCCGGGCGGCGACCGTGAGCGGGCTCGGCGGATGCGTCACCGCCGTCCACCCCGGCCGCTCGCCGGGACCGGCATCAGTTGGCCTTGGGGACCCGCGGCAAGGCGCCCGTGCCGGCGAAGACCGCGGAGCCGCCCAGCTCGCGCTCGATGCGGAGCAGCCGGTTGTACTTGGCGACCCGCTCCGACCTGGACGGCGCCCCGGTCTTGATCTGGCCGCCGTTGATGGCGACCACGAAGTCCGCGATGAAGGTGTCCTCGGTCTCGCCGCTGCGGTGGCTGACCACCGGGTTGTAGCCGTGGGCACGGCCGAGAGCCACCGTCTGGAGGGTCTCGGTGAGGGTGCCGATCTGGTTGAGCTTGATCAGCACCGAGTTGGCCGCTCCCAGGTCGATCCCCTTCTGGAGGAGCTTGGCGTTGGTCACGAAGTTGTCGTCGCCGACCAGCTGGACGCGGTCACCGAGCTTCTCGGTCAGCACGGCCCAGCCGTCCCAGTCCTCCTCGGCCATGCCGTCCTCGAGGGAGACGATCGGGTAGCGGTCCAGCCAGGTGGTCCAGAGCTCGACCATCTCGACGGAGCCGAGCGTCCGGCCCTCGCCCTTGAGGACGTAGTGGCCGTCGTGGTAGAGCCCGGAGACGGCCGGGTCGAGCCCGATCCCGACGTCCTTGCCGGGCACGTAGCCGGCCTTGAGGATGGCCTCGACGAGCACCTCGACGGCCTCCTCGTTGTGCTTCAGGGAGGGCGCGAAGCCGCCCTCGTCGCCCTGCCCGGTGCTGTGTCCCTTGGCCTTGAGCACGGCGCGCAGCGCGTGGAAGCACTCGCTCCCGGCCCGGAGGGCCTCGGCGAAGCTCGGCAGCCCGAGGGGGATGAACATGAACTCCTGGAAGTCCACCGAGGTCTGGGCGTGGGCACCGCCGTTGAGGCAGTTGAACTGGGGCACGGGGAGGGTGACGGCACCGACGCCGCCGAGGTAGCGATAGAGGGGAAGACCGGTGGATTCGGCGGCGGCCCGCGCGCTGGCGAGGCTGACGCCGAGGATGGCGTTGGCGCCCAGCCGGCTCTTGTTCTCAGTCCCGTCCAGCTCGATGAGGCGGGCATCCAGCGCGCCCTGGTCGAGGGCGTCCATGCCGATCACCTCGGGGGCGATCACCTCCACCACGTTGTCGACTGCCTTGAGCACACCCTTGCCCCCGTACCGCGAGGCGTCGCCGTCGCGCAGCTCGACGGCCTCGTGGATGCCCGTGCTGGCACCGCTCGGGACGATGGCCTGGCCCTCGAAGCCGCTGGCCAGCTCGACGTGAACTTCGACGGTCGGGTTGCCCCGGGAGTCGAGAACCTCTTGGGCGGAGATCGATTCGATGAAGGTCATGGCCCGAGGATAGTCTTCGTGACCCCGCCGGCGTCAGGGGCAGA